>JBKPLI010000278.1:0-9578 GCA_046731555.1 Actinomycetota bacterium | reverse complement strand
CGTGCTGCCTGCGCGGCGTCGAGCGTGCGGAGATCCGCGCCGGCGACACCGTCGCGATCCTCGGCGCGGGTCCGATCGGGCTGATGCTCGCGACGTGCGTCGCCGACGCGGGCGGCTGGCCGACGATCGTCGGCGGCCGGCCGGAGCGGCAGGAGCTGGCGGATGCGTTCGGCGCCGAGACCGGCGACGGCCGCGGCGCGGACGTCGTCATCGAGGCCGCCGGAACGGAGGACGCGTGGCGCGCGGCGATCGAGCTCGTACGCCCGGGCGGCACCGTGCTCTTCTTCGGCGGCCTGCCGCGCGAGGCGGCGCCGGCCGTCGACGCGTACCGCGTGCACTACGAGGAGCTGACGCTGCGCGGCTCGTTCCACCACACGCCCGCGACGGTGCGCGCGGCGCTCGCGTTCCTCGCGAGCGCCGCGTATCCGTGGGAGCGGCTCGTCACGCACCGCGTAGGGCTCGAGGGTCTGCCGGCGCTCTTTGCCGACCCGCCACGCGACCTGCTGAAGGCCGCGGTCCTGCCCTAGACGGTGACGCCGTCGGCGGCTGCCTTCAGCGCCGCGATGTCGAGTTTCCTCATGCCGAACATCGCCTCCATCGCGCGCTTCGCGCGCTCGGGGTCGCCGGCGAAGAGCTCGTCCAGGTCCTTCGGCGTGATCTGCCACGACAGGCCGTAGCGGTCCTTCAGCCACCCGCAGGGGCCTTCCTCGCCGCCGTCGCTGAGGCGCTCCCAGTAGTGGTCGATCTCCGCCTGGTCGTCGCAGACGACCTGCAGCGAGACGGCTTCGTTGAACTTGAACTCGGGGCCGCCGTTGATCCCGACGACCGGGTTGCCGTTCAGCTCGAACTGGACGACCATCACCGATCCCGCCTCGCGCGGCCCGGCCTCGCTGTAGTGCGCGATGTGGACGATGCGCGAGTTCGGGAAGATCGACGTGTAGAACTCGGCGGCCTCCTCGGCCTCAGTGTCGAACCACAGGTTCGGGACGATGCGCTGCTGCACGGTTTTCTCCTCTCACGAGTTGTCGCCCCTTGGACCGGGGCGACGACCGAAACTCATCGGTCGCTACAGCGCGAAGAGCGTCAGCTCGGGCTCGCGCTCGCCGCGGAGGGCCGCGAGGTCGACCTCGACGCAGCAGATGCCGCGTGACTCCGCGAGCGCGACCGCCTGCGGCTTGAGGCTCTGCGCGGCGAGGACGCCGCGGCACTCGGCCTTCGCGGGGTCCAGGCGGATGAACTCGAGGTAGCGCGTGAGCTGCTCGACGGCCTCGATCGTGCCGACGCGCTTGATCTCGACGGCGATCCACCCGTCGTCGGGGTCGCGGCACATCAGGTCGACCGGGCCGATGTCGGTCGGCCACTCGCGGCGGACGAGGCGCAGCTCCTCACCGAGCGCGTCCGGCCGCGCGGCGAGCGCCTCCTGCAGGTCGCGCTCGACGCCGTCCTTCTCGAGCGCCGCCGCCTCGCCCATGTCGTGCTCGACGTCGGAGAGCACCTCGACGAGCCGGATCTCGAGCCGGTCCTCGCTGCGGCCGGCACGCTTGCGCACGACGACGAGGTCGCCGTCCTCCTCGATCACGGTCGGCGGGGTCATCCAGTTCAACGGCTTGTAGCCGCCGGCGTCCGCGTGCACGAGGACGGAGCCATCCTCCTTCAGCATCAGGAGCCGCGTGGACTCCGGCAGGAACGCGTTCAGGCGGCCGGAGTAGGTGACTTCGCAGCGGGCGACGACCAGGCGCACGGGCCCGGACCCTACTGTCCTTTTCGGACACCCTCCGCTTCGTCGCGGTGCTCCATCGCCGTGCGCACAGAGCGAGGGATCATGCGTCGTTGTGGTCGGCGGTGGCGGGTGGATACTGCGGGCGCCCGGCGGGCCGGTAGACCTGGATCGTCACGCCCTTCGAGTCGGTTCGCGAGTCGACCAGGTCGAGCGCTATGTCCGGGCCGGCGTCGGGGAACAGCCGCGTGCCCTGGCCGAGGACGACGGGGACGATGAGCATGGTGATCTCGTCGACGAGGTCGTTGTCGAGCAGCCACCGGATCAGCCCACCGCTGCCGTGCACCTGCAGTTCACCCCCCAGCTTCGCCTTCAGCTCGCCGATGGCCGCCGCGACGTCGCCGGAGAGGACGGTCGTGTCCGCCCAGCGCGGTTCGGTGAGCGTGGTCGATACGAGGTACTTGGGCTTCGTGTTCAAGGCATCGGTGATCGGGTGGCTGCGCGGATCTTCCGCCGCGGCGCGAGCCCGCTCCTCGGCGCCCCAGTACCCGGCGAAGAGCTCGTACGTCCGCCGGCCGAACAGGAACGCGTCGGCGCGCTGGTAGGTCTGGTTGATGAACGTCATCGTTTCGCTGTCGCCCACGCCCAGCGCCCATCCGCCGCGCTCGAAGCCGTTCCTGCGGTCCTCATCCGACGCGCCGCCGTTTCCCTGCATCACTCCATCGACGGTGACTTGCGTCACGGTCGTCAGCTTCATGGGGTTCGTCCTTTCTCTTGTCACGGGTCTTCCTCGTCATGACCGGATCGACGCGCGGATCTCATCGGTTTCCTCCGATGACACAACCTCGGGGAGAGGCCCGGCCGGGTAGGGTGGCGCGCGATGGCCGCCCGGGAAGCCGCCTGCCACTGCGGACAACTGCGCCTCGAGGTGGCGGGCGACCCGTTCGTCGTCTCGATCTGCCACTGCCTCGCCTGCCAGCGCCGGACCGGCAGCGTCTTCGGGATGCAGGCGGCGTTCAGGCCGGATCAGGTGCAGGTCGTCGGCCGCTACAACACCTACTCGCGGATCTCCGACGAGGCCGATCGCAAGGAGCACGGGTTCCACTTCTGCCCGGACTGCGGCTCGCAGGTGTTCTACACCGAGCCGACGGAGCCGGACCTGATCGTCGTCTCGGTCGGCTCGTTCGCCGACCCGTCCTTCCCGCCGCCGACCGAGTCGGGCTACGAGTCGCGGCGGCACCCGTGGGTCGGGCTGCCCGACCGGATGATGCGCGGGCCGGCGCCCGAGCTGTGGGAGCCGGTGCGGCCGCTCTACGAGGCCGGCGACTTCGCGGCGGCGGCCGACCGCGGCCTCGAGCTCGTCGACGCGCATCCCGGGCACCCGGACCTGCTGTTCAACCTCGCCTGCTGCGAGAGCCTCGCGGGCCGAACAGACGACGCGCTCCGGCACCTCGGGCAGGCGGTCGAGCTGTGGGACGGGGTGCGCGACATGGCCGAGCGCGACTCGGACTTCGACCCGATCCGCGCCGAGCCGGGCTTCGCGCAGCTCACGCAGCCGCCGGCCCGGCCGTAGCGGGCGCCGGAACCGTCGGGCCGCCGATGCCCTGGCGGTCCGGGATGCTCGCGCGGTCGAGGTCGGTCGAGTCGCCGAACGCCGCGGCGACCGTGAGGTCGAGGCGGGCGAGCTCGTCCTCGACCGCGCGGCGATGCTCGGGACGCACGTCGTCGAGCAGGTCGTCGAGCATCGCGCGGAGCCGGCGCACGACTTGGATCGACGTCGCGCCGTACTCGCGGATCTCGGTCACGGCGAGCGCGAGGTAGTCCTCCCAGCGCCGCGACGGCAGCAGCACGCGCGGCCGGCCCTCCTCGTCGAAGAAGCAGGCGTGCGTCGCGAGGTCGGTCGACCCGATCACGCGCAGCATCTCGGCGAGGTGGTTCATGACCTGCACCGCGGTGGTCGGGTCGTTGACCGCTGCCGAGAGCGCCTTCTCGGCGATGTCGACGAGGATCCGCAGCGCGAACGCGGGATCCTGCTCGATCGTGCGCTCGATCCCGAGCGCGACCTTGCCGCCGAGCTCGGCGCGTCCGCTCTCGGCGTCGCCCGCCGGGCCGAACACCTCGATGACCGGCGTGCCGGTGACGACGGAGTCGCCGACCGCGCGGCGGAAGCGGAGCACGCTGTCGCGGTCGCGTGCCCAGCGCACGAGTCCCCGTTCGTCGATCGCCTGGATCACGCCGCGCCCGTGCGCGCGCACGACGAAGGCCGGCTCGCCCTCGCGCACGCCCGGCGGCGCGGCGGCGTCGGGCGAGCTCGAGAGGTCGCGAAACGCGCGGTTGCCCGCATCTGCCACCAGAGCCGCGATCGCGACCGGCCGCAGGAGGTGGATGCAGCGGTCGAGGAAGATGAGGAAGAGCAGCAGCGCGAGCACGACGAGCGTGCCGGCGCACGTGACGCCGAGATCGGGGACGAAGTCGCTCTCGATCTGACGGAGCAGTGCGAACGAGAACGTCAGCGCGCCCACGAGCGCCGTGAGCAGCGCCTTCAGCAGCCGGTCGCGGTACCAGAGCCGCATGTAGCGCGCCGAGTACGTGCTGGTCGCCATCTGCACGACGAGCACCGTCACGGTGATGACGAACCCGGTGAGCGCGACCATCGCGCCGACGATCGTCGTCAGCACCGTGCTCGCGGTGGCGGCCGAGTACCTCCAGATCGGCGGCAGCGAGACCGAGCGGTCGATCTCGATGACGAGGTTCGCGAGGAGCGGCCCCGCGAGGCAGCCGAGCAGCGGCGTGAACCAGAGGCTGCCCTTCAGGTACTGACGGAGGCGGAACCGGGTGCTCCAGGCCATCTGCCCGCCGCGATCGTCCGTCGCGCGCCGGGCCCCGGCGTCGTCCAGAGGGGATGATGTCGCCGCTCGACAGGCGTACGATCATCCGCGAAATGCCGAAGTCGATGGATGCGGACACCCGGCGCGAGTTCGGTGCGGTGCCGCTCGTGCTCGGGATGCTCACCGTGCTGTTCGCGGTCTTCGTCGCGGCTGCTACGGGGCTGTGGGCATGGCTTCTCGTCGGTGCCGCGATCGTCGGTGCGGCTGCCATCGCCGTCGCCGTATACGCCGGCCGACGCAACTACGCGACCGCGCACGCCGCACCTGTGCTCGAGCGGGCCGACGAGGGGGTTCACCGGGTGCTCGTGATCGCCGACGGCAGCTGTACCTCGCAGGAGTTCCGCGACCGGCTCCTCCACCGCGCCGCCGGCCGACCGACGCGCGCGTATGTCATCGCCCCGGCAGAGGGCTCAGGGCTCGCGAAGTGGACGGGCGACGAGAGCGGGTACGCGGCCGCGGAGCAGGGTCTCGAGGCGACGCTCGCTGCCCTCGCGGCGATCGGCGTCGAGGCGGAGGGGCGAGTCGGGGCGTTCGACCCGATCCAGGCCGCGGACGACGGGCTGCGCGAGTTTCCCGCCGAGGAGCTGCTCTTCGCAACTGCTCGAGACGGCGCGAGCGTCGTCGACGTCGCGCGCGAGCGCTACGACCTGCACATCACGCACGTCGTCGTCGACTAGAGCCCTTCGGGCAGCGCCTTCTCCACGGCCGCGAGGTTCTCTTCCTTGTTCGGGCCGGTGGCGACGATGATCAGCGGGCCGGTCTGGAGCGTCGCCGCGTCGGGGAACGCCGCCTTGACCTTCGCGGCGCCCGCGTCGACGGCCTCCTTGCTGTCGAACTGGAAGACGCTGATCTGGTTGGGCGCCGTCTTCGAGCCGTTGCAGTCCTTCGCGACGTCGAACGACCGCACGTTCGTGACGCCCGGGCCGGACGCGAGCGTCTGCGCCTCCTGCTGCTGCACCTCGGCGCACACCTCGAGGCCGGCGTCCTTCAACGTCGTCTTCGCCGGGTCGTAGTTCCCCGAGTTCGGGTCGGAGCTCGCGTCGTCGCCGCCGCAGGCCGAGAGCGACATGACGGCGAGCGCGAGCGCTCCTGCGTATCTGATCGTCTTCTGTGTCATGGCGTCACGATGTTGAACCAGAATTCGAACGTGTCAAGAAGGCCGACGAAGGTCTTCATCACCGCGGCGTCGCCTTCGACCGAGATTTTGCCCGACGCGGCCGCGTCCTCCAAGCTGCCCTGGCCGAGGAGGATGTCGTCGAGCACGCGGCGCGGGATCGTCACCGTGACGTCGGCGCCGTCCTTCAGGCCGCGGCGGTGGGTGAGCGCGCCGTTGCGGACGACGACGTTGTGGCTCTCGCCGACGTCGGGGAAGTCGAAGTTCAGCGACAGGTCGCGCTCGGCTGCGCGCGGGCCGTCGATTCGCACCGCGAGGTAGTCGAAGAAGAGGTCGAGCGTCAGCGCCTTGATCAGGTCGGGCCCGACCGTCGGCACAGGGAGCTCCGTCACGCCCTCACGCAGCTCCTGCGCGCCGCTGAGGTAGAAGTTGCGCCACGGCCCGGACTCCGACTGGTAGCCGAGCTGCTCGAGCGCGTCGGCCTGCAGCTCGCGCGCCTCCTCGTTGTCGGGATCCGCGAAGACGACGTGGTTGACGATCTCCGCGACCCAGCGGTAGTCGCCGGCCTCGAACGACTCGCGCGCCTTCTCGAGGATCGCGTCGGCGCCGCCCGCGAGCTCGACGTACTTCGCGGCGGCAACCTCCGGCGGGTGCACGTGCAGGTTCGCCGGGTTGCCGTCGAACCAGCCGAGGTAGTTGACGTAGGTCGCCTTCACGTTGTGGTTGAGGGAGCCGTAGTAGCCGCGCATCGCCCAGTGGCGGCCGAGCTCGCCGGGGAACTCGATCAGCTCCGCGATCTCGACCGGCGTGTAGCCCTGGTTCGCGAGGCGGAGCGTCTCGTCGTTGATGTACCGGTACCCGTCGCGGCCCTTCTCCAGCATCTCGAGCACGCGCTCGCGGCCCCAGACGGGCCAGTGGTGCATCCCGTACATCACCTCTGCGCGCTCGCCCCAGAGGTCGATCGTCTGGTCGAGGTACTTCGACCACGCGAGCGGGTCGCGGATCCGCGTGCCGCGCAGCGAGTAGGTGTTGTGCATCGTGTGGCAGCAGTTCTCGGCCGCGGTGACTGCGGCGAACTGCTCGATGAACCAGTGCATCTCCGCCGGCGCCTCGCTGTCGGGCGCGAGCATGAACTCGAAGTCGAGGCCGTCGATCGTCATCCGCTGGCCGGTCTCGGTGACGAGGTCGGTCGGCGGGATGAGCGTGACCGTCCCGCTGGAGGTCGTCACGCCGAGGCCGGCGCCGACCTGTCCCTTCGCGTCGGCGGGCAGCAGGTTGCCGTACATGTAGGTCGCGCGCCGCGTCATCACGTTGCCGGCCATGACGTTCTCGGACACGGCGGCCTCGAGGAACCCGACGGGCGCGACGATCCTGACCTTGCCTGCCTCGACATCCGCCTCGTCGACGATGCCGCGGATACCGCCGAAGTGGTCGACGTGGCTATGCGAGAGCACGACGGCAACGAGGGGCTTGCGCGGGCGATGCGCGTAGTACAGCTCGAGCGCGGCGCGCGCCGTTTCGACCGAGATCAGCGGGTCGAACGCGATCACGCCCTCGCGTCCCTCGGCGAAGGTGATGTTCGAGAGGTCGGCGGTGCGCACCTGGTAGACGCCGGGCACCACCTCGTAGAGGCCGCCCTGCACGACGAGCTGCGACTGCCGCCAGAGGCTCGGGTTCACCGTCTCGGGCGCGTCGGAGCCCTGCTCGACGAACGCGAACCGGGACAGGTCCCACACCGTTCGGCCGTCGTCGGCGCGGATCACCCCGTCGTCCGGCAGCGGCGCGACGAACCCGCGGGCGGCCTCGTCGAAGTCGCGCGTGTCCTCGAACGGCAGCGAGTCGAGCACCTGACGCTGCGCAGCCTGCGTCGCCGGCGTCGCGTCGCGGCGGAGGTCCTGGCGCGGCGTCGTGGTCATGCGGGCGCCGCTCCGGGGACGGAGGCGACGGATTCGCCGTGCTTGCCGCCCGTCTCGCGGGCGACCGCGATCACCACCGCGCCGGCGAGCGCGAGGCCGAGGCCGATGCACGCGACGACGACGTGCCACGCCGGCCGGCTGAGGCGCTCGTCGAGCAGGACGATGCCGAGCAGGATCCCGACGACGGGGTTCGCGACCGACACGGTCGCGACGGACGGCGCGAGCCTGCCGGTGCCGAGCGACACCTGCTGCAGCACGAAGCCGAGCACGCCCGCGATCGCAAGCGCGTAGGGCTCCCAGTGCGAGAGCAGCTCGCCGATGCTCGCATGCAGGTAGTCGAGGGTGGGCTTGGTGAGCGCGGCCGAGAGCCCGAAGAGGATGCCGGCGACGGTGCCGTACACGGCCGCCTTCATCGTCAGGCCCCCTCGCCCGCCGAACGCGAGCAGCACGCCGGAGAGCACCGCGATCACGGCGATCGCGACGGCCCACTCGTTGCCCGGCGCGTTCTCGAGCCCGCCGGCCGGGTCGCCGTAGATCGCGAACAGCGCGAGCCCGCACACGATCACGGCGCTGCCGACGATCTCGTTGCGGCCCACGTGCTGGCTCGTCAGGAAGTAGCCGAGCGGCAGCGCGAACACGACCGTCGTGACGAGCAGCGGCTGGATGATCGCGAGGCGGCCGCGGTCGAGCGCCGCGGCCTGGAACACGTAGCCCGTGAGGAGCGCGACCGTCCCGACGAGCCACATCGTCTGCCCGGCGAGCCGCGCGAGCGACGCGGGATGCCTGAGCGAGATCTCCGGCAGCCCGAGTGCGCCCTTCTGCTGCAGCGCGGCCGCGAGCGCGAAGAGGAAGGCAGCGACAAGCGCGAGCACCGACGCCATCGCGCGAGTGTCGACGCTCGAGGCCTTCGCCTGCATCGCCCGATGCGGGTGAGATGCGTAACCCGGCCCGGTGCAAGCGTCGGGCCGTGGTCGCGCAGGGTGAGGTCGCCGCCGCGGAGCCGGCCCGGAGGCTGGGCGAGTCGCGCTGGGCCGCCGGCGCTCGCACTGCTCGTGTACATCGCGCTGAACGACCCGGCTGCTCGCGTTCGGCGCACTCATCTGGCTCGGGAACAACCTCGCATTCGCGCTCTTCTACTGGCTGATCGGCAGCGGCGGCCCGGTCGCGCGGGCGCAGCAGGATGTGCCGGTATGCCGCTCACGCACCGCGCGAAGTACACGATGCTCGTGCAGTCGACCGTCGCACTCGCGCTGTTCGCTTGATCGTCGCGCGCGCCGTCAACGCGTTCACGTAAGCGCGACGACCTCGTCCATCCGGTCGAGGCGCTCCGGCCGATGCGTGACGAGGATGACCGTGCGGCCGTCGCTCTCGTCGAGAACGTCGTCGAGCAGCGCCTCCGCGGTCTCGACGTCGAGATGGGCGGTCGGCTCGTCCAGCACGAGCACCGGCGCCTGGCTCAGCAAGGCGCGCGCGACGACGAGCCGCTGACGCTGTCCGCCCGACAGCGCCGCGCCCTCCTCGCCGACGACGGTGTCGAGGCGGTCGGGGAGTGTCGCGACCCAGTCGTCGAGGCGCGCGCGCCGCAGCGCGTCGTAGAGCTGCGCGTCCGTGGCGCCGGGCCGCGCGAGCAGGAGGTTCGCGCGGATGCTCGCGCCGAAGACGTGCGCATCCTGGCCCGCGAGGGCGAACGTCGCGCGCACGTCCTCGAGCCGGTGGTCGCGCACGTCGCGGCCGTCGATCGTGACGCGTCCGCGCTCGGGGTCGAGGAAGCGCAGGAGCAGGCTGGTGACGGTCGTCTTGCCGGCGCCGCTCGGGCCGACGAGCGCGACGCGCCGGCCGGGCGGGAGCGTCAGGCTCGCGTCGACGAGCCCGGGCGCGTGGGGCACGGTCACGCCTTCGAGCGCGACGGTCGGACGCGGGCCGGGGGGCGGGAGCGGTGCGAC
>JBKPLI010000277.1:0-3048 GCA_046731555.1 Actinomycetota bacterium | reverse complement strand
CCCGCGCGCCGCGCTGCACGGCTGAACGTGCTGCAGGCGCTGCAGTACGAGTGATGGACGTCGCGCCCGTCGTCGCCCTGCTCCGGGCGCACGTGTGCGGCGACGAGCGCGAGGACGCCGACCGGATCGCGATGCTGCGCTTCGCCGCGGAGCTCGCCGAGCCGTTCTCGCGGTCGCAGGCGCAGGCGCACTTCACCGCGTCGGCGTTCGTCGTCGACGAGCGCTGCGAGCAGACGTGCCTCGTGACGCACGAGAAGCTCGGTCGCCTGCTGCAGCCGGGCGGGCACGTCGATCCCGCCGACGCGTCGCTCGAGGCGGCTGCGTTGCGCGAGGCGCGCGAGGAGACGGCGCTCGAGCTCGAGCTGCATCCGCGCGCGCCGAGGCCGTTCGACCTCGACGTGCATGCGATCCCGCCGCGCGGCGGCGAGCCCGCGCACATGCACCTCGACGTGCGGTTCCTGCTCGTCGGCCGCGGCGAACCTTGCGAAGGCGCCGCGTGGTACACGCTCGGCGAGGCCGGCGACGGGTCCGTCGCGCGGCTCGCGGCGAAGGCGCAGTCGCTAGGCCGCTGAGACGCGGAAGCCGGGCTCGACGTCCAGCGTAAGCGGGCTCGTCGGCAGCCCGGCGCGCGGCTTCGGCTCGTTGTAGGCAGACGGCGCAACGTCGTTCGCGGAGTGCGGGTGGAAGAGCGCCGCCAGCAGCTGGATGTGACCGCGCCCCGGGCCGAGCTCGAACTGGCCGCCGCCGTAGAGCTCGATCCGGTGTTCGGCGCAGCGGTCGTAAAACTCGAACAGGCGCGCGAGCGGCCCGAAGCGCGACGGCTTGCAGTTCAGGCACCTCGGCCGGAACGGCAGCGCCTCGACGTCTGCCCACGAGTGGATCGGCGCGTCCCATGTGATGCGGTCGCGGTACGGCTCGAGCGCCTCGTCGGTCTCCGGCGTGAGTGCGGGATCCTCGATCCAGGCGTCGGAGAAGCCCTTCGCGACCCGCCGGTAGAGCGGCGCGTCGGGTGCGAGGTCGACGGGCGTGCCCTTGTACGCGCCCTTGAGGTCGATGACGTCGACGATGCCGCGCTTGCCGAGCCCGCGCACGAAGTCGTCCGTCCAGTCGAGCGTCGGGTCGAGCTTGAAGCGCGTGTTCGGGTAGAGGTCGAGGAGCGGGTCGAGCGACGTCGCGCGCGTCGACACGACGAACGTGACCGGCTGCGGCTCGCGCCCGAGCGCCGCCCCGAGCGTCGTGCCGGCCTGCCGCAGCGCGAGGTCGAGCGCCGCCGACTCGATCGCCCAGCGGCGGTAGTCGGCGAACGCGTGTTGCTGCGGGTTCCCGCGGAAGAGCTCGACGTCCTCGAGCGCGTCGGAGAACGACGCGAGCGTGAACTCGCCGGTCGGCAGCGCGGGGAAGAAGTCGTGCGCCGTCGCGTCGTAGGTCACGTCCTCGCCGACGCCCTCCTCGCCGCCCCCGGCGACGTGCACGAGTGTCGTCCGCCGAGTGAACTCGGACGAGACGTCGAGCGAGAGCGTCTCGGTCGTCGAGCTCTCAACGCGCAGCGGCAGATCGCGCAGTAGGTCGAACGTGGCCATCGAACGGCCGAGGCTACCGGCCCGAGCGGACCTGTCCTTTCGGAACGTGTCCGCACTCCGGACTGCGGAACCGGCCCGAAGGGACATGTCGGCTGTGGAAAACGCTTGCGCGAATCGCTTGCCTGCGTCCGTGATCGTCCCTTTCGGCCACGGCCTCACTCCGGACTGCGGACATGTCCCGAGCGGCCGGGTGCGCGCGTCTAGCCGCCGGCGATCCGCGTGTTCACGTACGTCGCGACGGCGTCGATCTCGGCGTCGCTCAGATCGTCCTTGAACGACGGCATGCCGCCGCCGCCCTCTGTGACCTGCTCGACCACCGCCTCGTGCTCCTTCGCCTCGTCGAGCGACGTGAGGTCGGGGCCTGCGCCGCCCGTGCCGTCCGCGCCGTGGCAGCGCGCGCAGTTGTCGGCGAAGATCGCCTGGCCGCTCGCGTTCGCGGTGTCGCCGCCACCGCCGGTGTCGCCGGCATCGCCGTCGTCGCCGCCTCCGCAGCCGGCGCACGCGAGCGCGACCGCACCGAGCGCGAGCAGCCAGCGAGACCGCGCGAGCATGTGCCAGGGCTCTCCGGCGCCGCCGAACCCGAAACCTCAGCGCCGCCGAGCGAGGTGCTGCCGCAGCGCGTCGAGCCGGTCGTCCCACTCCGCACCGGCCTCCGTCAGCCGGTACCGCGTCTCGCGTCCGCGGCGCTCGCCCTCGACGAGGCCGGCGTCGCTCAGGGTCGCGAGGTGCTTCGCGACCGCCTGCCGCGTCATCGGCAGCTCGCCGGTCAGCTCCGTTGCCGTCGCGGTGCCGTGCTCGGCGAGGTAACCGAGGACGTGACGTCGACTCTCGTCCGCGAGCGCGGAGAAGACCTGCCCGAGCGGGTCAGACACCTGCGGCCGCGAAGCCGAATGCGAACGAGGCCTGCACGTCGAGCGCGGTCGACCACGCGGCCGAGGTCTCGACGACCGTCAGGCGCGTGCCGTCGGCGTCGTCGGCGAGCGTGAACTCGACCTCGCCCTCGTCGTCCTCCCAGTCGAACGCGAGCCGCTCGCCCGGCTCGACCTCGCGCACGACTGCGTGCCGCTCCTCGCCGTTCGCCCAGCGGAACGACGCGCCGCCGCCGGGCCGCAGGTCGAGCTCGACGTCGTTCGCGAACCAGTCCTCCAGCCGTTCCGGGTCCGTCAACGCCTCCCAGACCTCTTCGCGCGGGGCGTCGAGGACGATCTCCTTGCGGATCATGCGCAACCTCCAAGTTGCGTGTTAATGTGCAACCAATCGGTTGCACAGGAGGTTACACCAATGATCATGGGCTCGGTCGTCCCGATGGTCGTCGAGCAGGACGGCCGCTACGAGCGCTCGTTCGACATCTACTCGCGCCTGCTGCGCGAGCGGATCGTGTTCCTCGGGCAGGAGGTCGAGGACAACATCGCCAACCTCATCGCAGCGCAGCTGCTCTTCCTCGAGGCAGAGGATCCGGACAAGGACA
>JBKPLI010000276.1:0-9687 GCA_046731555.1 Actinomycetota bacterium | reverse complement strand
CTGCTCGCCGCCCGCGTCGCGAGGGCGCTCGAGCTCGGCGCGCGCACGCTCGTCACCGAGACCGGCGCACGCGTGGACGACAGAAGCCACACCTCGTACGACAACATCCTCCGCACCGGCTTCCGCGAGCAGTACCTGCGCGACAACTGGCTCGCACCGTAGGCTTCCGCGTCGTGAGCGAGGAAGTCACCACGACGCGGCTCCCCGAGGGTGAGCGGATGGCGATGCTCGGGGAGCAGCTCGGCCTGACGTCGTTCGGGCTGCGGCAGATCACTCTCCAGCCGGGTCAGCGGAACCGGATCCACCGGCACCGCGCGCAGGAGGAGGTCTACGTCGTGCTCGCGGGCCGCCTCACGATCGAGCACGCGGACGGCCCGCAGGAGCTCGGGCAGGGCGACGTCGCGCGCGTCGCGGCGCCCGTGCGCCGGCGGCTCGCGAACAACGGCAGCGACCCGTGCGTCGTGATCGCGATCGGCGCGGCCGGGACGCACGAACGCGGCGACGGCGAGGCGTTCCTCGACTGGGACGACCACGAGCCGAAGTCGCCCCAGGACGTGCCTCTGCCGGAGTGACCCGGCTCGGCCCGCTCGCCGAGCGCGAGTTCCGTCTCCTCTTCGCCGGCCAGGCGATCTCGCGCCTCGGCAGCGCGATGGCGCCGGTCGCGCTCGCGTTCGCCGTCCTCGACCTGACGGGCTCGGCCGGCGACCTCGGCCTGGTCCTCGCGGCGCGGATGCTGCCGACGATCGTGTTCCTGCTGGTCGGCGGCGTCTGGGCGGACCGGCTGCCGCGACATCGCGTGATGGTTGCGTCGAACCTCTTGAGCGGCGCGAGCCAGGTCACCGCGGGCGCCCTACTCCTCACCGGCGCCGCTCAGCTGTGGCAGCTCGGCGCGCTCGCGGCGGTGAACGGCGCGTCGTCCGCGTTCTTCCAGCCGGCGAGCGCCGGGATCGTGCCGGAAACCGTGCCGTCCTCGCTCCTGCAGCAGGCGAACGCGACGCTCCGGCTCGCGATCAACTCGACGACGGTCACCGGCGCAGCCCTCGGGGGCCTGCTTGTCGCGGCCACGAACCCGGGGACGGCGGTCGTGCTCGACGGCGTCAGCTACGTGCTCGCCGCCGCCTGCCTCGGCGCGATGCGGCTTCCGGCCGGCCTGCGGATCGAGGGCGGCAGCATGATCCATGAGCTCCGCGAGGGCTGGCGGGACTTTTGGTCGCGCACGTGGCTGTGGGCGATCGTGATCCAGTTCGGAATCGTGAACGCGGCGGTCACCGGCACACAGCAGGTGCTCGGCCCGGTCGTCGCCGACGAGCATCTCGGCGGCGCGGCGGGCTGGGGCGCGGCGCTGGCGGCGGAGTCGATCGGCTACGTGCTGTGCGGGTTCGTGATGCTCCGCTGGCGCGTACGGCGGATGCTGCGCGCGGCGACGCTCGCCGTGTTCGGCACACCGACCGTGCTCGTCGCGCTCGCCGTCCCTGCGCCGCTCGCGGTCGTGATCGTCGCCGCCTTCGCGACCGGCGTGTGCATCGAGATCTTCGGCGTGCTGTGGGACACGTCGATGCAGGAGCAGATCCCGCAGGAGAAGCTGTCGCGCGTCTACTCGTACGACATGCTCGGATCGTGGGCGCTCATCCCGCTCGGCTACATCGCGGCCGGCCCCGTGAGCGAGGCGATCGGCGTGACGGAGACGTTCGTCGCGGCGACGGTGGTCATCGTCGTCGCGACCGCGCTCGTCCTCCTATCGCACGACGTGCGGACGCTCGAGCGCCGGCCTGCCTAGAGCAGCTGCTCGTACGCCTGCAGGTAGTCGCGCACCATGCGCTCGGGCGCGAAGTGCTCCTCGACGTAGACGCGGCACGTCTCGGGCTGGATCCGGTCGGCCTCCTCGATCGTCGCCTGGGTGACGCGCCAGCCGTCGACGACGATCCCGCTCCGCCCGTGCTCCACCACCTCTGGCACGGCGCCCCAGCGTGACGCGATGACAGGCGTGCCGCACGCCATCGACTCGATCATGACGAGGCCGAACGGCTCCGGCCACTCGATCGGGAACAGCGTCGCGCGCGCGTGCTGCAGCAGCTCGACCTTCTCGCCGTGCGAGACCTCGCCGACGTACTCGATCCTGGAGTTGAGGTGCGGCCGCACGTACGCGTCGAAGTACTGCTGCTCGAGCGGCTCGCGCATCTTGCCGGCGAGCTTCAGCGGCAGCCCGGTCTCGATCGCGGTCGTGACCGCGCGGTGCGCGCCCTTGTCCGGGCTCATGCGGCCGAGGAAGAGGAGGTAGTCGCCGCGCTGCGGCGCGAACGGGTAGAGCTCGAAGTCGAGCGCGTTCGGACAGTTGCCGACCCAGTTCAGGTCGGGGAGCGGCCTGCGCTGGCTCATCGAGATCGAGATCAGCCCGACGTTCGGCGCGACCTGCGCGATCTGCCGATACATCCGGCCCGGGACGCCCGTGAGGGGCCCGTGGACGGTGTGCGCGACCGGCGTCTTCAGCGCGCCGCCGATCGTGGCCGCGAGCATCCCCGTATGGTCGTTCACGAGGTCGAAGTCGTCGTGGTGCGCGTAGCAATGCAGCGTGTGCCGCAGGTCCGCGAACGTCTGGCCGATCTCCGCGCTGGGCGCCTCGGCGTAGACGTAGTCGAGCGTCGCGCGCGTGCGCGAGTCGCCCGAGGCGTACAGCGTGACGTCGTGCCCGGCGTCGACGAGGCCCTCCGCGAGGAGCCACACGACCCACTCGATGCCGCCGTAGCCGGTCGGCGGCACCGGGAACCACACCGGAGCGAGGACCGCGACGCGCATCAGGCCGCCTCGACCCGCACCGCGCCGTCGGCCAGGCGCGCGTCCCACAGCCGGTCGAACGCGCGCACGCCCGTCAGGCGGATGTTGCCCGCCCACGACGGCAGGTCGACCGGCGCGACCGTCTCGAGCTGCTGGCGGCGCCGGTCGGGCTGGAGGCCGAGCAGGAGCTGGAGCAGGAGGACCGGCGTGCCCGCCGCCCATGCCTGCGGGCGCGCGGCGGTCGGGTAGGCGATCGGGAACGGCGTCTCGGCGCGCGGCAGGCCGGCGAACACCTCGGGCAGCTGCCAGTCGAAGTGCGCCGCGGCGTCGAGCATGCGGCGCACGATCCGATGGCACTCCGGCCAGCGCCCGTAGCGCGCGAGCCCCCACGCGATGATCGAGTTGTCGTGCGGCCACACGGTGCCGTTGTGGTAGCTGAGCGGGTTGTACGCCGCGTCTTCCGTCGACATCGTGCGCACGCCCCAGCCCGACCACAGCGACTCGCTCATCAGTTGGTCGACGACCCGGTCGACGCGCTCGGGCTTCACGATGCCCGACCAGAGGAGATGGCCGATGTTCGACGTAGCCGAGTCGACCTGGCGCTTGTCGCCGTCGAGCGCGAGCGCGTAGTAGCCGCCGCGCGCGTCGACCCAGAACGCGTCGTCGAACCGGTCCTTGAGCGCCTCGGCCTCCCGCTCGAGCCGGTGGGCGAGGTCGCGGTCGCGCCAGACCTCGCGGGCGATCGCCGCGATGCGCTGCTTCGCGTCGTAGACGTAGCCCTGCACCTCGCACTCGGCGATCGCGCCTTCGGCGATGCGGCCGTCGTGGTAGCGCTGCGAGTCGCCCGAGTCCTTCCACGACTGCACGGCGAGCCCGCGCGGCGAGCGCCGGTGGAACTCGACGAACCCGTCGCCGTCGAGGTCGCCCCACTCGTCGATCCACCGAAGCGCGGCCAGCGCGGGCTCCTTCAGGCGGCGCACGAGCTGCGCGTCGTCGGTCCACTGCCAGACCTCGGAGAGCAGGACGAGGTAGAGCGGCGTCGCGTCCACCGTGCCGTAGTAGCGGCTGAACCACTGCTTCGCGGCCTTGCCGGAGCGCACCTCGTGGACGATCTTGCCCGGCTCCGCGTCGCTCGCCGGGTCGTCCTCGCGCGCCTGCAGCTCGGCGAGCGCGTGCAGGGCGGTGATCGCGAGCTCGGGCCCGAAGAGCAGCGTCTGCAGACACGTGATGATCGTGTCGCGCCCGAACACGGTCATGAACCACGGCATGCCCGCCGCGGGCAGCTTGCCGAGGTCGCCGTCGGCGCGCAGCCGCAGCGACGCGAGGTCGGCGACCGACTGGCCGAACGCGTGCGCGAGCGCGTCCCACGTCGCGCGGATCTGCGGCACGCGCAGCTGCCAGGCGACGAGCGACTCGCGCACGCGCGTCCGCTCCTCGCCGAAGCGGCGCCGCGCGTGCTCGTGCGCGACCTCGTCCCCGTCGGGGAAGACGTCGACCACGAGCTCCCAGCGCGCGTGCGGCTCGAGCTCGACCTCCCACGTGCCGTCGTTCGCGGGGTGCGAGAACAGCACCTGCGTCCGGTCCTCGCCGTCGTCGAAGCGCAGCGCGTCGCCGTTCGCGCCCCACGCCGCCGGGACGAGCGCAGGCAGGGGCGGCGCGTGCACGGGATCCCCGAGCGCGAAGTCGTGATCCTTGACGGAGAAGATGTCCGCGAAGTCGGTGCCGAGCTCGAGGCCGACGATGAAGCGCTGCGGCGTCATCGACTCGTTCGTGATCGCGAAGCGGTCCTGCATCGCGTCGCCGACGAAGCGCGAGCGCACGATCGAGAGCACGTCGTGCTCGAGGCCGCCCGCCAGCGGGTTGCGCATGTAGAAGGCGGCGGAGAAGTAGTCCACCTTGCCCGACGAGAGGAGCAGCGGCCGGTCGCCGTTGATCGTCAGCACGAACCGCGAGAGACGGCGAGTGTCGCTCGAGAAGAACCCGTTGGTATCGCCGGTGACGTCGCCGCGCTCGTCGCAGATGCAGAACGTCGACCCCTCGAGGACGGTGATCATCCGTCTCGCAGGATGTTGCCGCCGGAGGTCTGCGCGAGCGCCATCAGCACGATCTCGTCCACGTTCACGTGCGGCGCCCGCGTGAGGGCGAACATGATGCATTCGGCGACATCCTGCGGCCCGAGCGCGCCGCCGAGCGCAACGTCGCGGTAGACGGCGGCGGCCTTGTCGTCGTCGCCGTGGAAGCGCACGTTCGAGAACTCGGTGTCGCCGACGAGCCCCGGTGCGACGTTCGTGATCCGGATCGGCCGCCCGTGCAGGTCGTCGCGCAACGCGCGCGTGTAGCCGTGCACCGCGAACTTCGACGCGACGTACGACGAGCCGCTCGCATACGACCAGATTCCGGCGACCGACCCGAGGTTGACGATGTGCCCGCCGTCGCGGATGTGCGGGACGCACAGGCGCGTGATGCGCATGAGCGCGAGCACGTTCGTCTCGATCACCTGGCGCTCGTCCTCCTCCGTCGAGTCCCAGACGGGGTCGCGGCCGAGGGCGAGGCCGGCGTTGTTGACGAGGATGTCGAGGCCGCCCAACCTGTCAACGGCTTCCTCGACGAAGCGTGCGCACGCCTCGGCGTCGCGTACGTCGAGTTCGAGCGCGATCTCGGTCTCGAGCCGGTCGGCGCGGCGCGCGCCGCCGGCGACGCGGACGCCCGCCTCGGCGAGGGCGCGGGCGGTGGCGAGCCCGATGCCGCTGGAGGCGCCGGTGACGATCGCGGTCTTGCCGTCGAGAGAGGCCAAAGGCCGCAATCTATCCTCGACAGTTGATGTTAAGCGTAGGTTCAGAACGCACCCGGTACCCGCAGTGAGCGTCTAACCGGTCATGGAACCGCTGCCGGGCAGGCACGGACGCGGGACTCGGCTCGTGCTCGTGGCGATGGGGCTCTTCGCGCTGCTCGCGATCGTGGGCTTCGCGAGCCGCAGCGGCTTCGGCAACTCGACGGACGCGCGGCCCGAGCCGACCTACGTCAACTACGCGTTCTCGATCTTTCTCGTCCTGTTCGTGCTCGCGATCCCGGTGACGCTGTACGCGTTCTTCGTCCAGGGCCGCGAGCAGGCGGTCCAGCGCCGGCGGAGCTTCAAGCGGGTCGTGCTCCAGAACGTGCTCGTGCTCGCGTTCTGCATCGCTGTCGTCGTCGTGCTGGTCCTGATGCGGCGCGCGAACGTGCACTTCCCACGGCTCCAGGACACGCCGGCCGCGAACGTCGGCGACGCGGCGAAGAAGGGCGTCGGCAAGGGGCAGTACGAGCCGGCGTTCAAGTGGCCCGTGCTCGCGGTCGCGATCCCGCTGCTCGGCGCGCTCGGCGCGTGGGCGTACTTCGCGCACCGCCGGCACCGGCGGAGGCTGCAGGGCAAGGTGCCGATCGAGCGCGACGACGTCGCGGCGGACGTCGCCGCGTCGATCTCCGACGCGATCGACGACCTCGAGGCCGAGCCCGATGCGCGCCGCGCGGTGATCGCCGCCTACGCGCGCATGGAGGGCGCCCTGGCGCGGCACGGCATCCCGCGCAAGCCGAGCGAGACGCCGTTCGAGTACCTGCGCCGCGTGCTGCTCGACCTGCGGGCGCCGGCCGACGCGGTGCAGCGGCTCACCGGTGCGTTCGAGCGGGCGAAGTTCAGCCGGCACGAGATCGACACGGGCGTGAAGCGGACGGCGATCGACGCGCTCGTCGAGGTGCGCGACGGGCTGCAGGCGGCGGGCGCATGAGGCGGCACGCGGTCGACCTCGCGGTGCTGTTCGTCCTCTCGTCGGCGGTTTGCGCCTACCTCGCGCTGGCCGCGCCCGGCATCCGCAGCGAGGTGCTGCACGCCTACCTGCTCGTCCTCGGCGGGCTGTTCATGATCGCGCTCGTGTCCGCAACCGGGAACACGCTGCCGCGCCACGGCGTCGGCGACCTCGAGCGCGCGCTCGCCGAGCGCAACCTGCCCGACAAGCCGCTCCCCGAGCTCGAGCGCGTAGAGCGCGAGGTCGCGCTGTCGATGGCCTCGGCCTACGACCTCCACCACCGGCTGCTGCCGGAGCTGCGCGAGGTCGCGCAGATGCGGCTCGAGCGCCGCGGCCAGTCGCTCGCGCCGGAGCACGTCGGCCGCTGGTGGGACCTGCTGCGGCCCGACCGACCGGCGCCGGAGGATCACTTCGGCCCCGGGATCGCGGAGGCGGACCTGCGTGCCCTCGTCGATGACCTTGAGAGGATCTAGGCGTGGAGCTGCCCCAGGTCGCCGAGCTCTCCGGCCGCGTCCTCGACGAGGTCGAGCGCGCCGTGATCGGCAAGCGCGACGCGCTCGAGTTGCTGCTGCTCGGGCTGCTCGCGGACGGGCATGTGCTCATCGAGGACTTCCCCGGCCTTGCGAAGACGCTGATGGCGCGCTCGTTCGCCCAGGTCTGCTCGATGGACTTCTCGCGCATTCAGTTCACGCCCGACCTGATGCCGTCCGACGTGACGGGCTCGTCGATCTACAACCAGCGCGAGGGGGACTTCGAGTTCCGGCCAGGCCCCATTTTCGCCAACCTCCTGCTCGCGGACGAGATCAACCGCGCCCCGCCGAAGACGCAGGCCGCGCTGCTCGAGTCGATGCAGGAGCGGCAGGTGACGACGGAGGGCGAGACGCGCGCGCTCGAGCGGCCGTTCCTCGTGCTCGCGACGCAGAACCCGATCGAGTACGAGGGGACGTACCCGCTCCCCGAGGCTCAGCTCGACCGCTTTCTGCTGCGCATGTCGGTCGGCTACCCGGCGCGCGAGGACGAGTGGCAGGTGCTCGCGAACCGCGCCGAGCGGCGCGTCGACGAGATCCAGCTCACGCCCGTCGTCGACCGCGAGACGCTGCTCGCACTGCAGGCCGCGATCGAGCAGGTGTACATCTCCGAGGCGGTAGGGCTGTACATGGTCGACGTCGTCGCGGCGACGCGCAGCGCGTCGTCGATCCAGGTCGGCGCCTCGCCGCGCGGGTCGCTCGCGCTGCTGAAGCTCTCGCGCTGCCGGGCAGCGCTCGACGGCCGCGACTTCGTCACCCCCGACGACGTGAAGGCGGTCGCCGTGCCGGCGCTCGCGCACCGGCTGACCCTGCGGCCCGAGCTGTGGGTGCAGCGCGTCTCGCCCGAGGACATCGTGCGCGAGCGGCTCGAGACCGTCGCGACGCCGGCCGCCGAGGACCTCGAGCCGGCGCGCGCGTGACGCGGTCGGCGCGGCCGAAGCTCGCGGCGTACGCCGGCCTCTCGGGCTTCGGGCTCGTCGCCGGGCTCGTCGTCGCGCGGCCGGAGATCGTCGCTGTCACCGCGCCGTTCCTGCTCGCCGTCGGCGTCGGCCTCGCGCTCGCGCAGCGACCGCGCCTGAGCGTCCGGCTCGAGCAGTCGAGCGAGCGCGCGCTCGAGGGCGACGAGGTCGAGACGACGATCGTCCTCGCCGCAGACACGCCGGTCGACCGGCTCGAGCTCTACCTGCGCCTTCCGTACGGGATCGACGCGCTGCGCGGACGCAACCCCACGACGGTCCGGCTCGCGGCGCGCGAGGAGCGCGAGCTCGAGCTGACGCTCGGCGCGCGCCGCTGGGGCGGCCACGTCCTCGGGCCGGTCTACGTGCGCGCGCGCGACCCGCTCGGCCTCCTCGCGTGGGAGTCGACCTTCGCCGCGGGGGCGCCGCTGCGCGTCTACCCGCGCGAGGAGCAATTGCGCCGCGTGCTCGCGCCGCGCGAGACGCAGGTGTACGCCGGCAACGAGGTCGCGCGCCGCAAGGGCGAGGGGATCGAGTTCGCCGACCTGCGGCCGTACGCGTACGGCGACCTCGTGCGCCGCGTGAACTGGCGCGCAAGCGCGCGCCGCGGCAGCCTCTGGGTGAACGAGGCGCACCCGGAGCGCAACGTCGACGTGATCCTCTTCCTCGACTCGTTCGCGGAGGCGCGCCGCTCCGGCGAGGGCACGCTCGACCTCGCGGTGCGCGCGACGGCGACGCTCGCCGACGCGTACATCGCGCGCCGCGACCGGGTCGGCCTGATCGCGTGGGGCGGGATCCTCCGCTGGCTGCTCCCGGGGATGGGGACGCTGCAGCACTACCGCATCCTCGACGCGCTGCTCGACACGGAGGTCGTGCTCTCGTACTACTGGAAGGACATCGACGTCATCCCGCGGCGCACGCTGCCGCCGAGCGCGCTCGTAGTCGCGATCAGCCCGCTGCTCGACGAGCGCTCGGTCGGCGCGTTGCTCGACCTGCGCGCGCGCGGCTTCGACCTCGCGGTCGTCGACGTCTCCCCCGTCCCGTTCACGCGCGCGCCGCGCACCTCGACCGAGGTCCTCGCGTACCGGATCTGGCAGTTGCGCCGCGACGCGCTGCGCAACCGTTACGAGCGTGCGGGTGTCGCCGTCACCGAGTGGCGGCGCGGTGAGAACCTGCAGGTCGTGCTGGAGGAGGTGCGGGCATTCAGGCGCCACGCCCGTCACGCGCGCGTCTGATCCCGGCGCTCTGCTCGCTCGCCGCGGCAGGCGCGGCGGCCGGATACACGGCGTCGATCGACGGCCGCTACGAGACCCTCGCACAGCCGTTCGCCATCGCGGGCGTCGCCATGCTCGTCCTCGCGCTCGTGCGGCGCTGGCAGGCGCTCGTCGCGTGGGCGATCGCGCTCGTCGCCGCGGGCTACGTGATCGCGCGCGGGTCGAACGACACGGTCGACGGCTGGGCTGCAGTGGTGGGCGCGCTGCTGCTCGCGGCTGCGGAGCTCGCGTTCTGGTCGCTCGACGCCGACCCGCGCATCCACGAGGAGCGCGCGGTCCTCGTGCGGCGCGTGACGACGCTCGTCGCGCTGCTCGCGGGGTCGCTGCTGCTCGGGATGCTCGTCGTCTCGGCGGCGGCCGTCTCGGGGACGTCGAGCGT
>JBKPLI010000275.1:0-6515 GCA_046731555.1 Actinomycetota bacterium | reverse complement strand
GTCGGCGCGAAAGATCGAGATCGACGGCGGAAAACGGTCGAAGTCGGTGGTCGCGATCCGGCCGTCGGGAGGGCCGGCCGCCCGCGCCATCGCCCTGCGCGTACGCGCGCGGCGGTTCAGATCACGGCGCCGCGAGCGCGGCGGGCCGCTCGGCGCGGCGGTACTCGACCGTGTAGCCGAGTCCGCGCGGGATTGCGAGCAGGCTCTCGAGATCGAGGTCGATCGTCGCGCCGGCCTTCTGCGTCACCTCGTCCTCGATCGGGAGGTCGAAGTCGTCCGCGCCGTAGTCGAGCGCGCGGAACGCGCTCTCGTTCTGCGTCAGCACGGAGGTGCGGATGTGCTTCACGTTGTCGAGGAAGATTCGCGACAGCGCGATGTGCCGCCGGTACTCGTCCGGTGTGATCTCGCGGCCGCCGAAGGCCGTGCCGTACGGCTTGTACGTCCAGCAGAGGAACGAGAAGAGCCCGCCGACCTCGTCCTGGAAGTCGCGCGTGCGCTGCAGGTGCTCGAGTCGCTCGTCGAGCGTCTCGTCGAAGCCGATCACCATCGTCGCGGTCGTCTTCATGCCGCTCTCGACGATCGCGCGCTGCGCGTCGAAGTAGTCGGCGACCGTGTACTTCCACTTCGCGTGCCGCGCGCGGAAGTCCTCGGTGAGGATCTCGCTGCCGCCTCCCGTGACCCAGTGCACGCCCGCGGCGCGCAGCCGCGCCGCAGCGTCGGCGTACGAGAGCTTCGCGCGGTCGGCGAGGAAGACGAACTCCGCGACGGTGAGCGCGTAGAACTCGACGCGGTCGCCGTAGCGGTCGCGCACCGACGAGAAGAGGTCGCAGTAGTAGTCGAGCGGCAGCTTCGGGTTGAAGCCGCCGTTGAAGCCGACGAGGTCGCCGCCGAACTCGAGCAGCTCGTCGATCTTCGCGAACACGTCCTCGCGCGAGAGCACGTAGCCGCCGGACTGGTTCGGGAGCACGTAGAACGCGCAGTAGTCGCACTGCGCGACGCAGACGTTCGTGTAGTTGATGATCCGCATGACCATGTAGGTCGCGCGGTCGGGCTCGTGGTAGCGCGCGCGCACCTCGCCCGCGAGCCGCTTGAGCTCGTCGTCCGACGCCTCGAGCCAGAGCGTGCGCGCGTCCTCGACCGAGATCCGCCTGCTCACGCCGGGACCGCCTCCTCGACCGTGACCTCCTCGGGTGCGAGCGTGTCCATGAACGAGCTCACGGAGAAGACCGCGTTGCCGGCGCCCGCGACGCCGTAGCCCGGCGGCGGCCTGAGGCCGTGGCGGTCGAGCGTCGCGCGGTAGGCCTCCAGCAGGCGGATGTGATACTCGAGCGGCGCGCCGGCGGGGTTGTCGCGGCCGAGCGGCGTCGTCGGCTCGGGACACCACGTCGTGAACCGCGGCGTGATCCCGCGCGACATGAAGTACTCGAGTCCCTCGGTCGTCGACGCGATCGCCTCGTCGACCGTCGCGAACCCGAACGGCTTCGCCATCTCGACACCCGCGACGAAGTTCGGGATCACGAACCGCGCGCCGAACACGTCGGCCGCGTCGAAGATCCGGCGGTGCCACTCCTCGCGGCCGACGTACCGCTCCTTGCCCGGCGAGATGATCGAGAACAGCCGCTTGTCCCACACCTCGTAGTTCGGGTGGTAGATCGTGATGCCGTAGTCCTTGTAGCGCTGCACGTCCGCCTTCGGCAGCGCCTGAGCGACGACCTTGCCGATCCACCGGCCGGGGAAGCGCTCCTCGATCGCCTGCGCGTACCGTCCGTAGAAGTCCGCCTCCGCGAGTCCGTCGACCGTCGACGTAACCGAGCCACCGGTGAGCGTGTATGCCTTGCTCGCCTTCGCCGTGTCGTGGCGGTCGATGAGCGCGAGCGCCTCGAGCACGTCGGCGACCGGCTTCACGCCCGTATACGGCCGCCCCTCCTTCTTGTGCTGCCGCCAGTTGTGGTTGATGTCGCAGAAGCCGCACTCCTCCTTGGCGCCGAAGTACTGGCACAAGCGCAGCACGGTGAGGTAGATGAGGTAGCCCCACTGAATCGTGGGCGCGGTCTCCATCACCGTCTTGCCGTTCGCGAGGGTGTGGCGGTAGTACTCCGGCATCGGCGGCAGGCCGACGTCGGCGATCTCGCGGCCCTCGAGCGAGAGGCGCAGCGCGGCGGCCTCGTCGCGCGCGACGCGGTACGGCGAGTCGGGGTTCACGCGCACCGAGACGATCGTGCGTCGCAGCCCGTACGGGCCGCCCGTGAGCGCGACCTCCTCCGGCGGGCGCCGCTTCGCCGCCTCGCCGAGCTCGGTCAGCGGCTTCTGGTCGAACGAGAAGATGAAGTACGACTTCGGCTTCACCTCGCCGTCGAGGTTGTCCGTCAGCGCGGACGGGTCGAACGCGATCCCGCTGCGCAACAGATCCTCCTTCAGCACCGCCTCGCGCGGCACGTGCGGGAAGCGCTCCATGAGCGTCTCGACCAGCGCCGTGCGCGTCTCGGGAGCAGCGCTCACGCCTTCAACCTACCGCGCGCGGGCCGGCACGCCGCGAGGCGGTGGCGCGGCAGGGGTGTACGGATCCTGTTAATCCTCGCGGCCGCCGTCACGGTCCATGGCTAGTCTCGCCAGGGGTCATGCTCCTGCGCGCCGCAGCGATCTCCCTGCTCGCAGCCCTTTTCGCGAGCCCTGCACTCGCCCAGCCGAAGGTCACGCTCCTCCCGGGCGTCACCTACGAGAAGGGCGTGCAGTTCACGCCGCACGGACCCGTCGCGTTTCACGTCATCACCGCGCCGCGGCCCGGCAGCGGGAACGGCCTGTACGGGCTCGGGCCGACGCTCGCGCGCGGCACCGTCCTCGGCGGCTCGCAACGCGTGACCGACATCCAGCGCGAGGTCTCGCCGCAGGCGACCGTCGCCGGCATCAACGGGGACTTCTTCAACTTCAAGGACAGCCACCCGAGCGGGATCTACATGGAGGGCGGCGTGCTCAAGCACCCGCCGCTGCCGGGACGCTCGTCAATCGGCATCGGCTCCGACGGCGCGCTGCACGTCGACCGCGTCAAGTTCTTCGGCACGTGGCGCGGGATCGGCCAGCGCCGGCCGCTGAACGGCCTCAACGAGTTGCCGACGAGCGGCCAGGTGATGCTGTTCACGCCGTCCTGGGGGGCCGCGACGCCGCGCGTCGCGAACTCGGCCGAGGTCGTGCTGCAGCCGTTCCCGGCGTCCGTCCCGAACGTCGACCTCGCGGCGCCGGTCGTCGCGGCCGCGGCCGGCGGCGGCACCGCGATCCCGCCGGACGGCGCGGTGCTCATGGCGGTAGGAGCGGCCGCGCCGAAGCTGCAGGCCGAGGCGCCCGTCGGCACGCCGCTCGCGACGCGCTTGATCCTCCAGCCCGACTGGACCGGCGTCGTCGACGCGCTCGGCGGCGGCCCGGTCGTCGTGCGCGCGGGCAAGCCCGTCTTCCGCTCGCTCGAGGACTTCACCACCGACCAGATCTCGCCGCGCGGTCCGCGCGCGGGCGTCGGCCAGCTCGCGGACGGCCGCGTGATCCTCGTCGCTGTCGACGGCCGGCAGCCCGGCTACAGCGCCGGCATGTCGACCTTCGAGCTCGCGCAGACGCTCGTCCGCCTCGGCGCGGTCACCGCGTCCGCGGTCGACGCGGGCGGCTCCGTCACGATCGCGTTCGACGGCCAGCTGCTCAACCGACCCGCGGACGGGATCGAGCGCCCCGTGAAGGAAGGGCTGTTCGTGAAGTACTACGGCGTCTACGCACTGCCGCCGTCTCAGGCGATCGTCACAGCCGCGACCGCGCCGCGCGGCGTGAACCTCGGCTACAAGATCGTGCGCCCGTCGACCGTCAGCGCGACGCTCACCGGCCCCGACGGGGTCGCGCATCCGTTCGAGCAGGCGGTCGTGAAGCAGCCCGGGACCTACACGTTCCCGTGGACGACGTTCGACGTCGAGGGCAAGTGGAAGTTCGACGTCGTCGCGGTCGACGACCTGCAGCGGCAGACGACGATGTCCCGCACGTTCTCGTACGACCTGACGCTGTCGGGCCTGCGCGTGCCGAGCGCGGTGAAGCTCCCGCCGACGCCGACGAAGCCGAGGAAGGGCGCGAGGAAGCCGAAGCCCGTTGCGAAGCCGAAGCCCGCGCTCGTCGTCTCGTTCTCGCTCTCGCGCCCGGCGCGCGTGTTCCTGCGGATCGAGACGAAGCTCGGCACGATCGTGAAGACGCTCCCCGCCGTGCAGCGGCAGGCGGGCGAGTCGACGCTCCGCTGGGACCTCCGGATCGCCCCGAAGACGACCGCCTTCCCGGGCTCGTACGTCGCGCACGTCTACGCGACGAGCCAGGTCGGGAAGATGGACGGCAAGGCGATGTTCACGCTGCGCAAGTAACCTCGGGCCGGTGACCTCGACGATCGCGCACCACAGCGTGCTCGCCGTGTTCGTGCTGATGGCGATCGACGCCGTTCTGCCGGCCGCGAGCGAGCTCGTGATGGTCTATGCAGGCGCACTCGCGTCCGGTGCGCTCGCGCACAACGCGCACCTCCTCGGCTACGACCTCGGCAGCGGCTTCTGGCCGTACTTCACGCTCGCCCTGGCCGGCACGCTCGGGTACCTCGCCGGCTCGATCGGCGGCTGGGCGATCGGGCTCTACGGCGGTCGCCCGTTCCTCGAGCGCCGCGGCCGCTGGTTCCACCTGAGCCACGAACGGCTCGAACGCGCCGAACGCTGGTTCCAGCGCTGGGAGGACTGGGCCGTGCTCGTCGGCCGCGTGACGCCGGTTGCACGCTCCTTCGTGTCGATCCCGGCCGGCGTGTTCGAGGTGCCGTTCCGCCGCTACGTCGTGCTGACCGCGATCGGCAGCGCCGTGTGGGCGTTCGGGCTCTGCGCGGTCGGCTGGGCGCTCGGCGCGAGCTGGGAGGAGTTCCACCACGGCTTCCGCTTCGTCGACTACGCGATCGCGCTCATGGTCGTCGCGCTCGCGGGCTATCTACTGCTGCGCCGCCGCCGCTCGTCTACCATGACGCGCCGTGGCACGGATACCGCACGTTGACGTCAAGGCGCAGTACGCGCCGCTGGTCGACGAGCTGAAGGACGCGTTCGCGCGCACGCTCGACTCCGGCCGTTTCATCTTCGGGCCCGAGGTCGAGGCGTTCGAGCGCGAGGCGGCCAAGTACCTCGGCGTCGAGCAGACGATCGGCGTCGCCAACGGCACGGACGCGATCGTGATCGCGCTCGACGCGCTCGAGATCGGCGCCGGCGACGAGGTGATCTGCCCGTCGTTCACGTTCTACGCGACCGCCGAGGCGATCGCACGCGTCGGTGCGACGCCGGTGTTCGCCGACATCGACCCGGTCACGCTCAACCTCGATCCGGCCGACGTCGAGCGCCGCATCACGACGAAGACGAAGGCGCTGCTGCCCGTGCACCTGTTCGGGCGGCCGATGCCGGTCGACGAGCTCGCGCGGCTCGGTCCCCCTGTGATCGAGGACTCCGCGCAGGCGTTCGGCGCCTCGCCGATCGGCGGCAGCGTCCTGTCGACGTTCAGCTTCTTCCCCACGAAGAACCTGTTCGCGCTCGGCGACGGCGGCCTGATCGCCGCGAACGACGCCGCGCTGGCGGGGCGGATTCGCCTGCTGCGCTTCCACGGCTCGCGCGCGAAGAAGGAGTTCGAGCTCGTCGGCTACAACTCGCGACTCGACGCGGTGCAGGCGTCGTTCCTGCGCATCTTCCTCCGGCACCTCGACCGCTGGAACGCCGAGCGGCGCGAGGCGGCGGCGCGGTACGCGGAGCTCGGCCTCGGCGACGTCGTCGAGCTGCCGCAGGACGAGCGCGGGCACGTCTACCACATGTACTGCGTGCGCACCCAGGAGCGCGACCGCCTCGTCCCCGCGCTCACGCAGGCTGGAATCGGGTTCGCCTACTACTACGATCCGCCGCTCCACCTGCAGCCTGCGCTGCGCTACCTCGGGTACTCCGAGGGCGACTTCCCCGAGACCGAGCGCGCGGCACGCGAGAACCTGTGCCTGCCGCTGTGGGCCGGGATCTCGAGCGAGCAGCAGGCCGAGGTCGTCGCGGTGCTCCGGCGCGCGTCGGCCCTCGTGCAGGCGTGATCTCGCTGCCGATCAACCGGCACAAGCTCTGGCAGCTCGCCGCCGACGCGTTCCTCATCGTGCTCGCGTGGCGGCTCGCGTTCTACTTCCGCTTCGACCAGTCGGTCCCGGTCTTCTACCGCGAGCTGCTGTCGTGGCAGGTCGTCGCGCTCGTCGTCGCGATCAAGCTCTCGCTCTTCGTCGTCTTCGGCTTCTACAACCGCTGGTGGCGCTACGTCTCGACGCGCGACATGTGGGGCGCCGTGCGCGGTGTCACGGTCGCGTCGCTCGTCGCGTACTTCGTCCTGTACGCGTTCCCGCCCGAGCACACGTCGCGCCTTCCGCGCGGCGTCGCAGCGCTCGACTACCTGCTGCTGCTCGCGTTCGTCGCGGGCACGCGCCTGCTCGCGCGCACGCTGATCGAGCGGCCGCCGTC
>JBKPLI010000274.1:0-10654 GCA_046731555.1 Actinomycetota bacterium | reverse complement strand
GTGCCGCCGAACGGGCCTGCGGCCGCGCGCTCCGGGTCGACGTGGATCCACTGGTGGTCGCCGGTCGCGTCCGCGAAGGCGTTCACGCGCTCCTGCGCGATCTCGTGCCACTCGCTCGTGCCGAGCTCCTGGCCGACCAGTCCTTCGAGCTCTTCGAT
Organism: Actinomycetota bacterium; assembly: GCA_046731555.1. GTDB lineage: Bacteria > Actinomycetota > Thermoleophilia > Gaiellales > Gaiellaceae > PALSA-600. Next base: position 10,496 of record JBKPLI010000274.1, on the reverse strand, counting down.
GCCGTTGACGGTGCGCATGGGACGAGGCTAATGCACACCGGCCAGGTCGACACGGGGGTACCGACTCCGAACGCCGTCGACGTACGCCGCGAGCCTGTCGGCGAGGTCGCCGTCCTCGATCTCGAGCACGTTCTCGGCGTTCTTCTCGCCGGACCGCGACAGGTTGAACGAGCCGACGAACACCGTGCTGTCCGCGATCGTCACCTTCGCGTGCATGAAATCGTGCAGCGAGCCCTGTGGCTCCCACGGCGTCGACGGCTTGCCGGTGAAAGGGCCTGCGAGCACGCGCTCGAGCAGCGGCAGCTTCCACGACACGTTGCCGTTCTGGTTCCACTGGTAGACGACGCCGCGCACCTGCGTCAGGTCGACGCAGCCGGCGATGTCGACGCGTCCTTCGGCGATCACCTGGGCGAGCGTGCCGAGCACGGGCGCGGTCGTGATCACGGGCGAGCACACGCGCACCCGGTGGCGCGCGCGGCCGATGCGCTTCGCGATCCGGTGCGAGAGGTCGTCGCCGTGACCGGGCGTGAACCACGCGCGGATGCCGTGGTGCCACGACGGCGCGACGCGTCCCATCTGCTCGACCTCGTCGCGCGTCCACACCTGCTCGAAGTCCTCCGTGAACCGCGCCGCGAGCTCGGGGGACGCGATCAGCACGATCAGGTTCTCCTGGCGCGTGAACGAGTCGTTCGTCCAGTTCATCGAGCCGGTCCACACGCTCTCGCCGTCGCGCACGACGTACTTGTGGTGCATCAGGTCGGGCACGCCCGCGACGGCACGGCCCTCGACCGGCAGCGTCGCGATCAGGCGCACGTCGGGCTCGGGCGGCGGCGGCACCGGGATCGGGTTGCGATGGTCGACGTTGTACGCGAGGCGGATGCGCACGCCCCGCCCAGCCGCACGGGTGATCGCGTCGACGACGATCGAGCGCGCGTCGCCGTCGAGGTGGAAGTCGTATTGCGCGAGGTCGAGCGTGCGCTGCGCGCCGTCGAGGAACTCCGCGATCCAGCCGGCCACGTCGGTCGGGGACTGGCCGCCGTCGGTCAGAGTACGGATCGTGAGACGGGAGTTCATCGAAGGTGTCGTCCGCGCCCGCATCGGGCGGACCTACAACTTCTACCGTGACGGCGAGCGCGCTGCGCTCCTGCGCGCGCGGCTCGAGCGCTACCTGGACGAGCGCGCGGGGGCACCGCTGCTCCTCGTCGGCGAGGCACCGGGCTACCGCGGGACGCGCGTCTCGGGCATCCCGCTCACGTCCGAGCGCCAGCTCACGGGCGGCGGGCCCTCCGAGGCGACGGCGACGATCGTCCACCGCGTGCTCGCCGAGCTCGGGCTGTCCGAGGACGTGCTGCTCTGGAACGTCGTGCCCACGCATCCCGGGGACGCGCGCTCGAATCGCGCGCCGACGCGTGCCGAGGTCGAGGCGGGCCTGCCGTTCGTGCGTGCGCTCGCGCGCAGCCGCCGCGTGGTCGCCGTCGGCCGAGTCGCGGAGGCCGCGCTAGGCGGCGCCTACGTGCGCCACCCGTCGCACGGCGGCGCGGCAGCGTTTCGGGCGGCGCTGCACGACCTCGCCGGCGTTCCCCGTACGATCGCTCGATGACCGACGCCCCGATCCGCCGGAACGCGCTGCTGCTCGCGGCCGGGCTCGTCTTCCAGTCCGGGATGATCCAGCTCGCGGTCGCACTCGGCACGGTGACGATCGTCGCCGTCACCGGCATCGAAGGCATCCTCGGCCTCGGCCCCGCCGTCTTCCTGATCGCCGGCGCCCTCGCGGTCGGCCCGGCGGGACGGCTGTCGGACCGCTTCGGCCGCATGCCCGTGATCCGCTGCGGCTTCGTCCTCGGCACGACCGGGCCGCTCGTCACCGCGGCTGGGTGCGCGACCGAGCGGGGTGCGCTCGTGTTCCTCGGGCTCGGCCTCTGCGGCGCGGGGCAGACGATCGTGCTGCTCTCGCGCGCGGCCGCTGCCGAGATGTTCCCGCCCGCGCGCCGCGCACGCGGCATGTCGATCGTGCTCTTCGGCGTCGTCTCGGGCGCGATCTGGGGGCCGCTCGTGTTCGGGCCGATGTTCTCCGGCCGCGCGCTCACACCCGACGAGCTCGTCGTGCCGTGGCTCGCGGCGGGCCTCTTCACGATCGTCGGCCTCGCCATCTCGTTCGGCGTGCGGCCCGATCCGAAGACGATCTCCGCCGCGTACCCGTCGGCCGCCGCCGACGCGCCGGCCGCGCCCGTCGCAGAGATCCTCCGCCGGCCGGGCGTCGCGACGGCGATGGTCGGCGCGGTCGCGAGCTTCGCCGTGATGGTCGGTGTGATGAACCTCGCCGGCTACGTCGCCGTCGGCCACGGCCACGCGCACGGCGACGTGTTCACGATCATCAGTGCGCACATCGTCGGCATGTACGGCCTCGTGCTCTTCACCGGCGACATCGTCGACCGGCTCGGCCGCCGGCGCTCGATCGTGATCGGCCTGCTGATCATGGCCGTCTCGAACCTCGCGCTCGTCTGGCTCGGCGGCATCGCCGGCATGAGCCTGGCGATGTTCGGCCTCGGCCTCGGCTGGAACCTCTCGTACGTCGCCGCGACGACGGAGCTCGTCGACCTCGCCGGTCCGTCCGAGCGCGGGCGCCTGATCGGCCTGACCGACCTCCTGTCCAGCTTCTCCGGCGCCGCCCTCGCCCTGATCGGCGGGATCGTCTACACGGGCGGCGGCGTCACCGCCCTCGCGACGGCCGCGGCCGTCCTCTCGGTGCTGCCGGCGCTGTGGGTCGTCGGCGCCCGGACCCCGCCCGAGCCCGCTCTGGCCTCCTGAGCGGCGATTCCCGCCCCGTCTTGCTACGATCCCGCCTCGGCGGACGCCTAGGTCCGCCGTCTCTCCGTATGAAGACCTACAACGCCAAGCCCGGCGAGATCGCGCGCGAGTGGTACCTCGTGGATGCCGAGGGGAAGACCCTCGGCCGGCTCGCGACCCGTCTCGCCGACGTGCTGCGCGGCAAGGGCAAGCCGCAGTACACGCCGCACGTGGACACGGGCGACTTCGTCGTCGTGGTGAACGCCGAGAAGATCGCGGTCACCGGCAACAAGCTCGACGACAAGATGTACTACCGGCACTCCGGCTACCCGGGCGGGCTCAGGGAGCGCCCGCTCCGCGAGCAGCTCGCCCGCAGGCCCGAGGAGGTGCTCCGCAAGGCCGTGAAGGGGATGCTCCCCCGGAACCGCCTCGCCCGTCAGCAGCTGACGAAACTCAAGATCTATGCAGGCCCGGAGCACCCGCACGACGCACAGGCTCCGAAACCCCTCGAGGTGACGTGATGGCGACTCCCGCGCAGTACCTCGGCACCGGCAAGCGCAAGACCTCGGTCGCGCGCGTGATCCTCCGCCCCGGCGACGGTGCGACGTGGATCAACGGACGCTCCATCGACGCGTACTTCCCGCGCCTGCTCCACCGCTCGATCGCGCTGAGCCCGCTGAAGACGGCCGGGCTCGAGGGGCAGTACGACCTCCGAGTCCGTGTGCACGGCGGCGGCCCGTCCGGCCAGGCCGGCGCGGTTCGCCACGGCATCGCGCGCGCACTCGTCGAGGTCAATCCGGAGCTCCGCGTGCCGCTGAAGCGCCAGGGTTACCTGACGCGCGACGCGCGCCAGGTCGAGCGCAAGAAGGCCGGCCTGCACAAGGCGCGCAAGGCGCCTCAGTTCTCGAAGCGCTAGCGTCCCGCGGGTGCCGCGTCGCTACTTCGGGACCGACGGGGTCCGGGGGATCGTTGGCGAGTTCCTGACGGCCGAGCTGGTGGAGCGGCTCGGCCGGGCCGCCACGCTCTGGATCGGGTCGGGCAGGGTCTTCGTCGGCCGCGACACGCGCGCGTCCGGTGCCGAGCTCGAGGAGGCGTTCGCGCGCGGCGTCGTCTCGGCCGGCGGCTCGGCCGTCCTCGGCGGCGTGCTGCCGACGCCGGCCGTCGCGCTGCTCGCGCTCGACCTCGGCGTGGTCATCTCTGCGTCGCACAACCCGCCCGAGTACAACGGCGTCAAGTTCTTCGACGGCGACGGGCAGAAGCTGCCCGACGCGTCGGAGGAGCAGATCGAGGCGCTGCTCGCCGCGCCGCCCGCGCCCGACCAGGGCGACGTCGACCGCGTCGAGATCGCGACCGACTCGTACCTCGCGCACATCCTCGAGCGCTTCGGCTCCGACCTGTCGGGGATGCGCATCGCGGTCGACTGCGCGAACGGCGCGTACTCGGGCTTGGCGCCGGGCGCGTTCGAGCAGCTCGGCGCGACCGTCGTCGCGATCGCCGACCAGCCCGACGGCACGAACATCAACGTCGGCTGCGGCGCGACCGACCTCGGCGCGCTGCAGGCTGTCGTGCGCGAGGGCGACTTCGACCTCGGGGTCGCTTTCGACGGCGACGGCGACCGCGTGCTCGCCGTCAACGAGCGCGGCGAGATCGTCGACGGCGACCGCATCGTCGCGGTGCTTGCGCTCGATCTCGGCGTCGACATGGTTGCCGTCACGCAGATGACGAACATGGGCTTTCACGCGCTCATGCGCGAGCGCGGCATCCGCGTCGTCACGACCGACGTCGGCGACCGCTACGTGCTCGAGGCACTGCGCCGCGAGGGCGGCCTCCTCGGCGGCGAACAGTCGGGCCACATCATCTACCTCCGCGACCACGTCACCGGCGACGGCCTCGCCGCGGCGCTCCTCCTCTGCGCCGCCACGCGCGGCCGGCTGCTCTCCGAGCTGGCCGGCGTCATGCCGTACTACCCCCAGGCGACGAGGAACGTCCGGGTGACGACGAAGGAACTTCCGCAGACGCTCCTGGAGCGAGTAGCCAAGGCAAATCACGAGCTCGACGGACAGGGCCGGGTGCTCGTCCGGCCGTCCGGAACCGAGCCCGTCGTGCGGATCCTGGTCGAAGCGGCAGGCGAGGAAGAGGCGGTCCAGACTTGTGCTAGCATCGCCGCTCTCGTAGAACGAGAGCTCGGCTAGACCCCGAGAACCGGGGGGATACTAGGCCGAGCTTTTGTGTCTCAGGACAAGGACTCAGGTGGACGGCCGCGGGGGCCGGAGAGGAGCTTTCCGGATGTGCGGGATCATCGGGTACGTCGGTAGCCGGGCTTCCAAGGACCTGCTGCTTCAGGGACTCGAGCGACTCGAGTACCGCGGGTACGACAGCGCCGGAATCGCGCTGCTCGAAGACGACGGCCTGGACTACGTCCGCGCGGTCGGCAACCTTCAGAACCTGAAAGCGGCGGCCGGGCCGAACGGCTCCCGCGCGACGACCGGTCTCGGCCACACGCGCTGGGCGACGCACGGCGGCGTGACCGAGCTCAACGCGCATCCGCTCACGGGCTGCGACGACTCGCGGCTCGCGATCGTCCTGAACGGGATCGTCGAGAACTACCGCGAGCTGCGCGACGAGCTGCTCGCGCGCGGCCACGCGTTCTCGTCCGAGACCGACGCCGAGACCGTCGCGCACCTCCTCGAAGAGGCGTACGAGGAGCACGGCGGCGACCTCGTCCAGGCCGTCCGCACCGTCTACGGCAAGCTCGAGGGTCACTTCACGTTCGTCGTGATCCACCGCGACGAGCCCACGCGCCTCGTCGGCGTGCGCCACCAGACGCCGATGGTCATCGGGCTCGGCGAGGACGAGAACTTCCTCGCCTCGAACCTCGCGGCATTCCTCGCGCAGACGCGCCGCGTGCAGTTCCCCGACGACGGCGACGTCGTCGAGATCAGGCGCGACAGCGTGACGATCGTGCGCGCCGACACCGGCGAGACGGTCGAGCGCGACGTCGTCGACGTCGACTGGGACGACGACGCGGCCGAGCGCTCGGGCTACGAGACCTTCATGCTCAAGGAGATCTTCGAGCAGCCGGAGGGCGTCGCCGAGACGATCGGCGACCGCGTCCGCCACGGCCACCTCGTGCTCGAGGGCCTGGGCATGACGGAGGACGAGCTGCGGAGGCTGCGCCGGATCGTGATCGTCGCCTGCGGCACCGCGTACCACGCCGGCGTCGTCGGCCGGTACGCGATCGAGGAGTGGGCGCGTGTGCCGGTCGAGCCGGACGTCGCGAGCGAGTGGATCTACCGCAATCCCGTGCTCGACCCCGGAACGCTCGTGATCGGCATCTCCCAGTCCGGCGAGACGCGCGACACGATCCAGGCGATGAAGCTGGCCCGCGAAAGGGGCGCGCGCACCGTCGCGATCACGAACATGATGGGCTCGCAGATCACGCGCGAGGTCGACTCCGTGCTCTACACGCGCACCGGCCTCGAGGTCGGCGTGGCCGCCTCGAAGACGTTCACCGCGCAGGTCGTGCTGCTGTTCCTGATCGGCCTCAAGCTTGCGCAGTGCCGCGAGACCATGCCTGCGAACGAGATGGAGTTCATCCTCGACGAGACGTACGACCTCCCGAACAAGATGCGGCGCTTCCTCGACGGCGACCATCCCATCGAGGAGATCGCGCAGCGCTTCTTCGAAGAGCCGTTCTTCCTCTACCTCGGCCGGCACATCGGGCTGCCCGTCGCGCTCGAGGGCGCGCTGAAGCTGAAGGAGATCTCGTACATCCCGACGGAGGCGTACTCCGCCGGCGAGATGAAGCACGGCCCCATCGCGCTCCTCGACACCGGGACGCCGGTCGTCGTCGTCGCGACGGACGGCCACGTGTTCGACAAGATCGTCTCGAACATCCAGGAGACGAGGGCCCGCGGCGCGCACGTGATCGCCATTGCGACCGACGGCAACGAGGACATCCAGCACCACGCCGACGACGTCATCTACGTGCCGAAGTCGCCGGCGTTCCTGCAGGCAGTCCTCGCGATGCTGCCGCTGCAGCTCCTCGCCTACCGGATCGCCAGGCTCCGTGGCCTGAACATCGACCAGCCGCGGAACCTCGCGAAGACGGTCACCGTCGAGTAGCCAACTTCGTTAACTTCTGGCATCATCAGGCGTAAGAGGGAACGCCGGGCGCTCAGCGGACTGCTGAGGCGGGGAGCGCGGGCTCTCTTCGTCGGAGCGGCTTCCGGGTGCCGCAGCTCGGCGAGCCGCTCCGACCTTCTCGCGCTAGGCGGCGGTCCGCAGCGACTCGATCGCCTCGGCCGCGACGGCGCGCGCGGTGTCGACGAACGCGCTCGCGGCGGCCGAGTGGTAGCGGTCGGCGTGCCACGCGACGCCGACGATCCGCGGCGCGACCTTCGGGCCGACGTCGATCACCGCGACCGTGTCGTCGTTCTCGTCGACCGTGAGCTGCGGGACGACGGCGACGCCCACGCCGGCGGCCGCGAGGCCCTGCACGATGCCGTTGTCGTCCGAGCGGAACACGAACCGCGGCTCGCGGCCGGTCGTGCGGAGCTGGTCGGCGAGGATCTCGGTGGAGCGGCACTCGCGGAAGCCGAGCAGCGGCTGGTCCGCGATCTCCCGCAGCGTCAACGGCTTGCTGCGCCGGGCGAGCGGCGAGTCGGCCGGGACGACGAGCACGTACGGGTCGCGCAGCAGCTCGATCGTCTCGAGCGCCGGGTTGTCGATCGGCAGCTGGACGAAGCTGACGTCGAGCTCGCCGCGCTCGACGAGGAGCGCGAGCTCGAGGTCCGAGTGCGACTCGCGCAGCTCGATCTCCACCTCCGGCCAGCCGTCGCGGAAGCGGCGCATCACCGTCGGCAGCACCTTCGCGCCGACCGACTGGAACGTTCCGACGCGCAGCGTCCCGACGTTGCCGGCAGAGAGCGCGGCCAGGTCGGCCTGCGCGGCCTGGAGGCGCGCCATGATCGACTCGGCGTGGCGGAGCAGGAGCCGTCCTGCCTCCGTCAGGGCGACGGGGCGTGGGCCGCCCGGCCGCTCGACGAGCCGCTCGCCGACGAGGCGCTCGAGCGTCGCGATCTGCTGGCTGATCGCCGACTGCGTGTAGCCCAACCGGTGCGCGGCGCGGCCGAACGAGCCCTCCTCGGCGACCGCCTGGAGGGCTGCGAGATGCCGGAGTTCGACGCCGAGCCAGCTATCAGGTTCCATGATGGAAACCAATCGTAGCTTGAGTTGTCCTAATGGCGTCCGCGGCCGATCATGAGGACATGACAGCGGCACTCGTCTCGATCGGAATCGCCGTGGTGTTCGCGTTGTCGGTCTGGTCCGGCGTCGATTCGCGCCGGCAGGATCTCAACGGGCACCACCGCCCGAACCTGCTCTAACCGGACGCCGGCTAGTCGTCCGGCGGGCGGCGCAGGCGCTTCGTCGCGCCTCGGCGGCGCTTCCCCTCGAGGCGGCGCTCCTGTGATGCGGCGCTGGGCTTCGTCGCGCGGCGCTTCCGGCGGACGCGTGCAGCCTCGCGCAGCTGCTCGACGATCCGGTCGGTCGCGAGCTCGCGGTTGCGGAGCTGCGAGCGCTCGTCTTGCGCCACCGAACGCACGACCGGGCCGAGCTTCTCGAGCACGCGGCGCTTCTCGGCGGGCGTCAGCGCGGCCGACTCCGCGACGTCGAAGAGCGCCTCGACGCGGGTCGAGCTCTTCTGCGCATGCTGGCCGCCCGGACCGCTCGAACGCGAGAAGCGGAATGCGACCTCCGACCGGATAGAGTCGGCGTCCATGGCCGCGATTCTCCTGGACGTGGACGGCGTCCTGCACGTCTCGGGGGCACCGCTGCCTGGCGCGGCCGACGCCGTCCGCCGGCTGCGCGCCGCGGGTCACCGCATTCGCTTCGTCAGCAACTCGACGACGAAGTCGCGCGCGCACCTCGCGGCGCACCTGCGCGAGATGGGATTCGAGCTCGAGGACGACGAGCTCCAGACGACGGGCGGCGTCGCGGCGCGCACGCTGAAGGGCAAGCGCGTGCTCGCGATCACGATGCCCGGCATCCTCGACGACCTCGACGGCCTGCAGCTGATCGGCATGAACGCCGACGCGGTGCTCGTGGGAGGCGCCGACGAGGGCGAGGAGACCGGCCGGGTCTTCTCGTACCTGAACCTGAACCGCGCGTTCCTCGAGGTCGAGGACGGCGCGGAGCTGTACTGCCTGCACAAGAACCGGTGGTGGCAGACGGCCGACGGGCCGCGGCTCGACGCGGGCGCGTTCGTCGCCGGGCTCGAGTTCGCGACGGAGACGGAGGCGATCGTGCTCGGCAAGCCGAGCGCGGCGTACTTCGGCGCCGCCCTCGAGGCGCTCGACGCCGACCCCGAGCTCGCGTGGATCGTCGGCGACGACGTCGACGGCGACATCGTCGGCGGCCAGAAGCACGGCATGCGCACGGTGCTCGTGCGCACCGGCAAGTTCCGCCCGGACGAGGTCGAGGCCTCCGGCGTCATCCCCGACGGGATCGTCTCGTCGATCGCCCAGCTCCCCGACTGGCTCGAGCGCAACATCTAGGTGCACGGGTTGCGCGTCGGCGTCGACCTGATCGAGATCGAGCGGATCCGCCGCGCGCTCGAACGGCACGGCGACGGCTTCCGCGGCCGCTGCTTCACGGATGCCGAGCGCGCGTACTGCGACTCGAAGGCGAACCCCGCGCAACACTACGCCGGCCGGTTTGCCGCGAAGGAGGCGGTCGGCAAGGCGCTCGGGTCCGGCGTGCACTTCACCTGGCGCGAGATCGAGATCGTCGGCCGGCCGAAGCCCGGCGTCCATCTCTCGGGGCGGACGGCGCGGTGGGCGGATAAGGTCGGCGCGACCCGCATCGAGCTCTCGATGACGCACTCGCGCGAGCTGGCTGCGGCCGTCGCGGTCGTGGTGGACGCGTGATCCTCGAGCCGCTGCTCACGGCCGAGGAGACGCGCCGCGCCGAGGAGGCCCACGAGGGCTCGATGGACGAGCTGATGGAGCGCGCCGGTGCGGCCGTGGCAGAAGTCGTGCTCGGCCGCTTCCCGGGTCGCGTCGCCGTCGTCGCGGGGAAGGGCAACAACGGCGGCGACGGACGCGTGTGCGCGCGCGTGCTGCGCGAGGCGGGGCGCGAGGTAAACGCGATCGACGGCTTCGGCGACCTCGGTGACGCGGACGTGATCGTCGACGCGCTCTTCGGCATCGGCCTGCGCGACGCGCCGCGCGACGACTACGCGCGCATGATCGAGTCGATCAACGCGTCCGGCAAGCCGGTCGTGGCGATCGACGTGCCGTCGGGCGTCGACGGGTCGACGGGCGAGGTGCCGGGAAGCGCCGTGCGCGCGAGCGTCACGGTGACGTTCGGCGCCGCGAAGGTCGGGCTCGCGGTCGCGCCGGGCCGCTTCCACGCCGGCTCGGTGCACGTCGCGCCGATCGGACTCGCCGTGCGCGGGCACGAGCATGCGCTCGTCCCCGCGTCCGTGCTCGGCGACGTGCCGCGGAAGGAGCGCGACAGCTCGAAGTACCGGGCCGGGTCGGTGCTCGTCGTCGGCGGCTCGCGCGGCCTCACCGGCGCGCCGATGCTCGCCGCGCTCGCCGCGTTCCGCGCGGACGCGGGCTACGTCGCGGTCGCCGCGCCGGAGTCGACGCTCCCCGTGCTCGAGGCACGCCTGCTCGAGGCGGTGAAGCGGCCGCTGCCCGAGG
>JBKPLI010000273.1:0-11806 GCA_046731555.1 Actinomycetota bacterium | reverse complement strand
ACGGCGATGCCGATCGGCAGGTTGACGAGGAAGATCCAGTGCCAGTCGAGCGCGTCGGTCAGGATGCCGCCGGCGAGGACGCCGATGCTGCCGCCGCCCGCCATCACGAACCCGAAGACGCCCATCGCCTTCGTGCGCTCGGCGTCCTCGGTGAAGAGGGTCATGATCAGCGACAGCGCGACGGCCGACACGACGGCGCCGCCGAAGCCCTGCACGGCGCGCGCGGCAATGAGCCACTCCTGCGACTGCGCGAGCCCGCAGAGGAGCGACGCGGTCGTGAAGGCGGCGATGCCCGCGAGGAACAGCCGCCGGTGGCCGAAGAGGTCGCCGAGGCGTCCGCCGAGGAGCATGAAGCCGCCGAACGTGAGCACGTAGGCGTTCACGACCCACGCGAGCGACTCCTGGGAGAAGCCGAGGTCGCTGCGGATCGACGGCAGCGCCACGTTCACGATCGTCATGTCCACGACGATCATCAGGTCGCCGAGGCACAGGACGATGAGTGCGAGCCAGCGGTTGCGGTTGTTCTCGATGGTCATCTCAAGTGTCCTTTCGATCGGTCTCGCGGGTAAGACCGCCCGCCTCCGCCGAATTCATCGGTGCTTCGACCGATGAATTTCCGCCACTTTGCCGGTCACAACCCTGATGACCGCGCCTGCCTCGACCACGATCGCCTTCGCCGTCTGGGGGCCGATCCGCCGGGACGACCTCCTGGGTCTCTGCGAGCGCGTGTGCGCGCTGTTCGCGTCGACGCGGCCGGCGCTCGCGTTCTGCGACGTCTCGACGGTCGAGCCCGACGCGGTCACGGTCGACGCCCTCGCGCGCCTGCAGCTCGCCGCGCGCCGGTGCGGTTGCACCGTGCGTCTCCGCAACGCGTCTCCGGAGCTCTGCGCGCTCGTCCGCTTCCTCGGCCTGTGCGACGTGCTCCCCGAGTGACGCCTACGCGTCGAGGTGGAGCGGCAGTCCGAAGAGCGGGAACACGCGCTCGGTGTCGAGGAAGAACGTGAGCTCGCCGATCTTCCCGTCGCGGATCTCGATCACCTGCAGCGCCCACGGTGAGTAGCCGCCGTCGGGGTCCGGCTTGTACTGCCCGAACGCCGGCGCGCCGTTCGCCGCCCGGGTCGGGATCACGCGCGAGCCCTTGCAGCCGATGCCGGGGCCGAACCACCACGTGAAGATGTCGTCGCGGCCGGTGAGCCAGAGGTCGAACGGCGGCATCGACTGCGTCGCGTCCTCGTGGATCAGCGACGTGAGCGCCTCGATGTCGTACGCCTCGAACGCGGCGACGTACTTCTCGAGCAACTCGCGGTCGACCTCGCCCTGACCGCCGGCGTCATGGACGTTCGCCGTCTCGAGGGTGGCCCGCGCGCGCTGGAGCGCGCTGTTGACGGAGGCGACGCTCGTCCCGAGCAGCTCCGCGACCTCGGACGCCTTCCAGCGCAGCACCTCGGACAGGATGAGCACCGCGCGCTGCCGCGGCGGCAGGTGCTGCAGCGCGGCGACGAACGCGAGCCGGATCGTCTCCTTCTCGACCGCCGTGTCCGCCGGGTCCGGGATCGGCTCGATCCACGTCACCTCGGGCAGCGTGGCGAGGTTCTCGACGACGGGCTCGCGCGACGGCCCGAGATCCATCGGCCGTGCCCGCCGCTCGCGCCCGGAGAGCGTGTCGAGACAGACGTTCGTCGCGATCCGGTACAGCCACGACCGCAGCGCGGCCCGTCCCTCGAACCGCTCGAACCCGCGCCAGGCGCGGATGAACGTCTCCTGCACCGCGTCCTCCGCGTCGAACGGCGACGCGAGCATCCGGTAGCAGTAGGCGGTCAGCTCGGCGCGGTGAGGCTCGAACTGCGCCTCGAAGCCGGCGGGGGCGACGGTCAGCGACGAATCCGGCACGCGCACCATCCTAGGCGCTCGACTCGACGTCCCGCAGACCCGCTCCCACCGGGATGTCGGGGGCGACCGGGAGCGGACGGACCGCGCCCGAGACGAGCAGGCCGAGCGCGACGAGGCCGCCGGTGACGGTCAGCGCCTTCAGAGTGCCGACCTCCTGGCCGAGGAACCCGATCAGCGGCGGGCCCGCGAGGAACGCGACGTACCCGATCGTCGCGACGACGCTCACGCGGCCTGCGGCGTGACGCGGGTCGTCGCCGGCGGCGCTCATGCCGACCGGGAACCCGAGCGACGTGCCGAGCCCCCAGAGCGCGGCGCCGACCATCGCGACGGCGAGCGACCCGCCGAGGACGACCAGCGCGAGCCCGGCGAGCGCGACCACGCCGAGCATCCGCACGGTCGTCGTGCGCCCGCGGCGATCGATGAGCGCCGGGCCGAACCAGCGGCCGAGGGTCATCGCGGCGAGGAAGATCGCGAACGTCAGCGACCCGAGCGCCGCCGGCGCGCCGTAGCCGTCGATCATCGCGACGCCGAGCCAGTCGTTGCCGGTTCCCTCCGTGAACGCCGCGGCGAACACGAACACGCCGACGAGGAGCGTGCGCGGCTCCGTCCAGGCGCGAAGCGGCGCGTGCCGCCGGTCGTCCTCCTCGCGCTGCGACGGCGCGGCGAGGAACCACCGCACCGCGAGCGGCGCGATCAGCGCGACGAGGCCGGCGACGACGATCAGGTGCGCACGGACGGAGATGCCGAGCGCGACGAGCGCCGAGCCGATCGCGGCGCCGACGACGGTGCCCACGCTGAAGCCGGCGTGGAAGCGCGGCATGATCGCGCGACCGAGGCGCTGCTCGACGGCCGAGCCCTCGACGTTCATCGCGACGTCCCACGTGCCCAACCCGGCGCCGAGGAGGAACAGCCCGACGACGACCGGTCCGACGCCGATGCGGTAGCCGAACGCCGCCGTCGCGACGCCGACGGCGGCGACGACGGACGTCACCGCAACGGTGCGCGCCGGCCCGAGCCGCGCGACGACCACGCCCGCGAGCGGCATCGACACGACCGACCCGATCGCGGTCGCGAGCAGCACCAGGCCGAGCCCCCGCGGCGACAGCTCCAGCGCGTCCCGCACCTGCGGGATCCGCGCCGCCCAGCTCGCGAACGCGAAGCCGCTGAGGATGAAGACCGTGTAGACCGCGAGGGTGGCGCGCCGGACCTGGGGTGTCGGCGACGGTGGCGTGAGGCTGCGGGGCAAGGACTCGAACCTTGACTACCTGATCCAGAGTCAGGCGTCCTACCATTAGACGACCCCGCAGGGCGCCGGCAATTGTAGCGGCGTTTCCGGCCGCTTCTGGCGCTAGAGCTCGAGCTCGTAGAGCGGCACGAGGCGCTTCTCCGCCTCCGTGTCGATGTGCGCGAGCACCTCGACGTACGGCTCCAGGCCGGAGCCGACGAGCTTCGCCTTCAGGAGGCCGTCGACCTGGTAGATGCCGCTCGAGTTGTTCATCGTGATCTCGATGCGGATCGGCTTCGCCTCGCCGTCGCCGATCGCGACGTCCTCGATCGCGGCGGCCGAGAGGGAGTGGATGCCGACGTGGCCGCGCTCGAACGGGATGCGCGAGCGGCCCTGCTCCATGTCGAGCGCGTCGGCGACGCGGAGGATGCCCGCCTCGAGGGTGAGCGGCTCGCCGTCGGAGCGATGGCTGATGATGCCCTGCAGCACCTCGGAGACGACGACGGTGCGGTCGGGCTCCTCGTAGATGCCGTCGACGAGCTCGCGGAGCTTCGGCTCGGCGAGGAAGAGCGAGTAGTCCTCGTGGCCGTGGCGGTGCACCGACATGCCGATGCAGTGCGTGAGCGCGGTGAGTGCGACGACGACCTCGGCGTCCTCGCGCGTCATGCCGTAGTCGGCGACCATCGCGGGCTCGACGCCGTGCTTCGTGAGCTGCCGCAGGAGCTTCAGCGCGATGTTCGTGACGATCTGGATGTGGACCCACGAGTGGTCGTTGATCTCCATCCGCACGACCGCGTTCACGTTCGCGACGTGCCACCAGCCCTTCAGCTGCGCGTCGCGGTTCACGCGCTCGATCACCTGCCGCAGCTTGCGGTTGCCTCGCTCGGGGACGCGGATGCGCATCTGCGCGACCGCCTCGGCGGGCGTCAGCCGCGTCTCGCGCTGCGCCTCCTCGGAGACGGGCTCCTCGATGCGCTCGCGTGTCTCGGGGTCGAGCTCCACGGCCGGAGCTTACGACGCGGCTACTCGGTGAAGGCGGCGCCCTCGACCTGCTCCGGCGCCGCGGCCGGCTCCTTCAGGTCGCGGAGCAGGAAGTACATGACCGTGTACGTCGCCGCGACGAACGGGACGAAGACGGTGCCGGAGACGACGTCCGAGATGAAGTTCGCGAGCGAGTCGTCGAGCGGGGTGAGCGCGAGGTCCAGGACGAGGTTGCTCACGGCGACGAGCAGGAACGTGACGAGGATCACGCCGAAGACGGTCCAGCCGTACCCGCGCACGAGTTCCCGGCTGCGGCCGAACGACTCGCCTATGCCGCGGTGCTCGAGGACGATGGCCGGGATGATCATGCTCCAGATCGTCAGCAGGTAGAGGCCCGGTGCGATGAGGAGCAGGAACCCGATGCCGATCGCGATCGCGGCGAGGATGCCCGCCACGATGACCGTCCCCGCGCGCGGCCACACGCGCCCGAGCGTCTCGCCGATCGAGAGGTCGGCCTTTCCGTCGCGCACGTCGCTGACGGCCTCCACGAGGGCCGCCTGCAGGAAGAAGACGCCCGCGATCGAGATCAGGCCGCCGAGTACCGCGCCGACCCAGCCGAAGAGAAGCGTCAGCACGAGCACGACCAGTGCGATCGCGACGTAGACGACCAGCGCGATCGGGATGAAGTGGCGCCAGAACCGCTTGTAGAGATCCCAGCCGCCCCCGAGCGCGTCGCCGATCTGCATGCGCGGACACTACTCCGGCGGGCCGGACGTTGCGACGTCAGGCGACGTCGGCGGCCCAGTCGCCGTAGAGCGACGTGTAGAGGCCGCGGGCCGCGAGCAGCTCGTCGTGCGAGCCCTGCTCGACGACCACGCCGTGCTCCAGCACGACGATGAGGTCGGCGTCGCGGATCGTCGACAGGCGGTGGGCGATGATGAACGCCGTGCGGCCGTGGAGAAGGCGGCGGAGCGCGCGTTCGATCTTGCGCTCGGTGCCGATGTCGACCGAGCTCGTCGCCTCGTCGAGGATGAGAATCCGCGGGTCGGCGAGCAGGGCGCGAGCGAACGCGACGAGCTGGCGCTGGCCGAGGGACAGCCGCGACCCGCGCTCGCCGAGCTGCGTGTCGTAGCCGTCCTCGAGCCGCGCGACGAACTCGTCGGCGCCGACGGCCCGGGCGGCGGCGACGATCTCGTCGTGCGTCGCGTCCGGCCGGCCGAACGCGATGTTCTCGGCGACCGTGCCCGCGAACAGGAAGCCCTCCTGCGGGACGATGCCGAGCTGGCGGCGCAGCGACTCCTGGCGCACGTCGCGGAGGTCGACCCCGTCGATCGTGATGCGGCCCTCGACCGGGTCGTAGAAGCGCGCGAGCAGCTTCGCGATCGTCGACTTCCCGGCGCCCGTGTGCCCGACGAGCGCGACGGTCGTACCCGGCGCGACGTCGAGGTCGATGCCGTGCAGCACCTCGGGGCCGCGGCCGTAGGCGAAGCGGACGTCCTCGAAGCGGACGCGGCCCGCGATCGACTCGAGGTCGCGCGCGTCGTCGCGGTCCTCGACCTCGGGCTCCTCCGCGAGCACGTCCATGATCTTGTCGAGCGCGGCGACCGCGGACAGGAACGTGTTGTAGAGCTGCGACAGCTGCTGCACGGGGTCGAAGAAGTTCGCGAGGTAGCCGAGGAACGCGACGAGCGTGCCGATCGTCATGTCGCCCTGGAACACGAGCCAGCCGCCGTAGCCGAGCACGACCGCCGTCGCGGTGCTCGACAGGAGGTCGACGAACGGGAAGTAGAGGCCGTTCAGCAGGACGGTCTGCTGGTTGGCCTGGCGGTAGGTGTCGGTGACCTCCCGGAAGTTCTCCTGCGCGGCGCGCTCGCGCGTGAACGCCTGCAGGACGCGCATGCCGGCGATGTCCTCCGCGAGTGTCGCGGTGACCGCGCCGAGCGTCTCGCGCACGCTGCGGTACGCGCGCGCCGACCGCTTGCGGAACCACGCCGTCGCGAGCGCCATCAGCGGCACGACCGTCAGCGTCGCGAGCGCGAGCCGCCAGTCGAGCCAGAACAGGATCACGGCCGTCCCGATCAGCGTCAGCGTGCTCTGCACGAGCGACGTGACGCCGTCGGTCACGAGCTGGTCGAGCGCCTCGACGTCGTTCGTGATGCGGCTGATGATCACGCCGGCGCGGTTGCGCTCGTAGTAGCCGAGCGACAGCCGCTGGAGGTGGCGGAAGAGGTGGTTGCGCAGGTCGGCGAGCATCCGCTCGCCCGTCCAGCCGGTGAAGTAGGTCTGCGCGTACGCGAACGCCACACCGAGGACGCCGGCCGCGACGAACACGACGACGATCACGCCGAGCTTCGACGTGTCGCCGTCCTGCACCTCGTCGACCGCCCGGCCGACCAGGAACGGCGGCACGAGCGCGAACGCCGTCGCGCCGAGCAGCGACACGATCGAGAGCGCGACGCGCGCCTTGTAGGGCCGGGCGAGTCGGTAGAGCGTCGCGAGGCGCCGCCGCGTCTGCGCCCACGACCAGTCCTCGACGGTCACGCCGCGCTCGCGCATCAGGTGGCCGCCGGGCTGCCAGACCTTCATCCGTCTCTCTCCGTTCGAGCGTTCCTGGTCAGCGACGCAGACGGACGCACGGGCAAAGCCCGCACGTCCTGAGGGCGGCGCCGCAAGCGTCGCTTCACCTACGCGACCTCCCGTTCTGCGATCACGCGCTCGAGCAGGCCGTGCTCGTAGATCTCGCGGTAGACGTCGCTCGTCTCGATCAGGTCCGCGTGCGTGCCGCGCACCGCGACGCGGCCGGCGTCGAGGACGACGATCTCGTCGGCGAGCGCGATCGTCGAGAGGCGGTGGGCGATGATGATCGTCGTCCGGTCGCGCATCGCCTCGCGCAGCCCTTCGCGGATGCGCGCCTCGGTCGTCGCGTCGACCGACGCCGTCGCGTCGTCGAGGATCAGTACGCGCGGGTCGAGCAGCAGCGCTCGCGCGATCGCGACGCGCTGGCGCTGCCCGCCGGAGAGCGTGATGCCGCGCTCGCCGATCACCGTCTCGTAGCCGTCCGGCAGCTGCTCGATGAACTCGTGCGCCTGTGCGTGCCGCGCGGCGCGCTCGACGTCCTCGGCGGTGGCACCCGGCCGGCCGAACGCGACGTTCTCGCGGACGGTCGCCGAGAAGAGGAAGGGGTCCTGCGCGATCACGCCGATCTCGCGGCGGAGGCTCGTGAGCGAGAGGTCCCGCACGTCGGCGCCGTCGATCCGCACCGCGCCTTCCTGCACGTCGTAGAAGCGCGGCACGAGGCTCGCAAGCGACGTCTTGCCGGATCCGGTGTGGCCGATGAGCGCGACGACTCGGCCGGGCTCGAGCTCGAGGTCGACGTCGTGCAGGACCGGGCGGTCGGGGTGGTAGCCGAACGTGACGCCGTCGAACTCGACGCGGCCGGGACCGGGCGGCAGCTCGCGCGCGCTGGGCGCGTCGCGGATGTCCTCCGGCTCGTCGATCACCTGGAAGATGCGCTCGCCGGAGGCCGTCGCGCGCTGCGCCTGGCCGATCCACATGCCGAGCATGCGCATCGGCATGATCAACATCGCGAGGAAGAGGTTGAACGCGACGAAGTCCGCGAGCGAGAGGCTCCCGTTCGCGACCATGTTCCCGCCCACGAGCAGCACCGCCGCCTGCGCGAGCAGCGGCAGGAAGCTCATCACGGGCACGTAGAACGCGCGCTGCCGGTTCGCCTTCACGCTCTGCCCGAAGACCTGCTCGCTGCGGCTCTCGAACTTGTCCTGCTCGGCCTGCTCCTGCGCGAACGACTTGACGACGTGGACGCCGACGATGTTCTCCTCGGCGACCGTTGCGACGTCGGCCATCTTCTGCTGCACGTCACGCAGGAGCGGGTGCGATACGTGGCTGTACCGGTACGCGACGGCGGCGAGGATCGGCCCGATGGCGATCGCGATCAGCGCGAGCTGCCACGAGACGAGGAACACGACGATCGCGACGCCGACGATCGTGAACACGTGCTGGAAGAAGAAGATGAGCCCGTAGCCGAGGAAGAAGCGGACGCCCTGCAGGTCGACCGTCGCGCGGCTCATCAGCTGTCCCGTCTGGTGCCGGTCGTAGTAGCCGAACGAGAGCCGCACGAGCTTCGCGTACACGTCGCGGCGCATGTCCATCTCGACGGCGAGCGCCTGCTTGCCGGCGATCAGCCGCCGGCCGCTCATCATCACCGCGCGCGCGAGCCCGACCCCGAGCACGGCCGCGACGAGCCACGGCAGGTCGTGCTCCTGGTCGTGGCTGATCGCGTTGACGACGTCGCGCGTCAGGATGACCGCGAACAGCGCCGCCGCCTGCGAGCCGACCGCGAGCAGGATCGAGACGACCAGCGAGAGCTTGTACGGCCGCAGGAAGCCGAGCAGGCGGACGAACGTCGCCCGGTACTTCGGCGTCGGCGTGCCCTCCGTGCTCACGGGTTGAGGGTACCGGGGTCGTTCGCGGTTCCGGCTCGGTGGCGGGCGTGGTGGGGGCGCGTTCGCAGCGAGCCAGCCGAGGCGCGTTGCGCATTTGGCACCGAGTTGGCACAGACATGCGCGCTGTCGTCGGGCACCCTTGTTGTTAACCCCCTCAGGGTGGGTGGGGGGTTCAGCGGGTGGGTGGTCCTCGTACTGGTCCCGTCGCGCGCGCGACAACAACCAACGGGCTAGGTGCTACTCGAGGCGAGCGAGCTCGTCGCGGACGAGCGCCGCGGCCTGGGCGACGCGGGCGCGGTTCTCCGGCAGGTTCAGCCAGCCGCTCGCGCCCGATGGATGCGGCAGCGGGATCGCGATCGCGTCGCCGTGCTCGTAGCGCCGGCCGACGGACTCCGTGACGCTCTTCAGCCCGAGCAGCCGTCGCGCGGCGAGCCCGCCCACCGTGACGACGAGGCGCGGCCCGAGCAGCCGGAGCTCCCAGTCGCGCCAGAACTCGCACAGCCGCTGCTCCTCGGGCGTCGGCGTCCGGTCGCCGCGCCCGGACGGCGCAGGGCCGGGGTAGCACCGCGTGACCGACGCGCAGTAGAACGTCGCGTAGAACTCGTCCTCGTCCATCGCGAGCCAGCGCCGCAGCGTCTGCCCGGCGCGCCCGCGCCACGGCCGCCGCTCCTCGCCCTCGCGCACGCCCGGCGCCTGCCCGAACATGTACGCGCGCTGCCCTTCGCCCGGCGCGATCACCGGCAGCGACTGGAGCGGGTAGCCCGCCTCGACGCACGCGCGGCACATGCGCTGGTCGCGCTTCAGCGAGGCGAGCGAGCGGTACGACGACCTGCGCCGCGTCACCAGACGCGCCGCACGCTCACGAACGACGTGCCGTCGAAGAGCGTCTCGCCGCCCCCGAGCTCGGCTCTGAGGCTCGCCGGCGTGAACCAGCGCTTGAACACCGGCCACGTCGAGCCGTCCTCGAGCACGCGCGTCTGCCAGTCCTCGGCGACGGGCGAGCTCGCCTGCGACGCATCGACGACGACGAGCTCGCCGGCGACGCGCCGGGCCTCGCCGAGGAAGGCCTCGCGGTCGTCCGGCTCGAGGTGCCCGTAGAAGTGCCCGGTGAAGACGCGATCGAACGACCCGTCCTCGAACGGCAGTTCGAGCGCGTCGCCGCGCACGAACGTCGCGTACGGTGCCGCACGCCGCGCCTCGTCGAGCATGCGCGCGCTCTGGTCGAGGCCGACGACGTCGCCGCGGAGGTGGCGCGTCAGGAAGGCGGTGCCGCACGCGACGTCGAGCGTCCGCGCCGGCGGGAGCGCCGCGATCGCCGCGGCGAGCCGGTCGAGCTCGTCGTCCCACCCGTCGCGCTCGCGGGCCGCGAACCGACCATGGCCGAGGTACCAGTCGTCGTACTCCGGCGCGCGCCGGTCGTAGTACTCCTTCACTCCTCGAGGTCCCGCGTGTAGTTCTCGAGCGAGCGTGCGTACCGCCGGATCTCAGGCGCGTCGATCCGCGTGCGCGCGAGGTTCAGGACGTCGACGAGTGCCTCGCGGTCGCGGCCGGCGCTCGCGAGCGCGAACGCCCGGAAGATGCGGAGCGCCGCGTGGTCGGGGTAGCGCGCGACGCCGTCGCTCAACACGGCGAGCGCGTCGTCGAGCCGGCCGACGTTGCGCAGCGTGCTCCCGTACTGCAGGAGCAGGCCCGGCATGAGCTCCTCGTCGAGGCCGAGCTCCAGCGCCCGCTCGTAGTGGGCGATCGCGTCCTCCTCGCGACCGGCCGAGTCGTGCTCGCCGCCGACCTCGTACTCGCGCCGCGCCTCGTCCACGCTCCTAGAGTACGGGCGTGCTGCCGCTCGAGTCGGTCCCGAACTTCTCCGAGGGCCGCGACGGCGGGACGATCGACGCGATCGGGGCGGCGCTCGCGGCGCATGCGACGGTGCTCGACGTGCACGTCGACGCCGACCACAACCGGTCCGTCTTCACCGTCGTGGGAGGCGACGAGGCGCTCGTCGACGCCGTTGTCGCCGCGGTGGCGGTCGCGCGTGAGCGGATCGACCTGACGCGGCACGTCGGTGCGCACCCGCGCATCGGCGCGGCCGACGTCGTCCCGTTTGTGCCGGTCCGGCGGAGCGACATGGAACGCGCCCGCGCGGCGGCACTCGCGGCGGGCGCGAGGATCGGCGAGCTCGGGCTCCCGGTGTTCGTGTACTCGCCGCCCGAGCGCGGCCCGGCGTTCTACCGGCGGGGAGGGACCGCCGCGTTGCAGCGGCGCCTAGACGCGGGCGAGCTCCGGCCGGACTTCGGCCCGGCGCGACTCGACGCGACGGCCGGCGGCGTCATCCTCGGTGCGCGCTCGCCGCTCATAGCGTTCAACGTCAACCTGCGTGGCCCCCTCGAGGTCGCGCGCGAGGTGGCTGCGGTCGTGCGCGAGCGCGGCGGCGGCTTCCCGGGTGTGCGCGCGCTGGGGCTCGAGCTGCCGGCCGCGGGCGTCGTGCAGGTGTCGATGAACGTCGAGGACTGGGAGGCGGCCGCGCTGCACGACATCGTCGGGCGCATCGCCGCCGAGGCCGAGGCGCGCGGGGCGGAGGTGGTCGGCTCGGAGCTCGTCGGGTTGATGCCGGCCGGCGCGGCGGCCGCGGCGGCCGGCGCGATGCTCAGGATCGACGGCTTCGACGCGTCTCGCGTGCTGGAGCTTCGTCTCCTGGATTCCTGAGCGCGATCGCGAGCCCGACGAGGCCGACGAGCGGCAGCGCGACGGCCGCCGCCGCGAATACGGCCGGCGGCGAGACGAACGCGAACCAGACCGAGACGAAGAGGAGGCCGGTCGCGTGTGCGCCGCGGTGCGTCAGCGAGATCAGCCCGACGACGCGGCCGAGCACCGCGTCCGGGATCTCCTCCTGCGCGGCGGAGTTGACGAGCACGACGGCCGTGCTCTGTCCGATCGCCGCGCAGGCGGCGCCGACGCACGCGATCGCGAGCGACGAGCCGAGGGCGAGCAGGCCGTACGCCGGCAGGTACAGCGTCCACGCGGCGAGCGAGACGAGCGCCTTTCGCCTCACCTCGACGCGCGCGAGGATCGCGCCGCTCGCGATCGAGCCGAGCGCGTAGCCGACCATGACGAGCGCGAAGCCGCCCGCGCCGTGATGCAGCGTGTCGCGGACGAGCGTCGGCACGCCGCCGATCCACGTCCCGGACGAGATCGTGACCGCGACGCCGAGGACGATCACGGCGATCGCGAGCGCGCGCCGCGGCGCGAGCGC
>JBKPLI010000272.1:0-8344 GCA_046731555.1 Actinomycetota bacterium | reverse complement strand
CCTCCGGCGGCGTCAGCCGGAGCGACTCCTCCGCGAGCTCGGCCGCGACTGCGGCGCTGCCGCGGGCGGCTGCGAGGCGCGCGGCCTCGTCGAGGGTCGTGGCGACGTCCGCATCCGGGCCGGCACGCGAGAGCGCGAGGTGGTGGACTCGAAGCAGGGGGTCGTCGACGATGTCCGCGATCCGCGCGTGGACGTCCCGCCGCGCCTCGCCGAGATCCGCGTACAGCACCGACGACAGCAGCGGATGGGCGAACCGGATCGTGCCGTGCTCGCGGTCGACGACGCGCGCAGCGACCGCGGGCTCGAGCGCGTCCGGTGGGACGCCCGCGCGCTCCAGGAGCGACTCGGACGGCGCTCCGAGCGCGGAGGCGAGCGCGAGCGCCTCGCGGGTGGACGGCGGCAGCCCGGAGATGCGCGCGCGCACGAGCTCGTCCAGCGTCTCGGGCACGGCGAGCGGCCGGCCCGGGTCGAGGTGGGCGTCGACGACGCGGGCGAGCTCCAGCGCGAAGAACGGGTTTCCGCCCGACCGCTCGTGGATGCGCCGGAGCGTCTGACGCGCGAACGGCCTGCCGAGCTGGTCGCGGAGGATCCGGTGGAGCGCACCCACGGTCAGCGGTCCGACGGAGAGCCGCCGCACGCGCTCCGCCGGGAGGGCCCGGCCGAGCTCCGTCTGCTGCGCGTCGGCGTCCGCGCGGCTCGAGAGGAGCACGAGCACCGGGCTCGTCCCGAGCCGGCGCAGCGCGAAAGCGAGCGCGCGCGTCGACGGGGCGTCGAGCCACTGGAGGTCGTCGATCGCGACGAGCACCGGCCCGTCGTCGGCGAGCAGCTGGAGCGAGCTGCGGACGCCGGTCGCCAGCGCACGCACGTCGAGACCCTCCTCCGCCGCATCCTCGCGCAGCAGCGCGACCTCGAGCGCGCGTCGCCTCGGCGTCGGCAGCGACGGCAGCACGTCGTCGAGCACGTCCTCGAACAGGTCGCCCAGCCCGAGATGCGCGAGCGTCCGCTCGGCCTCGGCGGGTCGCGCCGAGAGCACGCGCCGACCGAGGGCGCGCGCGTGCTCGAGGCCCGCGAGCCAGAGCGTCGACTTCCCGATCCCGGCCTCGCCCTCGAGCACGAGCGCGGCCGGCGCGCTCTCGACGTCGCCGAGGAAGGCGCGGAGAGCGGAGAGCTCCTCGTCCCGACCGACGATCTCGAGCGCCATCGCCACCGATCGTGACGAGCGCCCGCGGCGAAGGCAACCGGAAGCGGCTGCAGCCGCCCTAGGCGACCACGCGGTACACCTGGAACACCTCGGCGTACTCGCGGTTCACGTTGATGCCGTGCGTGCGGGCGACGTTCCACACGTACTCGGGGTTCGCGTAGCGGCGGTGTTGCTGCGAGGCGTACTTCTCCAGCGCCGCGACCTTGCGTTCGACGTGCGAGCGCTCCAGTGCGAAGTAGGCCTGGTAGGCGAAGTCGAAGTTGTTCCACGGGATCTCGTAGCCGAGGATCGTCGTGCGCTTGAAGGCGCGCAGGCCCTCGGCCGCGATCGTCTGGTGGTCCTGGTGGATGTCGTGCAGCGACGGCTGGAAGACCACCTCGGGCTGCCACTCGTTCCAGATCTCGATCAGCAGCTCGAGGATCTCCTGCCGGTGCTCGGGGAACGTGCGGACGTCGAAGTCGTGCACCGTCAGGCTCGACTCGGGGATGCCGAGCTCGGTCGTCGCCTCGCGCACCTCGCGGGAGAGCGTGTCGGGCGGGAAGCCCTCGGGGAGCGAGCGCGTCGCGATCGAGAACGCGACGTAGCGCACCTCCGCACCCGCGTCGACGAGGCGCGCCATCGTGCCGCCGCAGCCGAACTCACCGTCGTCGGTGTGCGGCGCGAGCACGAGCGCGCGCCGCCACGCTCCTATCACGCCTCCGCCTCCCCCTCGGCCTCGGCAGCACGCGCTCCGACCGCGCCGAGCGCGAGCAGGCCCCAGAAGAGCGGATCCTCGAAGAGCGCGTTGTAGAACAGCGAGTGCACGACGATCGCGAGCAACCCTAGCCCGAAGGCGAGACGCGCCCAGCCGATCGGGCCCGGCGTCCAGCGTCGCATCGTCGCGATCGCCGCCGCGGCGAGCAGCCACGCGAACAGCGCCATGCCGACGATGCCGGTCTCGGCCGCGACGGTGACGGGCGTGTCGTGCGAGGCGGCGGCTTTCGGCTCGCGGCCCTTCAGGCCGACGCGGTCCGCGTACGCGCGGCGGAAGCCGCCGGCGCCGACGCCGACGACCGGATGGTCGAGCGCGACCTTCATCCCGTTCGTGACGAGCCGCGCGCGGCCGCCGGTCGCGCGTTCGAACCCGTTCGCGGCCGCGTACGCGGTGAACGTCGCCGCGGCCACGACCGTGACGACGACCGCGAGGATGAGCACCGCTCGATGCCACCAAAGCACGGCGACGGCGACGACCGCGCCCGCACCGAGCGCGACGAAGCTCGACTGCGAGAACGAGGGAACGAGCCCGATCCACGTCGCGACCGCGGCGACGAGCGCGGCGAGCGCGACGGTCCCGCGCGTGAACAGCAGCACAGCGACGCTCGCGAGGATCGCGACGACGAGGAAGCGCCCGTAGATCGACGGGTCGTAGAACACCGAGTTGACGCGGTAGAACCAGCTCGACGGCGCGTACGCGTTGTCGACGCTCACCTTCGGGTTCCAGAAGATGTCGCGCGTCGCGTACTGCCACGTGCCGATGCCGGCGAACACGACGGCCATCGCCGCGAGCTGCACGTACAGCACCTTCACCCAGCCGAGCCGCCACGGCAGCCGCGCCAGCGCGACCGAAAGGAGGCCGAACGGCAGCACGAAGAAGAGCAGGAAGATCGCGCCCTGCCGGCGGTCGACCGACCACGCGAACGAGACGCCGGTCCACGCGACGAAGAGCGCGAGGGGCCACGTCACGAGCCCGAGCTCACGCGTGCGCGTGTCGCCCCGAAACCACTCCCACGCGAGCATGAGTGCGGTCGCGGCGACGACGAGGTAGATCGGCAGCAGCAGGTTCGCCTTCGTGTCGCCGACCGAGACCGGGATGCGCGCCGGCGCGCACGCGAGCACCGCGACCGCGAGCGACCACGGCACGCGCTTGAAGACCCACGCGAGGCCGGCCGCCGCCATGAGGCCGACGACCGCCGCCGCCGCGTAGACGCGGTCGTGACCCTTCGGTGCCAGCCACAGCGCGAGCGTCGCGCAGCCGAACGCCCACGCAAAGAGGCCGCCGAAGCGCCACACCGGCCGCGGCCCGGCGATCACGAGGGCGAGGCCGAGTGCCCCGACGACGCCGCCGACGCGCGCGAGCTCGCTCATGCGCTGCGCCTATCGCCGAACGCTCCGGGACAACGACGCAGACGGATGCTGGGGCAAGCCCCCGCATCCTGAGGACGGCGCCGCAAGCGTCGCCTCACGCGACCACCACGGTCGCCTTCGCGGCGTGGTCTCCGGCGGCGACGTAGAGGCGGTAGACGCCCTGCTTGCGCGGCGCGCGCAGCTTGATCGTGCCGCGGCGCGCGACGCCGGTGCGGCCGTTGAGGAGCCAGCGCACCGTCGGTGCGTCCGTCGACACGCGGATCGCGAACTTGCCGCCCGGGCGGACGACCACGCGCTTCCGCCCGAGCGCGACGTAGCGCACCTGGACGATCGCGAACGGCTGAGGCTTCGCGACGTTGCCGGCCGGGTCCCTCGCGGACGCCGCGAGGACGTAGACGCCGGGGCGCGCGGGCCGCCCGTTGAACTTCCCGTTCCATACGAGCTGTCCGCGCAGCGGCTTGCGCAGGGTGAAGAAGACCCGGCGCGCGTTCACATAGAGGATCGCGCGCGCAGGCTCGCTGACCGCGTACGGCGTGCGGAACATGTCCTTTCGTCCGTCGCCGTCCGGAGAGATGATCGCGTGCTGCGGGTGCTTCACCGTGATCGTCGGCGCCTTCGAGTCGAGCCGGATCGGATTCGGCAGCCGGATCGTCCGGTGCGCGCGCTCCATGTGGACGACCGGGAGGTAGACGTCGTCGGGCAGCGTCTTCCCGGACTCCGTCACGCCGCTGAACGACAGGTCGACCGGGCCGGCGGGGTACTCGCGCCCGGGCACGACGGTGGCGACGCGCTCCCCGTTGCGCTCCATCCAGACGGTCAGCTTGTCGGCCTTGCGGAGCGAGAACTGGATCTGGGCGCTGCTCGTCGCACAGCCGCACTCGGGCGAGAAGGTCTTAGAGGGGATCCGCGTCCGGTAGATCGGGCTGCGCTCGAGCTTCGCGCCCTGGGTAAGCGCGAACGCGCCGACCGTCCCGGTCAGCAGGAGCAGGAGGAAGACCGTCGAGAGGAGGCGGCCCAACCGCGCCGATTCTACGGCCGGGTCAGTCGATAGCGGGCGAGACGCGGCGGCCGGCGACGAGGCGGCGCACGGTCCAGCCGGCGAGCGCCGCGATCGCGACGCCGGCGCAGACGGCGATCACCGGAGCCGCGTACGGGATGCCGACGAGCTTCAGCCCGGAGAGGAAGAGGATCGACGCGAACGCAAGCCGGAGGGCGCGGTCGGCCACGCGGATCGACATGTTCGCGCCGAGCAGCACGCCCGGGATCGAGCCGAGCAGGAGCCACGCCATCGCGTGCAGGTCGACGTTGCCGTGGGCGAGGTGGCTCGCGCCCGCGACCCAGAGCAGCGCGGCCGCGTGGGTCAGGTCGGTGCCGACGATCTTCTGCGCGGTCAGCGGGTAGAGGATCAGCATCGCGAGCCCGAAGAACGTCCCCGAGCCGACCGACGTCAGGCCCACGACGAAGCCGCACGTCGCGCCGATCACGACCGCGGTCACCTTGTCGCGCGACCCGAGCAGGAACGGAGCGTCGCTGACGTTCATCCGGCGCAGCAGCGTCTTCGCGAAGTACCCGAGGCCGCAGACGACGAGCGCGGCCCCGATCAGGCGCTGGAACGACTCGTCCGCGCCGTCGCCGAACTGGCTCGCGACCTCGACGCCGACGAGCGACAGCGGTGCCGAGCCGAGGAGCATCCACAGCGCGAGCCGCGCGTGCACCGTTCCAAGCATGCGGTGCCGCGCCGCGCCGAACGACTTGAAGACCGCGCCGTGGAGGATGTCCGTGCCGACGGCCGCCTTCGGGTCGAAGCCGAAGAGCAGGATCAGCAGCGGCGTCATGAGCGAGCCGCCGCCCATCCCGGTCATGCCGACGAGCACGCCGACGAGTAGGCCCGCGAGCGAGAACTGCCAGGTCATGCGCGCGGCGGGATCGGGCAGGAGACGAACGGCCGGCCGGTGAGGCGGCAGCCGAGCTTGTACGCCTCGCAGCCGGTGCAGAAGCCCGTGACGGCGGCGAGCAGCGCGAGCGCCGCGACGAGAAGCGCGAGGCCGGTGCCGAGCGCCTCCAGGCCGAGCGCGTAGGCGACCGCCGACCCTGTGAGCACGACGGCGCCGACGACGTTCGCGAACCGCGGCGGCCGCGAGTCCTCGAGCGGGCCTTCACCGAAGCGCGGCTGCACGAGCTCGAAGTACGCGAGGCACGGGAGGCACCAGCGGCGCCCGAGCGTCAGGCCCAGGACGAGTTGCAGCGCGAGCAGCGCGACGAGCCAGTGCCAGCCGGTCAGTACAGCCACGAGCGAGAGCACGCAGATCGTCGCCTGGTTGACGCGCGGCGCGCGCGAGTCGATCACGTGCAGGTCGCGGTACGGGTCGGCCGCCCGCGTGCTCACACCGCGAGCTCCTCGATCATCCCGGCCGCGACGGTGTCGTTTGTCGCCTCGTCAATGAGGATGAGCGCCCCCGTCGCGCGGTTGCGCGCGTACGAGTCGGCGACGATCGGCTCGCCCAGGCGCAGCCGGACGCGCGCCAGGTCGTTCAGCTCGAGCCGCTCCGGCGCGGCGAGGTCGTCGAGGGTGTGGATGTCGACCTTCGAGACGAGCTCGTCGACGCGCGCCGGAACGGTGCGCGTCGTGTGCTTCACGAGGAGCCGCGCGCGCGCCTCGAGCGGGCGCTCGCTCATCCAGCAGAGGCGCGCCGTCAGCTCGCGCGACGCGGCCGGCGGACGCTCGGGGTCCGCGAGCAGGTCGCCGCGCGAGACGTCGACGTCGTCCTCGAGCCGGATCGTCACGGACATGCCGGCGACCGCGACGTCGGCGCCGTCGATCCCCGCGACGCGCGAGCGCAGGCCGGACGGCAGCACGACGACCTCGTCGCCGGCGCGCCAGATCCCGCTCGCGACCTGCCCCGCGTAGCCGCGGTACTCGTAGTTCGGGCGGATCACCCACTGCACGGGGAAGCGCCGGTCCTCGAGGTTGCGATCGACGGTGAGGTCGACGGACTCGAGGTGCTCGAGCAGCGTCGGGCCTGCGTACCACGGCATCGCGTCGGTCGGCTCGACGACGTTGTCGCCGAGGAGCGCCGAGACCGGGATCGGCTGCGGGTCGTGGAGGCCGAGGCGCGCGGCGAGCTCGGAGAGCTCGCGCACGATCTCGTCGAAGCGCTCCTCCGAGAACTCGACGAGATCCATCTTGTTGACCGCGAACGCGACGTGCGGGATCTCGAGGATCGCCGCGATGTACGAGTGGCGGCGCGTCTGCTCGACGACGCCCTTGCGCGCGTCCACGAGGATGACCGCGAGGTCGGCGGTCGACGCGCCCGTGACCATGTTGCGCGTGTACTGCACGTGTCCCGGGGCGTCCGCGAGCTGGAAGCGGCGGCGCGGCGTCACGAACGAGCGGTACGCGACGTCGATCGTGATCCCCTGCTCGCGCTCGGCGCGCAGGCCGTCGGTGAGCAGCGCGAGGTCGACGTAGTCGTGCCCGCGCCGCCGCGACGCGTCCTCGATGTGCTCGAGCTGGTCGACGAGGATCTGCTTCGTGTCGAAGAGCAGCCGGCCGATGAGCGTCGACTTGCCGTCGTCGACCGAGCCGGCCGTGACGAGGCGGAGCAGCTCCGCCTGCATCAAGGACTCAGAAGTAGCCAACGCGCTTGCGGTCCTCCATGGCCGCCTCGCTGACGCGGTCGTCGGCGCGGGTCTCGCCGCGCTCGGTCACGCGTGTCGCCGCGATCTCGGCGACGACGTCGTCGAGCGTCGCCGCGTCCGACAGCACGCCGCCGGTGCACGACATGTCTCCCACCGTGCGGAACCGCACGCGCGCGGTGAACGGCTCCTCGTCGGGGTAACGCTCGACGTACTCGCTCGCGGCGTACAGCATCCCGTCGCGGCGGAACACCTCGCGCTCGTGCGCGAAGTAGATCGACGGCAGCTCGAGCCCTTCGCGCGCAACGTACTGCCACACGTCGAGCTCCGTCCAGTTCGAGATCGGGAACACGCGGATGTGCTCGCCCTTGCGGATGCGCGCGTTGTAGAGGTTCCACAGCTCGGGCCGCTGCGCGCGCGGGTTCCACTGGCCGAAGTCGTCGCGGAAGCTGAAGATGCGCTCCTTCGCGCGGGCGCGCTCCTCGTCGCGGCGCGCACCGCCCATCGCCGCGTCGAAGCCGTGCTCCTCGATCGCGTCGAGCAGCGTCGTCGTCTGCAGCTGGTTGCGCGACGCGCGCGGGCCGGTTTGCTCGACGACGCGCCCGTTGTCGATCGACTCCTGCACGCTCGCGACGATCAGCCGCTCGCCGAGCTCGGCGACGCGCCGGTCGCGGAACTCGATCGCCTCCGGGAAGTTGTGCCCAGTGTCGACGTGCATGATCGGGAACGGGAACTTGCCCGGCCGGAACGCCTTCTCGGCAAGCCGCAGCAGCACGATCGAGTCCTTGCCGCCCGAGAACAGCAGCACCGGACGCTCGCGCTCGGCGGCGACCTCGCGGATGATGTGCACGGCCTCCGCCTCGAGCTCGTCGAGGTGCGAGAGCGTCAGCGGGACGTTCTCGACCGTCACGCGGGCACCCCCTCCAGGTAGACGAGCACCTCGCGCGCCGACTCGGCCGGCTCGCGGCCCTCGGTCTCGACCCGCAGCTCGGGCGACTCCGGCTCCTCGTAGGGGTCCGAGACGCCCGTGAACTCCTTCAGCTCGCCCGCGAACGCCTTCGCGTAGAGGCCCTTCACATCCCGCCGTGCGCACTCGTCGACCGAGGTCGCGACGTGCACCTCGACGAACCGCGCTCCGGCGTCCTCGGCCATCCCGCGCGCCTTCGCGCGCGTCTCCGCGTAGGGAGAGATCGCCGACACGATCACGGTGCCGCCCGCGCGCGCGATGCGCGAGGCGACCCAGCCGATCCGTTCGATGTTCGTGTCGCGGTCCTCCTTCGAGAAGCCGAGGCCCTTCGACAGGTGCTCGCGCACGACGTCGCCGTCGAGGTATTCGACGACGAGCCCCTGCTCCTCGAGCTCGCGCCCGACGATCTCCGCGAT
>JBKPLI010000271.1:0-4653 GCA_046731555.1 Actinomycetota bacterium | reverse complement strand
ACCTTCACGAGACCGAGCTGCGAGATGTCGCGCGACACGGTCGCCTGGACGGCGTCGATGCCCTCCGTGCGCAGCGCGTCGGCGACCTCGCTCTGCGTCGCCAGCTCCCGCTCCTGCACGAGGCGCAGGATCGCGCCCTGGCGCTCGAACTTCGTCGGCACTAGAGCACCTCCTCGAGGACGGCGATCGCCTGCTCGGCCTCGCCAGCCGTGATCGTGAGCGGCGGCGTGATGCGCAGCGCGGTCTCGCCGGCAGTGCCGACGAGCAGGCCGCGCTCGAGCGCCGCCTGCACGACCGGGCCGGCCGGCCTGCCGAGCTCGACCGCCAGCAGCAGCCCGAGGCCGCGCGTGTTCGCCAGGCTCGACGTGAACATGTCCGAGATCGCGCGCACGTGCGCGAGCAGCTCGTCGTCGATCGCGTCGACGACCGCACACGCGGCTGCGCAGGTGACGAGGTTGCCGCCGAACGTCGAGGCGTGGTCGCCGGGCTCGAACCCGGTCGGCGCGTCGTCCGACACGAGCAGTGCGCCGATCGGCAGCCCGTTCGCGAGCCCCTTCGCGAGCGTCACCGCGTCCGGCTTCACCCCGGCGTGCTCCCACGCGAAGAACGCGCCCGTGCGGCCGACGCCGGTCTGGATCTCGTCGAACACGAGCAGCGCGCCGTGCTCGTCGGCGAGCTCGCGCGCGAGCGCGAGCGTCTCCGGCGCGAGCGGGTGCACTCCGCCCTCGCCCTGCACGGGCTCGAGCACGATCGCGGCGGTGTCGGAGCCGACGGCGCCGGCGAGCGTCTCGGGCGTGACGAACCGCGCGCCCGGGACGAGCGGCCCGAACGGCGCGCGCTTGGCGGGCTGGCCCGTGATCGACAGCGCGCCCATGGTGCGACCGTGGAACGAGCCTTCGAGCGTCACGAACTCGGTGCGGCCCGTCACCTTGCGCGCCCACTTGAGCGCGGCCTCGATCGCCTCGGCGCCCGAGTTGCAGTAGAACGCCTGCGCGCCGCCGAAGCGCGCCGACAGCTTGGCGGCGAGCTCCTGCATCGGCTCCGTCGAGTAGAGGTTCGACACGTGCCACAGCCGGTCGAGCTGCGCGTGCGCCGCCGCGAGCGGCGCCGGGTGCCGGTGGCCGAGCGCGACGACGGCGATGCCGGCGACGAGGTCGAGGTAGCGCTTGCCGTCGGCGTCGACGACCCACGAGCCGTCGCCGTCGACGAGCGTGACGTCGAGCCGCGCGTACGTCGGGAGGAGAACGCTACGCGTTCCAGTCACAGCACTCATCGAACGACTGCCGTCTTTCCGATCGCCGCGGGCACCCCGTCGCGCGCGGCCGCGGCGGCGGCGCGCAGCTTCGGCACGATCCCGCCCTCGAGCAGGCCCGCGTCGAGCAGCTCGTCGGCGGCGTGCACGTCGATCGCGTCCACGACCTCGCCGTCGACGATCAGCCCGTCGACGTCCGTGAGGAACACGAGCCGCTCGGCGCCGAGCCCGAGCGCGAGCGCGGCGGCCGCCTCGTCCGCGTTCACGTTCAAGGGTCCGACGCCGAGCGGAGCGACCACGGGGATCCTGTTCTCGACGAGCGCGTCGACGACCGCCGGAGGCCGCGACGGCAGCGGGTCGCCCACGAGCCCGAGCGCGTCGACCTGCACCGCGTGCAATCCGATCTCGTCGCCGAAGAGCGACAGCGCGCGCGGGCCGAGCGCCTCGCACAGCGCGCGGTTCACCGCGGCGAACGACGAGCGCACGACGGCGAGCCCGGCGGCGGTCGTCACGCGGCGGCCGCGGACGAACTCGACCGGGATGCCGAAGCGCTCCATCTCCTCGGTGATCTGCGGCCCGGCGCCGTGCACGACGACCACGTCGTCCGCCTTCGCGAGCGCGAGCACCGCCTGCGCCGACGCGTTCACGACGGCTCCGCCGACCTTCGCG
The DNA here is from genome assembly GCA_046731555.1 of Actinomycetota bacterium. GTDB lineage: Bacteria > Actinomycetota > Thermoleophilia > Gaiellales > Gaiellaceae > PALSA-600. Next base: position 2,732 of record JBKPLI010000271.1, on the reverse strand, counting down.
ACGATCACGAGCGGTACTCCGCGTTGATGCGCACGTAGTCGTACGAGAGGTCGCTCGTGAGGTATGTCGCCGAGGCGTCGCCGAGCCCGAGGTCGAGCTCGATCGTGCACGTCGCGCCGTCGACCGGCGGCTCGTTGCCCTGCGGCACGCCGCGCAGGAGCACCGCCGTCGCGTTGTAGCGCAGCGTCACGAGGCTCGGGTCGAGGTGCGCGTAGCCGCCGTTATAGGGCGCCGAGCCCGCCGCGGCGAGCACGCGGCCCCAGTTCGCGTCGCGGCCGAAGAGCGCCGTCTTCACGAGCGGCGACGTCGCGATGCGGCGCGCGATCGCCTTCGCCTCGGGCTCGCTGGCCGCGCCCGTCACGGCGATCTCGGCAAGCACGGTCGCGCCTTCGCCGTCGGCGACGACCTGCGACGCGAGGTCTGCGCACACCGCGTGCAGCGCCTCCGCGAACGCGTCGTCGTCGCGCTCGGGGGCCGCGGCGCCGGACGAGAGCAGCACAACGGCGTCGTTCGTCGAGCACTCGCCGTCGATCGAGATCGAGTTGAAGCTCGCGTCGACGGCCGGGCGCAGGAACTCGATCGCCTCGCCGTCGGCGAGCGGGTAGTCCGTCGTGAGAACGACGAGCATCGTCGCGAGATTCGGATGGATCATCCCGCTGCCCTTCGCCATGCCGCCGACCGTGAAGCCGTCGCGCGCGGCCGTCGTTTGCTTCGCCTTCGTGTCGGTCGTGAGGATCGCCTGCGCCGCGTTGCCGCCGCCGTCCTCCGCGAGCGCGGCGTGCGCGTCGACGAGGCCGGCGCGCATGCGGTCGAGCGGGAGCGGCGCGCCGATCACGCCGGTTGACAGCACGAGCACCTCCTCGACGTCGAGGTCGAGCAGGCGCGCGGCCTCGGCCGCGGTCGCGAGCGCGTCGATCTCGCCGCGCGCGCCGGTTGCCGCGTTCGCGATGCCGGAGTTGACGACGACGGCCTGCGGCTGCGCGAGCTCGAGGTGCGTCTTCGAGACGACGACAGGCGCGGCGAGCACGCGGTTCTGCGTCCACATCGCGGCGCCCGTCGCGCGCGGCACAGAGCGCACGAGCGCGAGGTCCTTGCCCTCGCGCTTGATCCCGGCGGCGACGCCCGAGGCGACGAACCCGGCTGCGGCCGTGACGCTCAGACCAACACCCCGTGGAGCCGGAGACCGGCGGTCTCCGCGAGCCCGAGCGCGAGGTTCGCGTTCTGCACCGCCTGCCCGGCGGCGCCCTTGCCGAGGTTGTCGAGCGCGCAGACGACGATCGCCGTATCGGTCGCGGTGTCCTCGAAGAGCGCGAGCTCGGCGGCGTCCGTGCCCTGCACGCGCGCGAGCTCCGGCGTCGTCCCCGGCGGCAGCACGCGCACGACCGGCGAGCCCGCGTACGCCTCCTCGAGGAGTGCGCGCACGTCGGCGTCCGACTTCACGTAGCACGTCGCGAGCAGGCCGCGGCGCACGGGCAGCAGGTGCGGCACGAAGCAGACGGGGAAGCCGAGCTGCTGCGCGATCTCGGGCGCGTGCCGGTGCGCGCCGACCGCGTACGGCGAGAGGTTCTCGAGCACGAAGCCCGCGTGCGAGCTCGGCTTGAGCGACTTGCCTGCGCCCGACACGCCGGACTTCGCGTCGATCGTCGCCGACGCGATCGAGCCCGCGAGCGGCCCGAGCGCGAGCAGCGCGGCGGTCGCGTAGCAGCCGGGGTTCGCGATCAGCGCGCCCTGCGGCGGATAGAGCTCGGGCAGGCCGTAGCTCCACGCGCCGGGTGCGGTGCCGTACCACTCGCTCGCCGCCTCCTCGTCGCGCAGGCGGTGCGCGCCGGACAGGTCGACGACGACCGCGCCGTCGGGCGGCTCGAATGCGGCCGCCTCCTCGTGCCCGAGGCACAGGAAGAGGAGGTCGGCGCCGCTCGCGGCGGCCTCCTCGTTCGTCACGAACTCGGGCAGGTCGCCGTCGAGCCGCGGGTCGAGCGCCCAGGCGGGCTTGCCCGCGAGCGAGTCCGAGCCGAGCGCGACCGGCTCGAGCTCCGGATGCGCCAGCACGCGATCGAGGGTCTCCTGGCCGGCATAGCCGGCGCAACCGAGGATTGCCGTCGTCGGCATTTCGCGTATTATGCACGAACATGAGTCTTATGCAATCGAACCTGGTGCTCGAGGACGGAACGGTGTTCGCAGGCGTCGGCGTCGGCGCGGCGGGCATCGCCGCGGGCGAGGCGTGCTTCACGACGGCGATGACGGGCTACGAGGAGGCGGTCACCGACCCGAGCTACGTCGCGCAGGTCCTCTGCTTCGCGTACCCGCTCGTCGGGACGTACGGTGTCGACGAGTCGCGGCTCGAGTCGGCGCGCGTGCAGTGCGAGGGTGTCGTCATGCACGACGCGCGGCCCGAGTGGGCCGGCTGGCTGCGCGATCGCGGCATCGTCGCGCTCTCGGGCGTCGACACGCGCGCGCTCGTGCGCCGGATCCGCAGCGGCGGCGTGATGCGGTGCGCGCTCGGCGACGCCCCGGTCGAGGCCCTGCACGCACGCGCGCTCGCGGAGCCGCCGATCGACGGCCGTCCGCTCACGCGCACGCTCGGTACCCGCGATCCTTACTCGATCGGCGTCGGCCCGCGTGTCGTCGTGCTCGATCTCGGCACGAAGCGGTCGATCCCGCGCCGGCTCGCGGAGACGGGCGTCGAGGCTTTCGTCGTGCCGGGCTGGTGGGACGCCGACGCGATCCTCGAC
>JBKPLI010000270.1:0-9283 GCA_046731555.1 Actinomycetota bacterium | reverse complement strand
GCCGCGCCGATGCGCTCGAACAGAGCCATCGCCGCCTCGTTCGCGCCTCCGTGGAGCGGCCCGCCCAACGCAGCGATCGCCGCGACGACGGCCGCGGTGAGCCCCGCCCCGGTGCCGGCGACGACACGCGCCGTGAACGTGGACGCGTTCATCTCGTGCTCCGCGTGGAGGATCATCGCGACGTCGAACGCACGCGCCGCGCGCGCGTCCGGCGGCTCGCCGTGCAGCATCGCGAGGAAGTTCTCCGCGTAGCCGAGGCTCGCGTCCGGCGCGACCGGCTCGAGGGCGAGCCGTCGCCGGTGGTAGCGCGCCACGATCGTCGGCAGCTGCGCGATCAGCCGCGCAGCCGTCGCACGTCCTGAGCCCGCGTCCACTCGGCCGCGCCCCGGATCGGAGAACGACAGCGTCGAAACCGCGGTCCGCAGCATGTCCATGGACGCGGCCGACGGAGCCGAGGCGTCGACAACTGCTGCCGTCTCCGCAGGAAGCTGGCGCGCGGACAGCTCGGCGCGAAAGGCATCCAGCTCCGACGACGACGGCAACTCGCCTTCGAGCAGCATGTACGCCGTCTCCTCGTACGTGCTGTGCTCCGCGAGCTCCGCGATGTCGTAGCCGCGGTACATGAGCACGCCCTCGTCGGGGTCGATCGAGCAGATCGACGACTCGGCGACGACGACGCCGGAGAGCTGGACGGACTTCTTCTTCGTCACCACCGGGTGCGCGCCGGCTCTAGACGCCGACTGCTTCGAGCGAGCGCGCGGCAGGTCCGACGTACCGCGCCGACGGGCGGAACAGGCGTCCCGTCCGCTTCTGCTCGAGGATGTGCGCCGACCAGCCGGCGACGCGCGAGCAGCCGAACATCGCGGGCGCGAGTGGGGGCGGGATCTCCGCCACGTCGAGCACGATGGCGGAGTAGTACTCGACGTTCGTCGCCAGCACGCGGTCCGGGTAGCGCTCCTGCAGCGCCTCGAGCGCGACGCGCTCGAGCTCTTCGGCGACCTCGATGTTCGGAGCGCCGAGCTCCTTCGCGGTGCGCTTGAGCAGGCGCGAGCGCGGGTCCTCGGCGCGGTAGATCCGATGGCCGAAGCCCATGATCCGCTTCTTGTTCGCAAGCGCATCCTCGACCCAGCGCTTCGCGTCGCCCATCTGCTCGACCTCCTCGAGCATCGGCTTCACGTACGCGGGCGCGCCGCCGTGCAGCGGGCCTGAGAGCGCGCCGACGCCGGCCGAAAGCGCCGCGCCGCAGTCCGCGCCCGTCGACGCGACGATGCGCGCCGTGAACGTGGACGCGTTCAGGCCGTGCTCGGCCGTGCAGATCCAGTAGGTGTCGATCGCCTTCACGTGACGCGGGTCGGCCTCGCCGCGCCAGCGGAGCAGGAACTTCTCGGCGGCCGTCTTGCCGGCGGCGACGACGTCGTCCGGCACCGCCTCGCGGTGGCCGTCGGCGACGCGAGCCGAGCGCGCGACGATCGACATCATCTGCGCCGACAGGCGGCCCAGGTCCTCGCGTGCCTGCTCGTCGGAGATCTCGTTCAGCTTGCCGAGCTTCCACTCGCCGGCGAGGCGCGCGGTCTCGGACTGCAGGTCGGCCGGTGCGTTGCCGGTCAGCGCACCGGGCTCGTACGGCTCCGGGTCCGGCATCTTCGACTCGAGGTCCGAGTCGACGAGCAGCCCCCAAACGTTCTCGTACGGGTAACGGCCGACGAGCTCCTCGATGTCGACGCCGCGATACCGGAGCGACCCGCCCTCGCGGTCGGGCTCGGCGATCTCGGTCTCGACGGCGACGACGCCCTCGAGGCCCGGCTTGAAATCGCTGCTCACGAGCGCGAGCGTAGCAATGTGCCGACGATCCACGGCACGGGAACCGCCGGGGAAATCAGCCTTCCCCGGCGGCTCCTCGCGCGTCTAGGGCAGCCGGACGAACTGCCCGAGGAAGGCGCGCGCGCCGGGTGTGTCGACCCGGTAGCCGAAGGCCGTCTTCGCGCACCGCACATCGCCCCACGACGTCACGGCGATCACCGTCGTCCCGGCGAGCTCGGGCCCGCCCGAGTCGCCGTGGCAGACGCCGCCGTTCCGCGTGGACATCTTCACCTCGAACTTCTTCACCTTCTCGACGTCGGCCGTGCCGTACCGGCGTGTGTAGTCGAAGTGGAACGTCGGGTTCTTCTTCGAGCTCGCGGGCTGGTCGGCGCCGTACCCGACCGCGATCACGGTGCCCCAGTTGTCGACGTCGTCCTTGAGGTACTTCAGCCGCGGCAGCGAGTACGGCGCGATGCCGCTCACCGGCGCGTCGAGCACGACGACCGCGAGGTCGTGCGTGTCCTTCTCGTCCTGCCCGAAGAGCGGGTCCGTGGTCGCCGTGCCGGTGAGGAGCGCCGATGCCGGCGTGTACTGCGGGTCGAACGTGACCCAGACCCGCGACGAGGCGAGCCCGGCCGTGCAGTGGCCGGCCGTGAGGAACACGGTCGGCGAGATCAGGGATCCGGAGCAGGCAGGCTCCGGACCGTCGCCGCGGTCGGCGAGGAGCATCCCGACCGCGGGATGAGCGGCACCGTCGACGGTGCCGCCGGTGATCGCGAGCGCCGGCGCCGAGAGCGCGAGCGCAGCGACGACGAGAACCACGAGCCGCGTTGCCACAGAACCTCCTTCAGACCTGACCAGCGGGCGAGCGACCTAGCGACCGCTCGAGAAACCGAAGTCGACGCCCTCGAACTTCGCCACAGACGAGGCGACAGCGAGGACGACGGGCATCACCGAGATGAAATCGACGTGCTTCTGCACGAGTTTCACCCCTTTTCGGGGTACTTGGAAATGAACCTCCTGCAACACTTCGGCCGCGCGGTACGGCTCGGCGGCCGGCTCCAGCTGTCCGCGCAGGCGATACGCGTCGGCCGCTTTCCGGGGGAGGGAGCGCCCGTTCCTGTGTACGATCGGCCGCCGAATGGCGCACCGCGTGACTCTCATCCCGGGCGACGGGACCGGCCCCGAGCTGACCGAGGCGACCCGTCGCGTGCTCGAGGCGACGGGCGTCGAGTTCGACTGGGACGTCCAGCCGGCCGGCGAGGAGGTCATGCACGAGCACGGTGGCAACCCGCTGCCCGAGGGGACGCTCGAGTCGATCCGGCAGAACGGCGTCGCGCTCAAGGGGCCGATCACGACCCCGGTCGGCGGCGGCTTCCGCTCGGTGAACGTCGGCCTGCGCAAGAGCCTCGACCTGTTCGCGCAGGTCCGCCCGTGCAAGAGCTACCCGGGCGTGCGCTCGCGGTTCGACGACGTCGACCTCGTGATCGTGCGCGAGAACACGGAGGACCTGTACGCCGGGATCGAGTACGAGCAGGGCACCCCCGACGCCGAGGAGCTGATCACGTGGATCGAGGCGCACGGCGGCACGCTCCGCCACCGCGACGCGGGCATCTCGATCAAGCCGATCTCGATCACGGGGACGCGGCGGATCTTCGAGTTCGCGTTCGACTACGCGCGCCGGATGGGACGCCGCAAGATCACGTGCGTCCACAAGGCGAACATCATGAAGTTCTCCGACGGGCTGTGGCTGCACACCGCCCGTGAGGTCGCGCTCGAGAACGACGACATCGAGTTCGACGACCGCATCGTCGACAACATGTGCATGCAGCTCGTGCAGCGGCCCGAGGAGTACGACGTGCTCGTGCTGCCGAACCTCTACGGCGACGTCCTCTCCGACCTGTGCGCCGGGATGATCGGCGGCCTCGGCATGGCGCCGGGCGCGAACTTCGGCGAGAACACGGCCGTGTTCGAGCCGACACACGGGTCTGCGCCGAAGTACGCAGGCCAGAACAAGGTGAACCCGATGGCCGAGCTCCTCTCCGGCGTCCTGATGCTCCGGCACCTCGGCGAGACGGCCGCGGCCGACGCGGTCGAGGACGCGATCGCAGAGGTGATCCGTGAGGGCCGCAGCGTCACGTACGACATGAAGCCGACGCGCGACGACCCGAGCGCCGTCGGGACGAGCGAGGTCGCCGACGCGATCGTCGACAAGCTCGGGGCGCGCGTCTGATGGCCGGCGGCAGGCGCAAGGTCACGGTGGTCGGCGCCGGGAACGTCGGCGCGACGTGCGCGCAGGTGCTCGCGCAGCGCGACTACTGCGACGTCGTGCTCGTCGACATCAAGGAGGGCCTGCCGCAGGGCAAGGCGCTCGACATCGACCAGATGGGCGCCGTGCTCGGCTACGAGCCGAGCGTCACCGGCACGAACGACTACGGCCCGACCGCCGGCTCGGACGTCGTGGTGATCACGGCGGGCCTGCCGCGCTCGCCCGGCATGAGCCGCGACGACCTCGTCACGACGAACGAGAAGATCGTGAAGGACGTGACGGAGAAGGTCGTCGCCGAGTCACCCGACTCGATCCTGATCGTCGTCTCGAACCCACTCGACGCGATGTGCCACGTCGCGAAGAACGTGTCGGGCTTTCCGAAGGAGCGCGTGTTCGGCCAGGCCGGCATCCTCGACACGGCGCGCTTCCAGACGTTCATCGCGTGGGAGACGGGCGCGTCCGCGAAGGACGTGACGGCCGTCGTGCTCGGCGGCCACGGCGACCAGATGGTGTCGGTCGTGAGCGCGACGAGCGTCGGCGGCGTGCCGCTCCGCAAGCTCGTGTCCGAGGACCGGATCCAGGCGATGGTCGAGCGGACCGCGAAGGGCGGCGGCGAGGTCGTGCAGCTGCTCGGCACCTCCGCGTGGTACGCGCCGGGCGCCGCGGCGGCGCAGATGGTCGACTCGGTGCTGCTCGACGAGAAGCGCGTGCTCCCGTGCACGGCGTACCTCGAGGGCGAGTACGGCATCGACGGCCTCTACATGGGCGTGCCGACGAAGCTCGGCGCCGCCGGGATCGAGCAGATCGTCGAGATCGACCTCGACGACTCGGAGCGCGAGGCGCTCAAGCACTCCGCCGACGCCGTCCGCGAGGTCGTCGGCGTCCTCACGACCTAGGTCGCCGGCGGCGCCCCTCGGTCGACCCCGGGCGCCTGAGCGCGCGCGCCGCTCTAGGTTGACGCGCGCGCGTCCCCCGCCCGGGTGGGGTCGCCGTCCCGCCGCCCTCGAGATCGATGCTACCGGCGAAGGTGTGACGTGTCCGTCACGGCTCTGTGCCGTCTGTGTGACGAGTTGTCCACAGCCCGGCGCGCCGGGGTCGGCGCGCGCGAAAGCAAACGCAGCCTCAACGCAGGCGCAACACTTCCTCGGCATTCCCTCATGCGCGGTCGGTACCTTCCCGCCTCGTGAACCTCGGACTGAGCGGACGGACGGCGATCGTCTGCGGCGCGTCCTCCGGGCTCGGCCTGGCGAGCGCGGAGGCGCTCGCGGAGGAGGGCGCGAACGTCGCGATGCTGTCGCGGCGTCGCGACGTACTCGAGCGCGAGGCCGAGCGCATCGGCGCGCTCGCGGTGCGCGGCGACGTCACCAGCCCGGCCGACCTCGAGCGGCTCGTCGACCGAACCGTCGCCGCGTTCGGCGGCGTAGACATCCTCGTGTGGAACTCCGGCGGCCCGCCGCCCGGCACCGCGACGCAGATCGACGACGAGACGCTCGAGGAGGCGTTCGCGCTCGTCCTCGCGCCGGCGATCCGGCTCGTCCGCCTGTGCCTGCCGCACCTCGAGCGCAGCCCGGCCGGGCGCATCATCTGCATCACGTCGAGCACCGTGAAGGAGCCGGTCTCGCACCTCGCGCTCTCGAACGCGTTCCGCCCCGGCGTCGTCGGCTGGGCGAAGACCCTCGCCGGCGAGCTCGGGCCGAAAGGCATCACCGTCAATTGCGTCGCGCCCGGCCGGATCGACACGCCGCGCATGCAGGAGCTCTACGGCGACGCTGGCCCCGGCCCCGAGGTCGTCGGCCAGATCCCGCTCGGGCGGCTCGGCACGCCGCGCGAGTTCGGCGACGTCGTGTGCTTCATCGCCTCCGACCGCGCGAGCTATGTGTCTGGCACGACGATCGGCGTGGACGGCGGGATCACGCGCAGCCTGCTGTGAAGATCCTCACGCCCGCGCGGGTTCTGGGTGCGGGCTTCGTGCTGCTCCTCGTCGCGCTCGTCCTGTGGGTACTCCCCTCGAACGACTACATCTTCCTGCCCGACGAGGCGCACCCGGTCGCGCCGCTCGTCACGGTGCAGGGCGGCAAGGACCCGAAGGGCGACGGCGGCATCTACTTCGTCGACATCATCGTGCGCAAGGCGTCGCTCCTCGAGCGCCTGTTCGGCGGGCTGCACGAGGGCGCCGACCTCCACGATCCCGAGCAGGTCGTGCCGCCGGGCGTGAACGAGAAGCAGCGGCGCACTCTCGACCTCCGCGAGATGGAACGCTCGCAGGAGGTCGCGGCCGCCGTCGCGCTGCGCGCGCTCGGCCGCAAGGTCGTCGCCGAGCAGATCGGGGCGACGGTCGCCGCCGTGCAGCCCGGGCGACCCGCCGCCGGGAAGCTCGAGCCCACCGACGTGATCGTCGCGATCGACGGGACGCGGGTGCGCTCGCCGCTCGACGTCTCGAAGCAGATGCGCGAGCACAAGGTCGGCGACACCGTCCGCTTCACGGTTCAGCGCGACAAGCAGCGGCTCGTCGTCCCGCTGGAGACCGTCGCAGCCGACGACGGGACGAACCGTGCCGTCGTCGGCATCCTGCTCGAGCCCGAATACGACGTCCGGCTACCGGTGCGCGTCCGGATCGACGCCGGCAACGTCGGCGGGCCATCGGCCGGCGTTGCCTTCGCGCTCGACGTGATGGAGGAGCTCGGCCGCGACGTCGACCACGGCCACAAGATCGCGGCGACGGGCGAGATCTTCCTCGACGGCCGCGTCGGACCGGTCGGCGGCCTGAAGCAGAAGACGATCGGCGCGCGCGAGGCGGGTGTGGACGCTTTCATCGTCCCGGCTGGGGAGAACGCGCAGGAAGCCCGGCGCTATGCGAAGGGGCTGAAGATCATCCCTGTGGAGACCTTTCAACAGGTGTTGCGGGCATTGGCAACCTTGCCGCCCGAGCAGTAGGAAGCGTCAGATTCGCCCAGTTTCGCGAGTCCCGGAAATTGGGCCGTTTTCCGCTTGGACAAGCCTTGATCGGGGCTCCTGCGGCCGTAGGATGCTCGCCTGCGTCCGGCCCCCCAATCCCTCTCATGACTGACCCTCAACCGACCTGCGACGACTGCTACTTCCGGCGGCGCGGCCTGTGCGCCCTCTCGCTCGAGCGGCCGTGTCCCACCTTCCGCGCCGAGGGCCGCGTCCTGCGGCCGCCCGTCCAGGCCCGCCTCGTGCCCGTCCCGGAGACGGTGCACGTCGCCGCGCCGGCGCCCGCCTTCGCCTAGACCGCGACCGGCAGCGCCGCGGCCAGCTGCTTCACGCCGTGGGTGATCTCCTCGGGCGAGGCGAAGCTGTAGGCGAGGCGTAGCTCGTTCGCGCCGCCGCCGAAGTCGGTGCCGGAAACGAAGGTCACGCCGCCCGCCTCGGCGCCGGCTACCTCGGTCGGCAGCTCGAGCCAGATGAAGTAGCCGCCGTCGGGCCGCGACCAGCGCGCATTCGGCAACTCGCGCTCGAGCGCCTCGAGCATTGCGTCGCGGCGAACCCGCAACAGGCCGCGGACGCGCTCGAGGTTCGGCTCGAAGAGGCCGCGGCTTACGAACTCGTGCACGGTCGCCTGACCGAGCAGGACCGGCGTGATGTATGTCGCAGTCGCGGTCGCCTCGAGCTCGCGCTCGAGCTCGTCCGGCAGCACAAACCAGCCGACGCGCAGGCCCGGCGCGACCGTCTTCGAGAACGACGAGCTGTACGCGAAGCGGCCGCCGTCGGCGAGGTCGTGCAGCGTCGGCGGCGCCTGGCCCTCGAAGCGGACGAGGCCGTACGGGTCGTCTTCGAGCACGAGCAGGTCGTGCTCGACCGCGAGCTCGGCGACGCGGCGCCGGCGCTCGGTCGAGAGCGTGCGGCCGCTCGGGTTCTGGAAGGTCGGGATCGTGTAGAGGAACGCGGGCGCGTCGCCGTTCCGCAGCGCGTGCTCGAGCGCGTCGGGGTCGAGTCCCTCGTCGTCCATCGCGACCGCCTCGACCTGGGCGCCGGCCTCGCGGAGGATCTTCAGCGGCCGGTCGTACGTGGGCCGCTCGACGAGGACGCGCCGGCCGGGCGCGAGGCGCTGCGCGAGGAAGACGAAGCCCTGCAGCGAGCCGTTCGTGAGGATGATCCGGCCCGCGTCGACGCCGTGGCGCTCGGCGATCCACTCGCGCAGCGGCGCGTAGCCCGGCGACGGGCCGTAGGAGAGGATCGTGCGCCCGTCGCGTTCGAGCGCGGCGCGCGCGCAATCGGCGAGCTCCTCGACCGGGAGGCACTCCGGCGCCGGGACGCCGCGCGCGAACGAGATCGTGGCCATTGCGCCAGCCTACCGGCCGCGTCAGCGGGGGCCGAACGTCTCTGCGAAGCCGGTCGCGATCGGCCGCGGGTCGTAGCCGAGCTCGCGCCGCGCCTTGTCGTCGCGCGCCCAGTAGGTGACGTCGTGACTCGCCGAGACGAGCTCGCCGAGGTTCGGCGCGGTGCCCATGACGCGGCCGACGAGCGGACCGATCGGGACGAGCGGTCGCATCAGCGCGGTCGGCATCGTGAAGCGAGGCGGTCGCCGTCCCGCCGCCGCGGCGGCCGCGCGCACCGCGTCGCGCATCGTCGTCAGCTCGCCGCCGAGCACGTACGACTCGCCGATCCGGCCGCGGTCGTGCGCGAGCAGGATCCCGCCGACGACGTCGTCGACGTGCGCTGCGTTGAAGCCGAGCGTCGGGAACGAGAGGAAGGCGAGCTTCCCGCGCGCCGCGTCGGCGAGCTGGCCGCCGAGCTGCGAGTGGTCGCCGGCGCCGTAGATCACGCCGGGCTGGACGATCACGATCGGGTCGCCGCCCGCGATCCGCTCCTCCGCCGCGAGGTGCGCGAGCCACTTCGTGCGGTCGTACTCCGAGACGAACTCGTCGCCCCGCCGCCGATACGTCTCGTCGACGACCTCACCCCGCGTGTTGCCGAACGCGTTGACGGTCGAGACGTAGACGGTGCGCGCCACCCCGGCGTCACGCGCAGCGTCGAGCACGTTCTCCGTGCCGCGGACGTTCGTCGCGGCCATCGCGGCGCGCTCGTCCTTCGGAATGCCGACGCGGTAGTCGGCCGCAAGGTGGAACACCGCGTCGGCGCCGGCGATCGCGTCTGCGAGCGGTCCGCGCCACGACAGGTCGCCCTCGACGAGCTCCGCGTCGAGTCCCGCTGTGCGGGCGCGCTCCTTCGAGCGCACGAGCGCGAGCACCTCAT
>JBKPLI010000269.1:0-4529 GCA_046731555.1 Actinomycetota bacterium | reverse complement strand
ACCCAGGCGAGCCGCTCCGGCTCACCCGCGCGCTCGGCGGCCTCGGCGGCGGCCGCGTACCACGGCTCGGCGCGCTCGACGTCGCCGAGCTCGATCGCGAGCCGGCCGGCGAGCGCGAGCGCTCCCGCGCGCACGCCGTCGTCGACCTCGCCGGGCAGCGCGAGGAGCTGCTCGAGCCACCCGATCCCTTCCAGGTGGTGCCGGCGCCGGACCCAGAGCGGCTCGAGCGCGTCGGCGAGCGCGAGCCCGACGTCCGGCCTCGTGGCGGCGATCGACCATTCGAGCGCGGCGCGCACGTTGTCGACGTCGGCCGCGACGCGGTCGAGCCACGCCGCCTCGTCGGGGCCGCGCGCGTGCGTGCGAGCCTCGCGGGCGAGGTCGACGAAGAACGCGGCGTGCGCCTCGGCGATCGCGTCGCGGTCCGCGAGCGCGTCGAAGCGCTGCCGCGCGACCTCAGCGACCGTCTCGAGCATCGACATGCGCGCGCCCTCGCGGCGCACGAGGCCGTGCGCGACGAGCGCGGCGAGACCGTCGAGCGTGGCGCCTGCGATCCGCTCGGCCGCGTCGACCTCCCACCCGCCGCGAAAGGCGCCGAGCGCCGCGAAGAGCCGGCGTCCGTCACGGGACACGAGCTGCTCGCTCCACACGATCGTCGCGTGCAGCGTGCGCTGCCGCTCGGGCGCGTCGCGCGGGCCCTCGGCGACGTCGAGCGGGCTACGGCGCAGGCGCTCGAGCAGCGCGCGCGGCGTGAGCACGTCCGCGCGCGCTGCCGCAAGCTCGATCGCGAGCGGCAGGCAGTCGAGCCGGCGGCAGATCTCGGCGACCGAGTCGTCCGGCACGAAGGCGGGATCGGCGGCCGCAGCACGCGTGACGAAGAGCAGCTCGGCGTCGGGGGCGTCGAGCGGCGGGACCGCGAGCTCGTGCTCGGCGGCGAGCCGGAGCGGCGAGCGGCTCGTCGCGAGCACTGACAGCTCGTCGAACTCGCGCAGCAGGTCCGCGACGACGCCTGCCGCATCCGCGAGCTGCTCGAGGTTGTCGAGCACGAGGAGGAGACGGCGGCCCGCGAGGCGCTCGGCCAGCGACGCCGGATCCACGCCGAGCGCCGCCGCGATCGACGCTCGAACGAGCGCGGCATCGCGCAGCGCCGCGAGCTCGACGAGGTACACGCCGTCCGGGAACGCCGCCGCGAGGCGCGACGCGGCCGCGAGCGCGAGCCGCGTCTTCCCGCTTCCGCCCGAGCCGGTGAGCGTGACGAGCCGCGCGCCGCCGCGCTCGATGCGCTCGGTCACCTCGGCGAGCTCTCGCTCGCGGCCGACGAGCGGCGTCGGCGACGCGGGTAGGTTCGTGTTCGACGGCGCCTCGGCGGCCGGCGCGAAGGCCTCGCGCAGCAGCTCCAGGAACCGTTGCGCCGGCGGCGTCAGCGGCACGCCGTGCGCGGTCACGATCGACATCGTCCGGCGCACGCGCCAGCGCGGCACGTCGAGCACCGCGAGCGCGCCAGTCTCGAGCTCGAGCCCGAGCGCGAACCGGCTGATCGGCGCGATCCCCGCCCCGCGGGCGACCGCGAGCTTGACGGCCTCCCACGACGGCAACGCGAGTGTGCGCACCGCGTGCAGCCCGAGCTGCAGACGCGCGGCCTCGACTGCGGCCCGCGTGCCGGAGCCCTCCTCGCGCATCACCCACGTGAGCCCTTCGAGCTGACGCACGCCGAGCCGCCGCCGCGCGAGCGAGGGCGGGCCGACGAGGACGACGTCGTCCTCGACGAGCGGCTCCGCCTCGAGCTCGGGCGGCACGGTGAGCCAGCCGACGATCCCGACCTCGACCCGATGCGCGCGGACGCGCTCGAGCGTGCCGGCGGACGTTGCGAGCTCGAACGCGACCTCGACGCCCGGATGGCGTTCGTGGAAGCGCGCGAGCACGTCGGGCAGGAGGTATGTCCCGGGGATCCCCGACGCGGCGATCGCGAGCGTGCCCGTGTCCGCGTCCGCCCCCGCGGCGAGCGCGCGGCGGGCGTTCGCGAGCAGGGCCTCGGCGCGCAGGACGTAGTCGGCGAGGAGCTCGCCGGCCGGCGTCAACGTCGCGCCGCGGCTGCCGCGCACGACGAGCGGCTCGCCGACCTCCGCCTCGAGCGCGGCGACGTGCTTCGAGACGGCCGGCTGGCTGACGTACAGCTCCTCCGCCGCCCCGGAGAACGACCGCCGGCGCGCAACGGCCGCGAAGGCACGGAGGCGGGCCTCGACGAGCACTACTCGAAGTTATAGCTCGTAGGTCGAGTATGTATTTGAGTTCGACGCGGGACGGCCGTACGGTGGCAGGTGCCCGGCGCGTCGCCGACAGAGCGGCGCCGGGGCGCTACCGCAAGGAGGTCCTGAGATGCGCAGAGTCCTGCTGCTCTTCGCGCTGTTCGCGTGCGTCCCCGCGCTCGCGGGCGCAACCCCGGGGACGGTCTCGAAGGGGACGGTGTACGTCACCGAGCGTCAGCTCGGCACGGTCACCGCCTTCGACGCCGGCACGGGCGCCGTCGTCTGGACGGCCAAGACGGGGTCGACGCCGATCGGGGTCACGCGGCCCCGCGGCACCGACCGGATCTACACGACGGACGAGGGGTCGAACCGCATGTCGGTCTTCGACCGCGGCACCGGCCAGCTGCTGCACACGATCGCGATGGGGCCGCTGCCGCACCACATGATGGCCTCGCGCTGGGGCGACCGGATCTTCGTCGGCGAGTTCGGCAAGAACGAGGTCGGCGTCGTCGACACGTCGACGGACACGCGGCTCGCGGGCTGGGCGGCCAGCCCGCTGCCGGAGGCGCGCACGCACGCGGTGTGGATCACGCGCGACGGCGACGATCTGTACGCCGCCAACACGCGGGCCGACCGCACGAAGCCGGGCGACGTCGCCCACCTCGACGCGCACACGGGCCGGCTGATCTGCAACACGCCCGTCGGCGTCGACCCGAGCGAGATCCTCGCGACGCCGAACGGGAAGCTCGGCTTCGTGTCGGTGCGCGGCGAGAACAAGATCAAGGAGCTCGACCTGCGCGGCGACTGTCCGCAGCTGACCGGCCGCGAGGCGATCATCGGCGTGCAGCCCGACACGCTGCGGCTCGCGAAGGGCGAGCACACGCTCGTCGTCACGCTGCGCGGCACGCCGGCGCAGATCTCGCTGCTCGACACGAGGACGTTCGCCGTCACCACCGTCGACATCCCGGGCCACGCGACGACCGGGCACCACTGGCTGTCGGCCAACGGGAAGCTGACGTTCGTCGCCGTGGAGAGCCCCGCCGGCCTCGTCGTCGTCGACAACGACGCGGCGAAGGTCGTCGCCGACTACGCGTACCCGTCGCCGCCCGGCGGCACGAGAGCGCACGGTGTCTTCTACGAACCAGACGTGCTGCGGTAGCGCAGCGCCCACGGGAGGGCGCCGTTCGGCGCCCTCCCGACACTTCGACTAGAGCCGCGCGCGCTCGTCGACGGCGCGCAGCTTCTCCTCGTGCTCCTCGTCGTCGAGGATCCCCGCGCGGTGCAGCTCGTCGACCATCGCGCGCAGCCGCGTGCGCTCGAGGTCCGCCGGCGCGGGCCCGCGCGCGTCCGGGTCGACGCCGAGCTTGCGCAACCGGTCGCGGTACCCCTCGACGCCGAGGCCGCGCTGCGGGAAACGCATCGCCTCCGGCCCCCATACCGGGCGCTTCTGCACGAACCGGCGGTACGCGATCACGAGCCCGATCGCGACGAAGATCGACCCGAACGAGACGACGTAGCCGTTGTCCTCGAACAGCGCCCGCGCGAGAACGGCGCCCACGATCGAGCCGGCGAGGCCGATCGCGACCGTCAGCCAGAGAGGCATCGGGTCCGGGCCTGGGACGGCGAGGCGCGCGAGGCCGCCGGTGAAGAGACCCGAGACGAGGATGGCGATCACCACGCCGACGCTCATGCGCTAGACGCTATCGGTACTAGTCACACGCCGCTCCGCGGGGCACGATGTGACGACTGATCGTCGGTCGCGACACCGAGCTCCAAGCGATCCGGACGTTCGTCTCTGCGGCGGAGACGGGCTCGTCGGCGCTCGTGCTCGAGGGCGACGCCGGCATCGGCAAGACGACGCTCTGGCGCGCCGGTCTCGACGACGCGCAGCGGCGCGGCCTCCGCGTACTCGCGTCGAGCCCGAGCAGCAGCGAGACGCCGCTCTCGTTCATCGCGCTCGCCGACCTGCTCGGCGAGCCGCTCGACGAGGTCGGCGTCACGCTGCCGCTGCCGCAACGGCGCGCGCTCGAGGTCGCGCTGCTGCGCGAGGAGCCGTCCGCCGAGGCGGGCGGCCAGCGCACCGTCGCCTCCGCGACGTTGACCCTGCTGCGGTCGCTCGCGCGCGCCGAGCCCGTCGTGGTCGCCGTCGACGACGTGCAGTGGCTCGACGACCCGTCGCTGCAGGCGCTCGCGTTCGCGGTGCGGCGGCTCGCCGACGAGCGCGTGTCGCTGCTCGGCGGCCGGCGCCTCGAGCCGGGGCGGCGCGACCGGCACGCGCTCGTGGAG
>JBKPLI010000268.1:0-7430 GCA_046731555.1 Actinomycetota bacterium | reverse complement strand
GCCGCCGGGCTCATCTCCCCGGTGCGCCACCGATCCTCGAACGTCCTCGCGATGCCGCGGTAGAGGTTCCAGACGCCGTACGCCGCGAGCCCGATGCCGGCAGCGGCAACGAGCGTTCGTCCGGCCGGCCACGAGAGGATCGTCGAGGTCGTCTGCTGCGCCTTCCCGGTCTGCGACTGCTGCTGGTTCGCGCCGAAGAGCAGCTTCACCGCCGAGAAGGCCAGCGCCCCGTAGATCAGGCCGCGGGCGACGTAGCCGGCGCGCTTCCCCCACTTCTTCGCGTTGCCCTCGACTTCCCCGTCGTCGGCGTCGCGCCGCTCGGCGAACGCCTGCACGAACCGCCATACCGCGTACGCCGCGAACCCGGCGGCGAGCAGCACGAGGACGATCTTGCCCCAGCTCTCGTCGGCGAGAGTCGCGAGCGCACCCTGGCGGCTCGTGGTCTTGCCACCGTGGCCGACGGCGACCCCGATCGCCAGCACGCCGACGAGGCCGTACGAGATCCCCTTCGCGACCAGCCCGATGCGCGCGAGCGCGGCGTACCAGCCGCGGCCCGACTCCGCCTTCGCGCGCACCTCGCGCGCAGGGCGCTTCACCTGCTGATCGACCGTCGCCACGTGTCCGACCCCCTCGCTCGTTCGCTCGGCCCCCGTCTCCCGTTAAGGGCAACGGTCGAGGCGCCGTCCGCGTTACGGCCGCTAGCCGGCGACGGCCTCGAGCACCTGCTCGGGGATGTCGAAGTTCGCGAAGACCTCTTGGACGTCGTCGTAGTCCTCGAGCGTGTCGATGAGGCGCATGACCTGCTTCGCCTTCGCCTCGTCGTCGACGGCGACCGTGTTCTTCGGGACCATCATCAGCTCGGCCGAATCGACGGTGAAGTTGGCGCCCTCGATCGCCTCGCGCACAGCGGCGAGCGCCTCAGGCGCGCTCGTGACCTGGAAGACGCTGCCGTCGCGGTCGACGTCGTCGGCGCCGCCGTCGGCCGCCGCGAGGAAGAGCTCGTCCTCGTCGACGCCGTCGGCCGGCACGATCACGACGCCGCGGCGCTCGAACTGCCACGCGACCGCGCCGGTCGCGCCGAGCGAGCCGCCGTGCTTCGTGAACGCGTGCCGCACGTCGGAGGCGGTGCGGTTGCGGTTGTCGGTGAGCGCCTCGACGATCACCGCGACGCCCTCGGGGCCGTAGCCCTCGTACACGACGGTCTCGAACGCCTCGCTGTCGGCCCCCTCGCCCGAGCCCTTCGCGATCGCGCGGTCGATGTTGTCCTTCGGCATGGAGTACGAGCGCGCCTTCTCGATCGCGTTCTGCAGCGCGAGGTTGTTGGCCGGGTCGCCGCCGCCCTCCTTCGCCGCGACGATGATCGCGCGCGAGAGCTTGGAGAAGAGCTTGCCGCGCTTCGCGTCGGCGGCGCCCTTCTTGTGCTTGATCGACGACCACTTGCTATGCCCGGACAACGTCGGCCTCCCGAATCGATTCCAAGAAGAGCTCGTGGAGCCGCGTGTCGTCGGTCAGCTCGGGGTGGAAGGACGCGACGAGGTAGCGCCCGTCGCGCGCGAGCACCGGGTGGCCGTCGACCTCGGCGAGCACCTCGACACTCGGCCCGACGTCCTCGACCCACGGCGCGCGGATGAACACGGCGCGCAGCGGCGTCTCCTCGCCCGGGAGCGCGAGGTCGGTCTCGAAGCTCGCGATCTGACGGCCGAACGCGTTGCGCTGCACCGCCAGGTCGACGAGGCCGAGGTGGTTCCGGTCGAGCACGATCATCCCGGCGCACGTGCCGAACACCGGCCGGTCGAAGCGGCGCAGCGCCTCGTCGAGACCGTACAGGCGCATGAGGCGCGTGAACGTCGTCGACTCGCCGCCGGGGATGACGAGGCCGTCGAGCCCGTCGAGCTGCTCGGCCTTGCGCACCTCGACGACGTCCGCCCGGAGGCGTCGCAGCATCGCCGCGTGCTCGCGGAAGTTTCCCTGCACGGCGAGTACGCCGATCCGAAGCGGCTCCATGTGCGAAATGGTATCCGGGCGATGGACAGGCGCCGCGCCTCGAAGGCGCTCGCGAAGTACGGGTTCAACCCGGTCGTGAAGCGTGCCGTGAAGCTCGGCCTCGTCCGCGGGTGGGCCGTGCTCGAGACCGTCGGCCGCACGAGCGGCGAGCCGCGCGAGACGCCCGTCGGCAACGGCCTGCAGGGCGACACGTTCTGGATCGTCGCCGAGCACGGCCGGCGCGCCTCCTACGTCAAGAACATCGAGGCGAACCCGCGGGTTCGCGTCTGCGTGCGCGGCCGTTGGCGGAGCGGCACCGCGCATCTGCTCCCCGACGACGACCCGCGCGAGCGGCAGCGCACGCTGCCGCGGCTCAACGCCTTCGTCGTCCGCACGATGGGCACCGAGCTCCTGACGATCCGCGTCGACCTCGAACCGTCTTAACGGAACCTGGTCCAGGACCACGTTCCGTTAGGGGTGTGTAAAGGCCCCGACGACCGCGCCGAAGAGCGCGTGGTCGGCGAGCTGCGGCACGAGCGGCAGCCGCCGGATCGCCGGGTAGCGGCGGCCGATCACGCCGAGGTCGACCGCCGCGATCGCGAGCCCGCCCGCCGCACCCCACGCGACGCGATGCCTGGACGGCAGCGTCCGCGCGAGCACGGCCGTCCAGAGCAGGGACACGCCGAGGTGGACGGGCGCGGCCGCGACGACGAGCGCCCACGGCGGCGCGTCGTCCGGCAGCACGAGCGTGCCCGCCGCCTTCGTCGCCTCGAGCGGGTCGCGGCCGCACGCGAGGTTCCACGCGGTCGACGGCACGCCCGAGAGCGCAGCGGCTGCGAGCCAGGCCGAGCGCACGCCGGGCGGCCTAGCTCCCCGTCTTGACGTACCCGCCGTCGCTCCGCCGCGCGCGGCCCTCGTGGACGAGCCGCTCGAGATGGGCGAGCGACTCGGCGAGCGCGAAGCGGCGCATCGCCGGCGAGAGCTCGCTGTCGAACAGGTCGAGCGAGACCTCGTAGCCGTTCTGGGGGCGGTCCGACAGCGCGGCCTGGGCACGGTCGAGGCGGCGCTCGTGGTGCTCGACGATCTCGCGCGCCCGCGCCGCCGCGTCCTCGATCAGCGGCCCGTGGCCGGGCAGCGCGAGCCGCGGCGCGAGCTCGGCGATCCGGTCGAGCGTCTCGAGGTAGTCGCCGAGCGGGTCCGGCCGCGCGTTGGGGTACAGGCCGACGGCCGGCGTGATCTCGCCGAGGATCGTGTCGCCGGCGACGAGCACGCCGTCGCGGAGCAGGACGAGGTGCCCGTCGGCATGACCGCGCAGGATCTCGACCCGCCAGCCGTCGACCTCGTCACCCGGCTCGAGCAGCTCTGGCGATTCGGCCCAGTGCACGAGCTCGCCCATCAGCGCGGCGTCGCGCCGGTACACGTCCACGTCGGCCTCCGGCAGCCCGTGCTCGAGCCAGAACCCGGCCAAGCCCTCCACGGAGCGCTCCGGCCCCCACGCGCGGCGGCATTGCTCGTAGTCCTCCCGCCCCTGGAGCACCGGCGCGCCCGTCAGGGCGGCGACGTCGCGCGCGCCGCCGACGTGGTCGGGGTGCATGTGCGTCACGAAGATGCGCTCGACCGGCGCGTCGAGCTCGTCGAGCACCGGCCGCCACAGCGCCTCGGGGTCGGGCGCGCCGAGCCCGGTGTCGACGAGCGTCCACCCGCCCGACTCGGAGCGGAGCAGGTAGCAGTGCACGTGGTCGATCCCGAGCGGGAGCCGGAACGTGACCTGGCGGACGCCGTCGAAAATCTCCTGCACGTGTGAGAAGGTAGACGCCTTGGCGCTCCTGGAGCTGGACAACGTCACGCGCCGGTTCGGCGGCATCGTGGCGCTCGACGAGGTCTCGCTCACGGTGAACGAGGGTGAGATCGCGGGCCTGATCGGGCCGAACGGCGCCGGGAAGACGACGGCCTTCAACGTGATCACGCGCCTCTACCGGCCCACGCGCGGCGCCGTCCGCTACGACGGCCAGGACCTGCTGAAGCAGCCCGCGCACCGCATCGTGCGGCTCGGGATCGCGCGCACGTTCCAGAACCTGCAGCTCTGCGCGCACATGACCGTGCTCGAGAACGTGCTCGTGGGCGCGCACTCGCAGATCCACGTGGGCGGCGAGCGCAAGGCGCGCGAGGAGGCGCACGAGACGCTCGGCTCGCTCGGCCTCGACGACCTCGCGGAGCACCCGGCGGCCGGCATGCCGTTCGGCACGTTGAAGCGGATCGAGCTCGCACGCGCGCTCGCCGCGAAGCCGCGGCTGCTGCTCCTCGACGAGCCGGCCGGCGGCCTGAACCACGAGGAGGTCGCGGAGCTCGGCGGGCTGATCCGCCGCCTGCAGCGCGAGCACGAGCTGACGATCCTGCTCGTCGAGCACCACATGAACCTCGTCATGTCGGTGTCGGACCGCGTCACGGTCCTCAACTTCGGACGCACGATCGCCGCCGGGACGCCGAAGGAGGTCCAGTCGAACCCCGCGGTGATCGAGGCCTACCTCGGGGCGTGACGTCGGTGCCGCTGCTCGAGCTCACCGACGTCGGGGCCCGCTACGGGCAGGTGCGCGCGCTGCACGGCGTGACGCTCACGGTCGAGGAGGGAGAGGTCGTCGCTCTGCTCGGCGCAAACGGCGCCGGCAAGACGACGACCCTGCGCGCGATCTCCGGCATGGTCGCCCGGAGCGGTCAGGTGAAGTTCGACGGGGCGCCGCTCGCGAAGAGCCCCGAAGGCGCCGCCCGGCGCGGGATCACGCACGTGCCGGAGGGCCGCGGCATCCTCGCGGAGCTGACGGTCTGGGAGAACCTGACGATGGGGGCGTACCTCCGCCGCGACCGGAAGGCCGTGAAGTCCGACCTGGAGATGATCTGCGGCGAGCTGCCCTGGCTGCGCGACCGGCGCAGCCAGCAGGCCGGGACGCTCTCGGGCGGCGAGCAGCAGATGCTCGCGCTCGCCCGCGCCCGCATGTCGCGGCCGCGGCTCCTCCTCCTCGACGAGCCGTCGCTCGGGCTGGCACCGCTCGTCGTCGCCGAGTTCTTCGGGCTCGTCAGCCGGCTCAACGAGACGGAGGGGCTGACGGTGCTCGTCGTCGAGCAGAACGCGAACATCGCGCTCGACGTGTCGAGCCGCGCCTACCTCCTCGAGGTCGGCCGGGTCGCGCTGGCGGGCGCGAGCGACGAGCTCAAGCAGCACGAAGGGATCCGCTCCTCGTACCTTGGCTATTAGGTGTTACTTCACGTAACAATCACCTGACACATGGCCGAGTTCGTCCAACAGGTCGTCGCAGGCCTCGGTGACGGCGCCATCTACGGCAGCCTCGCCCTGGCGCTCGTCCTCATCTACCGCGCGACGCACGTCATCAACTTCGCGCAGGGCGAGATGGGGATGTTCTCGACGTACATCGCCTGGTCGCTCGTCACGAACCACGGCCTGAGCTACTGGCCGGCGTTCTTCATCGTGCTCGGGATCTCGTTCCTCGGCGGCGCCGCGATCCAGCAGGTCGTGATCCGCCCGCTCGCGCGCGCCGGCGAGCTGACGGTGGTGATGGCGACGATCGCGCTCCTCATCACGCTGAACGGCCTCGCGAGCTGGATCTGGCAGCCCGACGAGAAGATCCTGCTGTCGCCGTTCCCCACCGGCACGTGGGAGATCGGCGGCGTCGCGATCCCGCAGCAGTCGGTCTACATCCTGCTCGTCGTGCTCGCGTGCGTCGCGCTGCTGTGGGCGTTCTTCAACTTCACGAAGCTCGGCCTCGCGATGCGGTCGTCGGCCGTGAACCCGACTGCGAGCCGGCTGCTCGGCGTGCGCGTGCAGGTGATGCTCGCGTTCGGATGGGGCTTCGCGGCGGTACTGTCCGCCGTCGCCGGGATGCTCGCGGCGCCGGCGCAGTTCGTCTTCACGCCGTCGTTCATGCAGGTGCTGATCATCTACGCATTCGCGGCCGCGGTGCTCGGCGGGATCGAGAGCCCCGTCGGCGCGATCGTCGGCGGGCTCACGCTCGGTGTCGTCATCAACCTGCTCGGCACGTACGCGGGCGTCGAGGCCGACATGCAGCTGCCGGTGGCGCTCGCGATCCTGCTCGGCGTGCTGATCCTGAAGCCGGGCGGACTGCTGGGCCACGCCGTCGTGAGGCGCGTGTGATCTCGCGCCGCTTCTTCTGGTACTTCGCGTGGACGCTGCTCGGCGCGCTCGTGATCTTCGTGCTGCCGTTCCTGCTCGGCGACACGCATCAGTTCCGGTTCTCGTACGTCGCCGCGTACTTCATCGCCGCGCTCGGCCTGCAGATCCTCACGGGCTACGCGGGCCAGATCTCGCTCGGCCAGAGCGGTTTCATGCTGATCGGCGCCTACACGACGATGATCCTGAGCGTCGACCACGGCTGGCGCGACGTGTACACGATCCCACTCGCAGGCGTGACCGCGGGGGTCGCAGGGTTCCTGTTCGGCTTCCCGGCGCTGAGGCTGCGCGGGGTCTACCTCGCGCTCGCGACGTTCGCGATCCCGATCGCCCTGATCGCCCTCGTGCGCAAGTACGACGGGCTCACGCACGGCGGCGGCGGGCAGGCGATGACCCGCGTGCCGACCGGCCACGAGGCCTATGTCCTCTCGTGGCCGATCGCCGGGATCATGTTCGTGGGCGCGTGGCTGCTGCTCCGCGGCCGGTTCGGCCGCGCGCTCCGGACGGTGCGCGAGTCGGAGATCGCGGCCGTGTCGTCGGGGATCAACCTGACGTGGACGAAGACCTTCGCGTTCGGCATCGCCGCGTTCTACGCGGGGATCGGCGGCTCCCTCTACGCGATCGCGATCGGCTTCGTGAACCCCGACCCGTTCAACATCACCCTCTCGATCCTGCTGCTCGTGGGCGTCGTCGTCGGCGGGCTCGGCTCGCTGGCCGGCGTCATCTTCGGGGCGCTCTTCATCGAGTACGTCCCGCTCTACGCGCCGGACATCCTGGGCTGGGTCGAGACGCCGTTCGGGAGCCCGCTCGACCCGAAACGGGCCGGCGCGCCCGCCGCGGTCTACGGCGTGATCTTGCTGCTCATCCTGTACCTGATGCCCACCGGCATCGCCGGCCTCGGGAGAGCGGCATTGCGCTTCATTGACACGCGAGTCAAACTTCCCCGCACAAAGGTGGCCCCCCAGGTCAGCTCGACAAGGAGAGAAGCATGAGGAGAAGGGTGGTTGCGCTCGCCGTGGTCTTTGCGACGGCCGCGGTTGCGTGCGTTTCCGCGTTGGCCGGGTCGGCTGCCGATCCGGGTGTTTCGGCGCGGACGGTTGTGATTGGTGGGACGTTCCCGTTGTCGGGGGCGGCGTCGTCGTATGCGCCGATCCCGGTCGGGATGAAGGTCTATTTCTCGTATGTGAACGCGCGCCGGGACGTGAAGACGAAGAAGCGCGGGATCTTCGGCCGCCAGATCGTGTGG
>JBKPLI010000267.1:0-27947 GCA_046731555.1 Actinomycetota bacterium | reverse complement strand
ACGTTCAGGGCCGCTCCCCCACGAGGATACGGCTGAGCACTGCCGGGTCGATGTTGCCGCCGGAGACGATGCAGACGACCTTCCGCGCGCCGTCGAGGCGCCCCGAGAGCGCCGTCGCGACGGCGAGAGCACCCGCGCCCTCGGCGACGACGCGCGCGCGCTCGGCGAGCAGGCGCACGGCCGCGGCGACGTCGGGGAGCGGCGCCGCCCAAGCGCCGTCGATCAGCCCTTCGACGTGCGCCCACACGCGCGGGATCAGCTCGCGGCTGCCCGAGCCGTCCACGAACGACGGCTTGTACTCGACGGCCGTCGGCTCGCCGGCCGCGAGCGTCGCGTTCACGGGCGCGCCCGTCTCGGGCTCGACCGCGATCAGCTTCGCACCCGGACGTAGCGCCTTCACCGCGCTGCCGATCCCGGTGGTGAGCCCGCCGCCGCCGTACGGCACGACGACGGTGTCGAGGTCCGGCAGGTCCTCGACGATCTCGAGGCCGATCGTGCCGTTGCCGGCCATCACGCGCTCGTCGTCGACCGGGTGCACGAACAGCCCGTCGACGCCCGCGTAGCGGCCGGTCACGAGCGTCTGCCACCACTCCTCGTACGGCACGCGGATCACCCGGCCGCCGAGCCGGCCGATCGCGGCGAGCTTCGTCTCCGGCGCGTGCTCCGGGACGACGATCGTGGCCGGCACGCCGCGCCTGCGCGCAGCCCACGCGACGCCCTGCGCCATGTTCCCCGCGCTCGCGGTCAAGACGCCCTCGCGCAGCTCGTCGTCGGAGGCCTGCAGCACCGCGTTGCCGGCGCCGCGGATCTTGAACGAGTTCACGGGCTGCAGCGTCTCGAGCTTCACGTACAGCTCGCACGGCGCGTCGACCTCGAGCCGCACGAGCGGCGTGCGCACCGCGACGCCGTCGAGCACCTCGCGTGCGCGGCGGATCTCGTCGAGCGCGATCACAGGTCGACCACCGCGCCGACGCCCTCAGCCTCGGCCTTGCGCGCGACGAGCGCGGCGGCCGCGAGGTCCTCGACGGCGATGCCGAGCGACTTGAACACGGTCAGCTCGTCGTCGTCGCGGCGCCCCTGCGCCGAGCCGGCGAGCACCTCGCCGAGCTCCGCGCGGATGTGGTCCGGGCCGATCGCTCCTTCCTGCGCGGCGAGGAGGTAGTCGCCGCTCTCGTTCAGCGTCGACTCGCGCCGGTCGACGAAGAGCGCCGCGGCCGCCATCGTCGCCGTGTCGAGCTCGCGCGTCGTCGGGATCGACGAGCCGACCGCGTTGACGTGCGCGCCCTGCTTCAGCCACTCGCGCCGCACGATCGGCTCGCGCGCGGTCGTCGCCGTGACGACGACGTCGGCGTCGCGCAGAGCGTCCTCGACCGAGCCTGCATGCTCGACGCCGTCGAGCTGCGCACTGCGGCTCCAGCCGACCAACGTCTCGTAGCCGAGCGCGCGCATGGCGTCGAGGTGCGACTTCGCCTGCACGCCAGCGCCGAGGATCGCGACGGTCGCCGCCCCCTCCCGCGCGAGCGCGCGCGTCGCGACCGCCGAGACGGCGGCCGTGCGGATCGCCGTGATCGCCGACGCGTTCACGAGCGCGCGCGTCTGGCCCGTCGTGCCGTCGAAGAGCCCGACGAAGCCCTGGTGCGCGTCGAGCCCGCGCTTCGGGTTGTCGGGCGCGATGACGACCGTCTTCAGCGAGTACACGGGATCGTCGCCAGCGCGATGGGCCGGCATCAGCCCGAGCAGCGTCCCCGCGTCCGGCGGGCGGACGACGAAGCGCAGCGGGTTGTGCATGCCGCCGCGCGCAAGCTCGGCGAGCACCTCGGCCATCGCCTCGATGCACTCGTCCATCGGCAGGAGGCGATGCACGTCGTGCTCGCCCACGATCCGCACGCTCATGCGAAGAACCCTCCGATCCGCTCGTGGTCGTCGGCCGTCAGCTCGAGGTCGCCCGCAGCAATGATCGGGTCGAGCTGGTCCGGCCGATTCGGCCCGCACACCGCCCCGGTCACCTGCGGGTGGTCGAGCACCCACGCGAACGCGACCGCCGCGGGCGTGGTCCCGCGCCGCTCCGCCTCGACCTCGAGCGCGTCCAGCCCCTCGAAGACGCGCTCGGCGACGAGGTGCTCGTACGGCTCGGGCCGCTGCGTCATGCGCGAGCCCTCGGGGAACGCCTCGCCGCGCCTGTACTTGCCCGTCAGCCAGCCGCCGGCGAGCGGGCCGAACGGCACGTAGGCGAGCCCCTCCTCGGCGCAGAGCGGCAGCACCTCCGCCTCGTCGCCGCGGTCGAGGAGCGAGAACGAGTTCTGCACCGCGGCCGGCCGGCCGTGCGCGAGCCCCTCGCGGATGCCGTCCGCGTCGTAGTTCGAGAGACCCCACGCGCCGACGAGCCCGTCGTCGACGAGCGCCTCGAACGCGGCGACCGACTCGGCGAGCGGCGTGTCCGGGTCGGGCTCGTGCGCGAGGTAGAGGTCGATGCGGTCGACGCCGAGGCGGCCGAGGCTCACCTCCGCGCGCCGCCGGATGCGGTCGGGCGCGAGCCCGCGTGTCGGGTCGTCCTCGTCCGGGTGGAACACCTTCGTCGTCACGAGCAGCTCGTCCGCGCCGCGGTCGGCGCGCCAGCGGCCGATCCACGTCTCGCTGCGCCCGCCGCCGTACGCGTCACCGGTGTCGAACCACCGGATGCCGCTCGCCCAGGCGCGGTCCATGATCGCGAACGCCGTCTCCTCGTCGATGCCCTGCCCGAAGAACGCCGGCGCCGACCCGACGCCGCCGAAGTTCCCGCAGCCCAAGGCAATCCGCGGCCACGTCACTCGGGCAGGTTCATCTCGGTGAGGTCGTTCCGCACGGCCCACAGCTCGGGGTACATCGAGTGGTGGATCAGGCGCCCCATCACCTCGACGGGCGTGCCCTGTGTGCCGACGACGTCGCCGCCGATCACGCGCTGCACGACCTTGAAGTGGCGCACGCGCCAGACGATCACGCGCTCGTCGAGCTCGATCAGCTGCTCGGCGAGCTGGTAGAGGTGCTCGAACTCGCGGCCGCGCGTGTACACCTCGACGAGCGAGAGCCCCGCGCGCTCCCGCGCGGCGTGGAACGCCTCGCCGAGCGGCTTCGAGACGCGCCGCAGCTCGCGGAAGCCGGGCGAGTCGAACCCGCTGCCGTGGCCCAGCACCTTGCGCACCTCGGTGTACTCCCACGGCGACATGTGCTCGAGCATGTCGAGCGTCGTCGTGACGAGCTTGAAGCAGTCGTTCGCGCGCCGCAGCAGGCGGATCGCGGCAGCGAGGTCGTCGGCGCTCACGAGCCGCCCTGCCTCCTCGACCTCGTTCCACGCGAGCTTCAGCCACAGCTCGGAGGTCTGGTGCACGGTCTGGAAGAGCAGCTCGTCCCGGTGCACCCACTCCTCCGGCGTCTTCTGCAGCGCGAGCAGCGCGTCGGTGCGCAGGTAGCGCTCGTAGTCGGAGTCGCCCTCGCCCTCGAGGACCGGACGCAGCACCTCGTGCTCCTGGCTCACGCCTCCTCCGTCCCGTCGTAGATCTTCATCGGGAGGTCTGCGAGCGGCACGCCGCGGTCGGCGCCGACGAGCCACGTGTCCTGCATGTACAGGCACGCGCGGCCGTCCTCGGAGATCGCGTGCGGATGCATCGACAGCACCATGCCCTCCCGGAGCACGGTCTCGTCGCCCTCGCCGATCTTCGGGAACTCGATCATCGTCATGCCGATCGAGTGGCCCGTGACGTGGCCGAGCACGAAGCCGCGGTCCTTGAAGCCCTTCGACACCGCCCGGTGCACGTCGTGGGCGGTCGCGCCGTCGCGCATCACCTCCTGCGCAGCCTCGTAGTACTCCTCGTACGCCTCCATCATCTGGCGCGTCTCGGAGCTCGGCTCGCCCGGGCAGATCGCGCGCGAGACCTCGACCCAGTGGCCGCCGGGCCCGGCGATCTCGAGCGACGGCAGCACCATGTCGGTCGGCTGCACGCGCCGCGGGCCCGCGATCTTGAACTCCGGCAGCGCCGCCCCGTTCTCGCCGACGAGCACCATGTCCATCGTCAGCCGGCCGCAGCCTTCGGAGACGAAGTACTGCTCGCACGGCGCGAGCATCTCCTGCTCGGTCCGCCCCACGCCGAACTCGGCATGGAAGCGGCGGAAGCCCTCGGTGTTGATGCGCACGCTGTCGCGCACCGACTCGAGCTCGTAGTCGCTCTTGACCGCGCGCGCGTGGTCGAACGCGACGTCCCAGGAGACGAGCTCGGCCGCGCCGTCGAGCGCGCGGTAGTCGCGCACCGTCATCACGTACTCGAGCCCGTAGACGCCGACGCGCTTGCCGCGCACCTGGTCGGCGAGCCACTCGCCCGGCAGGTCGACGAACTCCTGCTGCTCGATCCACGTCGTGCCGTGCTCGCCGACGTACCGCGCCTCGCGTGGGAACACGATCGCCGGGTCGCCCTCGAGCGGCAGCAGCACGTACGCGTACCTGTGGACGATCACGAAGCCCGACATGTACGTGACGGCGCCTTCGAACCCGGTGTACTCGTTGCCCGAGACGATCACCGCATCGAGCCCGTCGCGCGCCATCGCCTCGCGGATCCGCGCATACCGCCGCTCGACATCCGTGGCAGGAACTGTCACACCACCCATGCTGCCTCAACCCCCTTCACGAGTGCCCAGATCGCCTCGTGCGTGGGCGCCGGGATGCCGTGGCGGCGACCGTACTCGACGATCCCGCCGTTGAGATAGTCCACCTCCGTCGCGCGCCGCGCCTCGACGTCCTGGAGCATCGACGCCTTGTGGCCGTACGCGACCTCGGGCCGCGCCGCGTAGTCGATGAGCTCCTCCGGATCGGCGTCGAGCACGATGCCCTGCGCGCCCGCGACGGCCTTGCCCTCGTCGACGAGGGTCGTGACGAGCGCGCGCAGGTCGGGCCGCTCGCACACGCGTCCGTGCGTGAGCCCGGTCAGCGCGCCGAGCGGGTTCGTCGCCGCGTTGAAGATCACCTTGCGCCACTGCGGCCCGCGCGCGTCCTGCACCGCGTGCGCCGGCATGCCGCCGCGCGTGCACGCGTCCGCGAGCCGCTCGACCTCCTCGAAGGGCGCCGGCCGGTCCTCGAACGGGCCAAGTGTCGTGTCGCCCTTCACGTCCCACTGCACGTAGCCCGGCTCGAGGACCTTGCCGGCCGGGAAGGTCGTGCCGCGGATGACGCGCTCGCAATGGCGTGCGATCGCCTCCTCGTTGCCGAGGCCGTTCTGCACCGTCGCGACGCAGCCGTCCGCGAACGCGTGCGCGGTGGCTGCGACCGCCGCGTCCGTGTGCATCGCCTTCGTCGCGACGATGCCGAACTCGCACGCGGGCACCTCCGACGCGTCGCTCGTCGCGCGCAGCCGTGAATGGACGTCGCCGACGCCGGTGAGACGCAGCCCGTCGCGGTTGATCGCGTCGACGTGGTCGCGGGCGAGGTCGTACGCCCAGACCTCGACGTCGTCGAGCTGCGCGAGGCTCGCCGCGAACAGTGATCCCACCGCGCCGCAGCCGACCACGCAGACCTTCACTCCCAGCTCGCCTCCTTCGCGCGCACGAGCCGAAGCATCGCTGCGTGCAGGGGTGTGGGGACGCCGACGCGTTTGCCTTCGCGCACGAGCGACCCGGTGATGAGGTCGATCTCGGTCGGGCGCCGGGCCTCGACGTCTTCCAGCATCGAGGGGTAGTGCCGGAAGCCGCGGCGCGTCGCGAGCATGTTCATCTCCCACGGATCCTCTCGCAACTCGACGCCGGCCGCGGCGGCGACCGCCTTGCCCTCGTCGATCAGGTCGCGTACGAGGAAGCCGAGCTGGTCGGACCGCTCGAGCTCGCCGAAGTGGTAGTCGTGCGGGAGGCCCGTGAGCGCGGCGACGGCGTTGACGGTGGCGTTGAAGATGAGCTTCGACCACTGCGCGGGCCGCAGGTCGTCGAACGCCTCGGCCTTCAGGCCCGACGACGCGATCAGGGCCGCGACCGTGCGCGCGTCGTCGCCGGTCGTCGCGCGGCTCGGGCCGATCCACGTCGCCGTGTCGAGGATGTACTCGACGTGCGTGTCGGCGTGCCGCGTGCCGCTCATGAACGTGACGGACGTGAGCAGCGGCCAGTCGCCGTGGCGCGCGACGATCTCGTCGGCGCCGAGCCCGTTCTGCACCGGCATCATCGTCGCACTCGCGAACCTGCCCTCGAGGCGGCCGGCGAGGGCGTCGAGGTCGTTGCCCTTGCACGCGACGATCACGAGCTCGGGGTCCGGGAGCGCGTCCGGGTCGGTCGAGGCCGTGACGCGCGACGTGAACTCGGCGCGGCCGGTCACGCGCAGGCCCTCCTCCTCGAGCGCGCGCGCGTGCTCCTCGCGCCGGGTCAGCACCGAGACCTCCGCGACGCGGGCGAGGAACGCGGCGAAGAGGCTGCCGATCACGCCGCTGCCCGCGATGCAGACGCGCGTCACGCCGTACCCCGCAGCGGCAGCCGGAACTCGCGGCCGCCCGTGAGACCGTTCGGACGCAGGATCAGCACGAGCGCCATCAGCGCGCCCACGACGACCACGCGCGTCCCGGCCGGCAGGTCGATCGTCCAGCCGAAGACGCTCAGCCCGTTCTCCGCCTCGGCGAGGAACGAGTCGACGGCGCTCACGGCGAGCGCGCCGACGACCGCGCCCCACAGGCTCGTCGCGCCTCCGATCACGAGCATCGCGAGCGTGATGAACGTCAGATCGAGGTAGACCGCGTCGATGTTGATCGGCAGCAGGTGGACGTAGAGCCCGCCTGCGAAGCCCGCGAGCCCGCCCGAGATAGCGAACGCGATCATGCGCTGCCGGTAGACCGAGACACCGACCGCACGTGCGGCCGCGGCGTCCTCGCGCGTCGCGCGCAGGAGCCGGCCGAAGCGGCTGCGCGCGTACGCGAATGCGACCACGATCACGATCAGCGCGCCGAGCGCCGCCTGCGTGAGCGTCGTCGTCTCCGGCACCGACGAGAAGGTGTTGAGCCCCGGCCCGATCGACTCGTTGTACCGCAAGAGGTTGTTCGTGATCTCGAGAACCGCGAACGTCGCGATGCCGGCGGCGAGTCCGGAGAGGCGCATCAGAGGCACCGCCACGACGAGCGCGCACGCCGCGCCCACGAGCGCCGCGAGGAGGAGCGACACGCCGCTGCTCGTCGTCCGCTCGCGCAGGAAGCCGGCGAGGTTCGGCATGATCGCCGGCTTCTCGGCCGCCGGCACGGAGAGCACGCCGGCCGTCCAGGCGCCGATCGCGACGAAGCTGATGTGGCCGAAGGAGAGCACACCCGACGTGCCGATGAACACGTAGAGCGCGACGACGATCCCGACCTTGACGAGCGCGTCGGTGAAATACGGCTCGGTCGACTGCGAGACCGCCGCGCCCAGCAGCGCGGCCACGAGGACCAGAGCCGCCGGCCCTACCAGCTCCTGCAGCGTGAGCACGCGCCTCATACGCGCTCCACCGCGCCCGCGCGCGCGAACAGGCCGTTCGGCCGCACGAGCAGGACGAGGATCACCGCCGCGAACAGGAAGGACGGCAGGTACTGGCTCTGCTCGGTGGGAAGCGCGCCGCCCAGGATCCCGCTCGCGAACCCGATCGTGAAGCCCCCGA
The DNA here is from genome assembly GCA_046731555.1 of Actinomycetota bacterium. Lineage (GTDB taxonomy): Bacteria > Actinomycetota > Thermoleophilia > Gaiellales > Gaiellaceae > PALSA-600. The sequence goes on along the minus strand of JBKPLI010000267.1, from coordinate 20,326 downwards.
GCGTCGCGGACACGGGCCGGTTCATGCCGCCGACGACGACGCCCGCGAGCACGACGATCGTGTCCCGGAGTGCGAACGTCGGCGTGACGAGCGGCGTCTGCACGGTGAGCATCACCGCGACGACGGCCGCGAGCGCGCCGGAGAGCAGCACGGCCGAGCCGACCACGCGGTTCGCGCGCACGCCGAGCAGGCGCGCGGTGCGGAAGTCCATCGACGCCGCGCGCATGTGCAGCCCGACCGTCGTCCGCTCGAGCAGCAGCACGAGCGCGACCAGGCAGAGGGCGGCGACGACGATCGCGACGATCGTGATCTTGCGGATGTCGACGTCGCCGATCGTGACCGGGCGGTTCAGCGACGCGAGCGACGCCGCGATCTTGCCGAGCGCGCCGAACCAGAGGAGCGCGATGCTCTGCAGCAGGAACGCGACCGCGAACGTCGCCACGAGCATCACGGCCGGCGACCGCGTCCGCAGCGGCCGGAACACGAGGCGGTCCATCAGCAGCGACAGCGTCAGGACGACCGCGAAGCAGAGGACGATGCCGGCCCACACCGGCCAGTCCCACTCCGATGCGAGCGCGAGCGCGTACGCGCCGGCCATGATCAGCTGGCCGTAGGCGAAGTTGACGAGGCGGAGCACGCCGAACACGAGACCGATGCCGACCGCCATCAGCGCGTACACGGCACCGAGCGCGGTCGCGTCTGCGAGCACCTGCCAGCTGATGTTGAGGACGGCGATCACGAGAAGTACGCCGCCACCATCGTCTCCGTGTCGTCCGCGTCCGACGGGCCGAGCGTCAGGCGGAGCTCGCCGTTCGCGAGCACGTGCGACCGGTCGGCGAGCGCCACGGTGCGCTGCGCGCGCTGCTCGACGAGGAGCAGCGCGAGCCCGCGCTCGCGGATCGCTGCGAGCGCCTCGAACACGACGTCGACGAGCCGCGGCGAGAGGCCGAGCGACGGCTCGTCGAGCAGCAGCACGGCCGGCTCGGCGACGAGCGCGCGGGCGATCGCGAGCTGTTGCTGCTGGCCGCCCGAGAGCGCGCCGGCCGGCCGGCGACGGAACTCGTCGACGACCGGGAAGAGCCGGTAGACCTCCTGCATCGCCGCCCGCGAGTCGCCGGGCGACGAGCGGCCCGCGAGGCCGAGGCGCAGGTTCTCCTCGACCGTCAGCTCGCCGAACAGCCGCCGTCCCTCGGGCACGAGCGCGACGCCCGCGCGCGCGACGTCCTCCGGGTTGCGGCCGCGGAGCGACGCACCGCCGACGCGCACGTCGCCCTCCGACGCGACGAGCCCCATGATCGCGTGCAGCGTCGACGACTTGCCTGCGCCGTTCGGGCCGATGAGGCCGACGATCTCGCCCGGCTCGACCGTCAGCGACAGCCCGCGCACCGCGTGCACGCCGCCGTAGCGCACATCGAGCCCGTCGACGACGAGGCCCTGGCCGCTCATCTGCTCACCTTGACCGCCATCGTTCCCGGTCGGCGACGCAGACGGACGCGCGGGAGACCCGCGCGTCCTGATGACGGCGCCGCAAGCGTCGCCTCACTCCAGGTCCTCCTCCGGAACGGGCGCCTCGCCGAGGTACGCGGCCGCGACGTCGAGGTTCGAGCGGATCTCGGCCGGCGTCCCCTCCGCGAGCGTCGTCCCCTGGTCGAGCACGTGGATGCGCTCGCAGATCTCCATGATCAGCGCCATGTTGTGGTCGATGAGCAGCACGCCGCCGCCGTGCTCGTCCCGCACGGAGCGGACGACCGCGGCGAAGTCCGGCACCTCGGCCTCGGGCAGGCCGGCCGCGGGCTCGTCCATGAGCACGAACTGCGGCTCGGTCGCGAGCGCGCGGGCGACGCCGAGCCGCCGCTCGTCGCCGTGCGCGAGCGCCGCCGCGGGCGCGTTCGCGTAGGAGGCAAGCCCGAGCACGCTGAGCAGGTCGTCCGCGCGTTGCGCGGCGGTGCGCGGCGACGCGCCGACGCCGAGCGCGGCGACCTCGACGTTCTCGCGCACCGACAGGTCCCGGAACGCGTGCGCGTGCTGGAACGTGCGCGCGAGCCCCGCGCGGCCGCGGCGGTGCGGCGACCAGCGCGTGACGTCGCGGCCGTTCAGCTCGACGGCTCCGTCCGTCGGGCGGTCGAACCCCGACAGCACGTTCACGAGCGTCGACTTGCCGGCGCCGTTCGGCCCGATCAGCCCGACGACCTCGCCGCGCCGCAGCTCGAGGCTGACCCCGCGCAGCGCCTGCACGCCCTCGAACGACCGCGACACGGAGGAGGCCCGGAGGGTCGCTCCGGGCCTCCTCTCCGATTCACGGTCGAGTGCTTCCTCCGTCAAGCCCTCTAGATCTTCGGAACGACCTTCGCCGTAACCGTCCCGACGAGCTTCGGCTTGTTGTCCTGGATCCGGATCACGCGGTACTGCCGCCCGAACACCGTGTGGAGCCGCGGCGAGAAGCTCACCAGGCCGGACAGCGTCGGGACTCTCTTGAACTTCTCGAGCTGAGCCGCGAGCGCGACGCCGTTCGTCGAGCCGCCGGAGCGCTTGATCGCCGCGACGACGCCGTCGATCGCCGCCGGGCCGGTCAGGAAGCCGCCCGTGCCCGCCTTGACCTGCTTCGCGAGCTTGTTGACGGCCGCCTGCGGGTCGTCGCCGAACACCGACGCGTACGTGACGAAGTAGTAGTTCGTCACCTTCGGGTTCTTCGGCAGCCAGTACGCGCCGTCGCCGGCCCACGAGTTGATGATCGGCGTGTTGTTGCCGAGGCTGCGCAGCCCCGACACGAGCGTGGACAGCGCGCCGAACGCACCGGCGGTCGACGTGACGATCACGTCGGCCTTCTCGTTGTTCAGCCGGCTGACCGCGTTCTGGACGTTGCTGCCGCCGAGCGACTGGTACGACTCGCGGCCGACGACCTTGCCGCCGAGCTGCTTCCAGCGCGCCTCGAACGCCTTCACGACGTCCTTGAAGTAGACGATCACGGTGTCGGTCGCGAGGGCGGCCGAGCGCCAGCCCTTCTTCCACGCGTACTCGGCCATCGCCGAGCCTTCGTCCTGCGCGACGTTGCCGAAGCTGAACGCGAGCCTCCCCTTCGGGCCGAACCGCTTCGGGCCCATCTGGTCGGTGCCGATGCACGGCGCGACCGCGAGCACGCCGCGGTTGATCGTCTCCTGCACGACCGGCGCGGCGAAGTCGACGTCGCAGGTCGTAAAGATCACGTTCGCGCCGCCGCCGAGCAGCCGCGCGGCGCACGCCTTGGCGATCGTCGGCTTGTTGCCCTGCGTGTCGCACGTCCGGATCTGCAGCTGACGACCGTTCACGCCGCCCTTTGCGTTGATCTGGTTGACGCGGAGCTTCGCCGCGGCGAGGGCGGGGTTGTCGAACGGGGCCATCGCACCCTTGCTGTCGAAGGCCCACCCGATCACGATCGGGCTCGACGCGTGCGTCCGCGCCGCGGCGGTCGCAGCGAGCCCGACGACGCCGGCCGCAATCACGAGGACGGCGAGAGTCGTCCGCGTGCTCAGTCGTCTCATCTCTTGCTCCTTACGGGATCTGCCGTCGCGCGCGCGACGGACGGGGACGGGGTCACTGGGGAGTCAGCTCGTGGTCGCGGGACGCGGCCCAGGCGCGCAGGAACGCGTCGCGGGCGCGGTGGATCAGCTCGGCGGGCGCGACGTCCCAGAACGAGTCGGGATGCGCGGTGCCGAATGTGCCGTTGTCGGAAAACACCTCGATGTCGTAGAGGCCGCCCCACCCGGCCGCGTCGAGCGCGGCGAGGATCCGCGGCAGGTCCCCGGCGCCGTCGCCGGGAAGCGCGCGGTCGGCCCAGTTGCGCGTCGGCTCGCGGTAGCCCGACACGTGCACGCCCGCGAAGCGGTCGACGTGCTCGGCGATGTCGTCGAGCAGCGTCTCCGTGTTCCAGAGGTGCCAGACGTCGAACTGCAGGCCGAGCGCGGGCGAGTCGCCCGCGTCCCGGATCAGCTCGACCGCCTCGGGGATCGACGAGACGATCGACCACGGCAGGCCGTCCTCGCGCTGGTACGGCTCGAGCGCGATCCGCACGCCGGCCGACGCGGCCTCGGCGCCGAGCTGCCGCAGCCCGTCGACGACGAGCGCGCGCGCCTCGTCGGCGTCGCGGCCCTCGCCCGAGCCCGTCAGGCAGACGACACCGCTCGGCCGGAACGCGGCCAGGCGGTGCACGGACTCGAGCAGCGACTCGAGGCGCTCGGCCGGGTCGTCCGGCGGGCCGAGCAGCGGGAGCGGCAGGATCGACGGCACGGCGGGCACGGCGGACGCGGATTCGAGCCCGCTCGCCTCGAGCTGCTCGAGCGCGGCCGCGTCGTCCCCGTCCTCGGCGAGCTTGATCTCCCAGACCCCGATCCCGTCCAGGCCGGCGTCCGCGTACGTGCGGACGTCGTCGGCGAAGCTCGCCGCGAGGGTCGTGATCTGCGAGACGGAGACCCGCGGACCGTCGGTGTGCATCGGTCGAACCACCGGAGGGCGATCCTCGCACAGCGTTTGACATGTGATCAAGCGCGTGTGAGCCTCCCGCCGGAGATGCCGCAGACCCGGGGCCCCGAGGGGAGGATCCGTCACCGCACGATGGCGGAGTACGCCCTCGAGGAGTTGCGCGAGGCGATCATTCTGGGCGAGCTCTCGCCCGGCACGCCGCTCCGCCTCGACGAGCTCGCGCGGACGCTCGGGATGAGCATCTCGCCGATTCGCGAGGCCGTCCGCCAGCTCGAGGCCCTCGGGCTCGCGAAGCACGTGCCCCACCAGGGAGCACGCGTCCTGCCCTTCGACGTCGACGAGCTGCGCGACCTGTTCGAGGTGCGGCTCGTGATCGAGTCGCTCGCCCTCAGGCGCGCGGCAATGCGGCTCACGCCCGAGGAGGGCGAGGCCGCCTCCGCCCACCTCGCCCGCCTCGACGAAGCGCGCGCGGCCGACGACGTGCGCGAGGCGATGCGTGCGCACACCGAGTTCCACTTCACGCTCTACGACGCCTGCGGCTGCGAGTGGCTGCCGGCGCTGATCCGCCCGGCCTGGGACGCCTCCGAGCGCTTCCGCCCCGCGCTGCTCTCGGCCGAAGGCGAGCTGCAGACCGAGCACCGCGAGATCGACGAGGAGCTCCTCCGCACCTGCCTCACCCGGCGGCCCGCCGCGGCCGTACGGGCGTTCCGCCGCCACCTCCAGCTTGCGGAGCGGTTCTTCGCACCCGAGCTGGGCGAGCGCGGGATCTTCGAGCACTAGCGCCGGCCGACGAGGCTCTTGACGCGCGCGGCCGCGCGCTGCGGCAGCGACGGCTCGAGCAGCTGCGCGGCGACCATCGCGCCCGAACCGCCGCCGAGGCCCGGGCCGGGATGCGTGCTCGCGCCGACGTGCCAGAGCCGGTCGATCATGGTCGCGTGGCCCGGCCGGCCGGGGAACGGCCGCCAGAGGAAGTTCTGGTCGAGCGCGAGCGAGCCGCCGTACGGATCGCCGTGCACGAGGTTCGGGTTCGCGGCCTGCAGGTCGGCCGGCGAGAGCGAGACGCGCTTCAGGAGCGCCGATTCGAGATTCGGGACGTGCTTCGCGATCCGCGCCTGGATGCGGTCGGCGTAGCGCTCGCGCAGCTCGGGCGTCCACGTGCCGTCGCCGACGTCGAGCTTGCCGGCGGCGTCGCCCTTCACGCGCCACGGCAGCTCCTGGAGCTGCACCCAGAGGAGCCCCTTGCCGTCCGGCGCGCGCGACGCGTCCATCGTCAGCGGCTGCCCGACGACGACCGTCGCCTCGGCCGGCAGCAGGCCGCGCTCGGCCTCGTTCACCGCGCGCGAGACGCCGTCGAGGCCCGGCGTGACGTGCACGATCGCGGTCTCGGCGAGGCGCGGGTCGCCGTCCCAGCGCGGCGGCTCGTCGAGCGCGAAGTGGATCTGCATCTCCGAGCGGCCGTAGCGGAAGCGGTCGACGCGCTGCTTCGTGTCCTGGTCGACGAGCTCGACGAGCCGGCCGTAGAGCTGCGTCGGCGTCACGTTCGCGATCACCGCGCGCTCGGCCTTGATCGTCTCGCCGCCGGTCGTGACGACGCCGAGCGCACGGCCCTCGGAGATCAGCACGCGCTCGACCTCCGTCTCGGTGCGGCACTCGCCGCCGGCCGCGCGGATCAGGGCCGCGAGTGCGTCGGCGAGCCGGGCGCCGCCGCCGCGCGGGATCGGCATGCCGCCCTCCTGGACGGCGACGGCGATCACCTGCGCCATGTACCCCGACGCCGCCGCGTCCGGGCCGAGGCCCGTGTGCAGCACCCACGGGGCGAGGAGGCCGTGCGCGCGCTCCGACTGGAACGCGGTCTCGAGCCAGTCGCGCGCGGACACGAGCAGCCGGCCGGCGAAGTCGAGCGCGCCGTTGCGCCCGAGCCGCCGGTACGCCTTCAGCGCGAGCCCGGCGCCCTGCTTCGACCACAGCTCCGTGCCGAGCACGCCGTACGCGAGGTCCGCGTTCGGGAAGAACTCGCCGAGCAGCGCCTGCCAGGCGGCTCCGTCGCCGGCGGCGTGGCGGTCGAGCTCCGCCGCGTTCGCCTCCGCAGTGCGCAGCAGGAACGCGGACTCGCCGTCCGGGAAGACGGTGCCGGTCGGCAGGTCGGTGTTGAGGTACTCGAGCCCGTGCCGCGCGAGATCGTCGGCGAGCTGCGCGTGCGCGGCGCCGCCGACCCACAGCGGGTGCCAGGCGCTGAACACGTCGTGGTGGAACCCCGGCTCGGTGATCTCGGCCGTGCGGATCGCGCCGCCGAGCCAGTCGTTCCGCTCGAGCACGACGACGCGCCAGCCCGCCTGCGCGAGCAGCGCGCCGCACGCGAGCCCGTTGACGCCGCTGCCGACGACGACTGCGTCCGCGTCAGCCATTCGCGAGCTCCGCGAGCTCCTCGTCGGTCACGAGCCCGCGCTTGCGAGCGCCGAGCTCCTTCACGCGCGCGAGCAGCTCTGCGCGCCGGTCCTCCGGCACGTCGAGCCCGAGCTCCTCGACCTTGATGCGGATCGAGTCCGCGCCGCTCTTCTTCCCGAGCACGATGGCTCTCTGCGCCCCCACGAGCTCCGACGAGTACGGCTCGATCGACGGCGGGTCGTGGAACTGGCTCGCGACCGCGCCGCTCTCGCGGCGGAACAACGTCTCGCCCGTCACCGGCTTCCAGGGCTCGAGCGCGTAGCCCGACAGCTCGCGCACGCGCTCGGACACCTCGCGGATGCGGTCGAGGCGCAGGTTCGTCTCGACGCCGTAGAGCGCGCGCAGCGTCAGCGCCACCTCGCCGAGATTCGCGTTCCCGGCGCGCTCCCCCATGCCGTTGATCGTGCCGTGCACCCATGTCGCGCCGGCGCGCACCGCGGCCGCCGCGCTCGCGGTCGCGAGGCCGAAGTCGTTGTGGCCGTGGTAGTGCACGGGCGTCCCGTCGAGCCACTGGATCGTCCGGCCGACGAGGTCGCCGACCGCCTCCGGGCCGGCGATGCCGAGCGTGTCGACGACGGCGACCTCCTTCGCCCCCGCCTCGACGGCCGTCTCGTACACCTGCCGGAAGAAGTCGAGCTCGGCACGCGTCGAGTCGACGCCGAAGAACGCGGCACGGATGCCGTGCTCGGCGGCGAAGCGCATCGCCTTCGCGATCCGCTCGAGCATCGTCTCGCGCGAGACGCCGATCGCGTCGAGCTTCAGGTCGGAGATCGGCGACTCGATCACCGAGTGCGAGACGCCGAGCTCCACGAGCGCCTCGAGGTCGGCGGGCACAGCACGCGAGAAGCCCCACACCTCGGCGTTGAGTCCCGCCTCGGAGATCAGCTTCACGGCTTGCCAGTCGTCGTCGGACACGCGCGGGAAGCCGGCCTCGATCCGGTCGATGCGGAGCCCGTCGAGGAGCCGCGCGATCTCGAGCTTCTGCTGCGGGTCGAGCACGACGCCGACCGTCTGCTCGCCGTCGCGCAGCGTCGTGTCGTAGAGGCCGACGTGGCCGCCGATGCGGTACGGCCCGTTCAGCGACCCCGTCCAGATCAGGTCCTGCATGCCACCACCCCGTCCGGGAAGGGCGAGAGCTTCTCGGCGCCCTCGCCGGTGATCAGGAAGTTGTCCTCGACGCGCAGCCCGCCGCCGCCCTCCCAGTAGCAGCCGGGCTCGATCGCGAGCACCATGCCCTCTGCGACCTCGCCGCCGCCGGCCTGGTGCGGGTACGGCGGCTCGTGCGCGCGGGCGCCGACGCCGTGCGCGATCGGGTGGCTCGGTTGCCCCGCGTACCCCATCTCGGCGATGCCGTCGCGCACGATGCGGTCGAGCTCGGCGAGGCTCGCGCCCGGCCGGCAGTGGTCGACCGCGCGGTCGTAGACGGCGAGAAGTTGCTCTTCGAGCTCGCGGTACTCGGCGCGCAGCTCGCCGGGGCACAGGAGCTTCGTGTGGTCGGCCCAGTAGCCGTCGGCGCAGACCCAGATCTCGAACAGCGTCGGCTCGTCCTCCTTGACGGGCCGGTCGCCCGTCGCCGTGAACGTCCGGATCCCGGGGCCGGACCAGACGAGCGAGAACGGCAGCGCGAGGTCGACGTCGTCGCGCGCGGTGCCTGCGCCGTGGACGCGCGCCTGCCAGAGCGCGGCGGCCTCGCTCTCGGTCATGCCCGGCTCGAGGTGCGCCCGCGCGTGCTCCATCGCGTTTGCCGCGATGTCGTTCGCGATCCGGATGCGGGCGACCTCCTGCTCGGTCTTGACGCTGCGCGCCTCGGCGAGGAGCGCGGTCGAGTCCTCGGCATCGGGCCACGCGTCGAACCACGCGCGAGTGAACGTCGTCGGCTCGCCCACCATGCGGTCGGACGCCTGCGTACCGAGGCTGAGCTCGAGCCCGACCTTCGCGTAGCCGCGCGCCGCCTCGCGCGTCAGGTCGAGCGTGCGCGCGATCGGCGGCCGCGGGTCGTCGTCGGCATAGCCGCGCAGGTAGCGGACGTCGCTCGTCCACGCCATCCGCGCAGCGTCGTCGGCCGACGCCTCGAGGCACATCAGCACCGGCTCGCCGTCGCACGGGAAGACGCACGCGTCGAAGCCCTTCATCGGCCAGAAGTTCGTCAGGTACAGGACGTTGTCCGGCGCGCGCACGACGAGCGCGTCCAGTCCGCGCTCGGCCATCAGCGCGCGCACGCGCTCGAGCTTCGCGTCGTCCCGCGGCCACCTCACGCCGTTGCGCTCTTTTCACAGAGTCGGCACGGACACGTATCGGTTTCGCCGTTAGCATCGACCGTGAGGGAGGTGGGTGCGGCCCCACCCAGGGCGGGGTCTTCGCGCGCGCATGCGCGCGCGTGCGCGGCAACACGAAGAGACGCGTCCGCGGCGACCTGCGCCACCTAGGCGTCCTCGCCCCACGGCCGCACGCGCGGGAGCGGCGGCGAGCCGTGGCCCTCCTGCCACGAGACGACCGGGTTGCGCAGCACGCCGATCCGCTCGATCTCGGCCTCGATCACGTCGCCCGGCTTGAGGTACAGCTGCCGGCGTTCCTCCTCCGACTTGAACCCGGCCACGCCCGACACGGTGCCGGTCGAGAGCACATCGCCGGCCGAGTACCCGAGCGCGGAGAAGTTCGACAGGATCTCGGGGATCGTCACGCTCATCCGGCCGGAGTGCGACTCCTGCCGCACCTCACCGTTCACGCGCAGCTCCATCGCGAGGTCGTGCGGGTCGGGGATCTCGTCCGGCGTCACAATCCACGGGCCGAGCGGGCAGAAGGTGTCGATCGCCTTGCAGAAGCTGAACACGCCCGACCGCATCTCGCCGCGCTGGATGTCGCGCGCCGTGATGTCGTTGAAGATCAGGTAGCCGCCGACGTAGTCCATGGCCTCCTCGGGCGTGAACCACTTGCCGGACTTGCGCAGGACGACCGCGAGCTCGAGCTCGTAGTCGAGCTCCTCGGTCAGGTGCTCGGGGTAGATGACGGGCTCGTCCGGCCCGACGATCGCGTCGACGTTCTGGAAGAAGTTGATCCACGGCGCGATCGCGTGGGACCAGTCGACGTTCTTCGACTCCTCCTCGTGCTCGCGGAAGTTGCCGGCCGTGTGGAAGAGCTTCTTCGGGACGATCGGCGCGCGCAGGCTCGCGTCCGCGAGCGCGACGCGCTCGTCGGCGTCGTCGACCCCGCCGCGCTCGAAGTACTCCCGCATCGTGCCGACGTCGAGGCGGACGATCTCCTCGCCGTCGATGCGCCCGACCTTGCCGTCGTCGTACGTGACGAGCTTCATCCGCACACCCGCTGTGCCACGAGCGCGTACGTCTGCGCCATCTGCACCAACCCTTCGATGTCGAGGTTCTCGCCGAGCTCGACGTCCATGAGCCCGGTCGACGTGCCGTAGTTCACCGTCGGAATGCCGTACCGCACGAGCACGGAGGCGTCGCTGAACCAGCGCGTCGCGTCGCGCTCCGGCGTCGCGCCGAACACCTCCGCGTGCGCCGCGTCGATCGCGGCCACGAGCTCGTGGCCCTCGTCGATCTCCGACCCGGGCGCGGTCACGTAGACCTCGCCCTCGACGCCGTAGTCCGGGAAGCGGTCGGCGAGCGAGCGCACGAAGTCGAGCACCTCGCGCCGCGCGAGGCCCATCTCCTTCGTCGGCGGCACGCGCACGTCGAGGAAGAGATCCGTGTGGTGCGGCGTGCGCGAGACGCGCCAGCCGAAGCCGCCGGCGACGCCGCCCACGTTCACGATCGCCTTCGCGCCGCGGTACGCATTCGACGGGTCGTCCTCCCAGGTCGGGATCCAGTCGAGTACTGCGCGCGTCACCTCGTGCATGCGCAGAATCGAGTTGCGGTCGCGCCGCCCCTCGCTGAACGCGGTGTGGATGAAGTCGCCGTGCACGCGGATGCGGAGCCAGAGCGAGCCGAAGTGGCCGAGGACGACCTTGCCCTCGGTCGGCTCGCCGAGCAGGCACATGTCCGCGACGCCGCCGTGGGAGACGAGGTAGCGCGAGCCGGCCGCGTAACCGCGGTACTCGGCGCCCTGCGCGTCGCCCTGCTGCGTCTTCTCGATCTCGCCGCAGACGGCCGCGATCAGCACATCGCCGCGGAGCTTCACGCCCGCGTCCTGCAGCGCGTGCACCGCCTCGACGTAGCAGGCGAGCGCGCCCTTCATGTTCGAGATGCCGAGCCCGTAGAGGCGGCCGTCGCGCACGAACGCGTGCGGCTGGAAGCCGGGGACGTCGCGCAGCCACGGCTCGCGGCCGGAGTACGACGTGTCCATATGCCCGTTGAACATGAGCGTCTTCCCGCCGCCCGTCCCCGGCCACGTGCCGAGTGCGTTCGCGCGGCCGTCCTCGACCTGCTGCCACTGCACGCGCACGCCGAGCTCGTCGTAGAGCTCGACCATCAGCTCCGCCATCGACTGCTCGTCGCCCGTGAAGCTGTGGACGTTCACCATCCGCGTGGCCGTGTCGACGAGCCGGTCGCGGTCGACGGCGATGCCGCTCATCCGCGGACGTGCGGCAGCACCCGCTCGGCGAAGAGGCGGATCTGCTCGTGGCGCCGGTCGCCCCAGAGCTCGAGCATGACGTGGGTGCAGCCGGCATCCTTGTACTCCTCGATCGCGGCGACGCAGTCCTCGGGCGTGCCGGCGATCGGCTTGCACTTGTCGAGCAGCGCGTCGGAGACCTGCGCCTTCGCGGCAAGCCGGCCGCCCTGCTCCATCGCCTCGGCGACCGGGCGGATCTCGTCCTGCTCGATGCCGGCGAGGTCGAGGAGCGTGTCGGCGGAGCCCTTGATGTTCTGCACCTTGTTCGCGAGGTACATGCCCGCGATCTCGCGGGCGCCGTCGCGGCCCGCGTCGCGGTCCGACTCGTGGATCGAGGCGACGATCGTGCACCCGATGTCGATGTCGGCGGCGACGTTGTCGCGCGTATAGCGGACGAACGCAGGCGTCGTGATCGAGGGCGTCAGGCAGCCGTCGCCGATCTCGCCGGCGAGCGCCTGCATCTTCGGCGCCGTCGCGGCGACGTAGACGGGCGGCACGTCGCGCGGCGTCTCGGCGGCGGCCTGCAGCGCGGGCACCTCCGCGTTCCAGGCCGAGCCCTCGTAGCGGAAGTCGCCGCCGCCCAGCACGCCGCGCACGATCGCGACCGCGTCGCGCATCGGCCCGAGCGTCTTGTTCGTCTGCAGACCCGCGTTGTTGAGGAAGATCTTCGACGTCCCGAAGCCGAGGATGAACCGGCCGGGCCCGGCCGCCTCCTGCACGACGCGCGCGTCCATCGCGACCTGCACGGGGTGCCGCGTGAACGGCGAGATGATCCCCCAGCCGATCGTCAGCCGCTCCGTCTGCTGCGCCATCAGCGCCGAGACGACCGTCGACGAGCGCGCCTCCATGCCGTGCTTGCGCCACCACGGGTACGCCTCTGCGAGCCAGATCGTGTCGAAGCCGTTCCGGTCGAGCTCCCGCGCGGTCGCGAGCATCTCGTCCAGCGGCTCCATCGTCAGCTGCATCACGCCGACGCGGAAGGGGGTCATAGACCGATCCTCTCAGATTTGATCAAATCGCAAAGAGGAACCCGACCCCTTGGAGGTGCCGCTGATGGCGACGACGGCGAGGGACACGACCGGTGCGGGCGAGCGCGAGCTCGTGCCGTTCAAGGTGGTGGCGGCGGACGGCAGGACGATCGAGCTCGAGTACTCGTCGCCGCGTCCGGCGGATACCCACGACGAGGCCGCGGTGCTGGAGTCTCTGCCGTGGTTCGAGCCCGGGAAGCCGCTGCACAACTGGATGCTCCACGAGACCGACTTCTACGACGAGGTCGAGCAGATCTGGGGCAAGCGCTGGGGCGCCGAGGGCATCGGGACGCTCCGCGAGGTGCTCGTCTCGCGCCCGACCGAGAACGAGACGCGGCCGGAGTACGCGCGCGAGTGGCAGTACTACTACTCGTCGGCCGCGGGCAACGCCGACCTCGGCCGGCTCCGGCACCAGTTCGACGAGTACTACGCACTGCTCGCCGACAACGGTGTCGCGGTGAACTACATCGAGCCGCCCGTGCCTGCGATCGGCGCGTACGGCTACCTCAAGAACCTCGTCACGCTCGCCGGCGGCGGTCTCGTCGTCCGCGGCGGCGCGATCATGCACCGCATGGGGCTCGGGTCGTGGCAGCGCGGCCGCGAGGCGATCTGGTCGAACGTCCTCACCGCGCTCCAGATCCCGATCTACCTCACGATCCACGGCCGCGGCGTCTGCGAGCCCGGCGCCGGGCGCTGGCTCGACTCGCGCACGTTCGTCATGAACGAGAGCGTCGTCGCGAACGAGGAGGGCCTGCGCCAGCTCCGGTTCGTGCTCGACAACGTCGGTGTCGAGCTCGTCGTCGCGCACAGCCCCGGGTGGGTCGAGTCGATCGGGAACGGCAACATCGGCACGAGCCACATGGACATGGTCGTGATGGTTCCCGACGTTCGGGTGGCGGTGCTCGCGCCGCATCTCGTCAACTACGGGTTCGTGCGGTGGCTGCTGGAGCGCGACTTCCGGATCGTCGAGGTGCCGATCGAGGAGTACTGGGCGCTCGCGGTCAACGCGGTGACGCTCTCACCGGGCAAGGTCGTGATGAACGCCGGCTCGCACACCGTCAAGCAGCGGCTCGAGGAGCTCGGGATCGAGGTGCACGAGGTCGACTTCTCGGAGGCGCACAAGTTCGCGATCGCCGGGCTCCACTGCGCGACGCTCGAGCTGCGCCGCGACCCCGGGCCGAGCATGGCCGACTGACTCGCCGGGTCAGTCTTCGGTGGACGTCGTCGGCCCCTCGGGCTCCGGCTCGTAGCCCTCGGGCGACAACGGGCTGACGCCTTCGTCCGCGCCGCTCGTCCCGGAGGGTGGCTCGGCCTCGGGTGTCGACTTCGCCGGCGGCCCGGCGTCCTCCGCACCCGACGACGCCGCCTGCACCTCGCGGTCGAGCGCGGCGAGGACGTGCTGCACCTGCTGGTTCACGATCGGCTGCAGCACACGCTGTCCCATCGAGCCGACCGGCCCCGCGATCCGCACGTCCGCCGACCACTGCATCGTCGTGCCGCCGTTCGCCCCGTCAGCGAGCTCGAACGAGGTCTGCATGTTCATCATCGCGCCGACGCCCTTGCCCTTGATCTGCAGCTTCGCGAATTCGGGCTCGCGTTCCTCCGTCTTCTCCATGTCGACCTTCATCTTCAGGCCGCCGAGGCCGAGCGGGATCTTCACGTTCGCGGTCCAGCGCTTCTCGTCGTGCACGTCGAAGCTCTCGACGCCGGGCATCGTCTTCGCCATCGACTCCGGGTCGTTCAGCACGCGCCACACCTGCTCGCGCGGCGCCGCGAACTCGCGCTCGCCCGAGACGTTCACGCGTCCACCACCGACACGAGCTCGCGCGAGCGCTCGGGCTGCTCGAGCAGCTCCCACACCCGGTGGTACGGGTTGCAGCTGTCGTAGACGATCGCGTCGCCGCGGCCGCGCAGCGCATCCTGGATCGCAGCGCACACGGCGTGGATGCCGGCGCCGCCGCCCTCGCCCATGCCCTTCGTGCCGAGCGGCGTGAACGGCGACGGGCTCTCGAGGTAGCCGGTGCGGAGCGGCGGCATGTCGAGCGCGTGCGGCACGTGGTAGTCGTAGAAGTTCGGGGTGAGCAGGTTGCCGTCCTCGTCGTAGGCGAACTGCTCGTGCGTCGCGGCGCCGAGCGCCTGCGCGGTCGCGCCCATCACCTGCCCCTCGACGATCTGCGGGTGGATGCGGTTGCCGCAGTCGTCGACGGCGGCATAGTCGACGATCTCGTACGCGCCCGTCTCCGGGTCGATCTCGATCACGGCCACGTGCACCTGCGCGGCGTACGTGAGCGTGAGGTTCCCGAACTTGCGCTCGACGTCCGGCACCTGGAACGGCGGCCGGTAGACGTAGCGGCAGTTCAGCGTGACGCCGAGATCCTCCGGCAGGCCGGCGTTGTTCGCGTTGATGATCGCGCCGCACGCCATGAACGGCAGCGCCGCCTCGGGGTTGTCCTTGATCCGCACCGTGCCCTCGGCGAGCTCGAGCGCGTCCTCGGGCACGCCGCCGAGGATGACCGAGCCGAGCTTCTTGATCTCGGCCGCCAGCATGTCGGTCGCGCCCTTCACGGCGCTGAGGCCGGTGACGGCGAACTGCGACGCGTACGTGCCGGAGAAGCCGGCGTGCGAGTTCCAGTAGGAGTCGTGGCCGGCGCGCACGTACACGTCGTCGACCGAGCAGCCCAGGATGTCGGCGACGACCTGCGCGGCGGTCGTCTCGTGCCCCTGCCCCTGCGGCGTCGTGCCGAGGGTGACGACGATCTCGCCGAAGATGTCGAGCTTCACCGTCGCGACCTCGTTGTTGCCTGAGAACTGCAGCTCGGGGTTGATGAGCCGCGACTGGCCGAAGTTGTTCGTGCCGGAGTCGAGCGTCGACCCGATGCCGACGCCGAGCAGCTTCCCGCGCGCCTCCGCGTCGGCGCGGCGCGCCTCGATGCCGTTCCAGCCGATCAGCTCGAGCCCGGTGTCGAGCATGCGCGCGTAGTCGCCCGAGTCGTAGACGCAGCCGTTCGGCGTCTCGTACGGCATCTCGTCGGCCTTGATGTAGTTGCGCTTGCGCACCTCGACCGGGTCGAGGCCGAGCTCGTGGGCGACGATGTCGATCATCCGCTCGGTGAACCAGAGATGCTGCATGCGCGAGTAGCCGCGGTTCGGCGAGCACGGCGCCTTGTTCGTCGCCACCTGCGTGAACTCGAGCCGGATGTGGCGCCAGCGGTACATGCCCGGCGTGACCTGCGCCCAGATCACACCGCCGAGCGGCTCGTAGCGCAGCCACGCCCCGGCGTCGTCGAGCGCCTTCGTGCGGAAGCCGAGCATCGTGCCGTCGTTCTTGACCGCCACCTCGGTGTCGAGGAACCAGCGCTCGTTGCCGTGCGACATCGACAGGTGGAAGTCCGTGCGCCACTCCGTCCACTGGACCGGCCGGTTGAGCTTGCGCGCGAGCAGGCAGCACACGACGAGCTGCGGGTGCGACGTGATCTTGTTGCCGAACCCGCCGCCGATGTCCTGCGTGACGAACCGGAGCTTGTCGAGCCCCGTCCGCATCGCCGGGCCCATCATGATCACCGCGAAGCCGGGGAACTGGTTGTTCGTGTGGATCGTCCACTGCCCCGTGCCGCGGTTGTACTCGACGAGCGCCCCGTCGCACTCGAGCGGCGTCGAGTTGAAGCGGTGGAAGTGGAGCTCGTCGATCTTCACGATCTTGTCCGCCTCGGCGAACGCCGCGTCGAGGTCGCCCCACTCGTAGACGCCCTCCCACATGAGGTTGCCGCCGGCCTCGTCGTGCAGCACGGGCGTGTCCGCGTCCTGCGCGCGGCGGGCGTCGACGAGCGCGTCGAGCGGCTCGTACTCGACCTCGACGAGCTCCGACGCGTCGCGCGCGAGCTCGCGCGTCTCGGCGACGACCGCGACGACCGGCTCGCCGACGAAGCGCACCTTGCCGACCGCGAGCGAGTAGTCCTTGATGTTCGCGCCCGGCACCGACGCGATCTGGAAGAACGGGTCGGTGAGCGCCGCGACCTCCTCGCCGGTCAGCGTGCCGTACACGCCGCCGAGCTCTTCCGCCTTCGAGACGTCGATCGAGGTGATGTGCGCGTGCGCGTACGGCGAACGGACGAAGTGGACGAAGCCCATCCCGTGCCGCTTCACGTCGTCGACGAAGACGCCTTGCCCCTGCACGAGCCGCTTGTCCTCCTTGCGCGGGACGTTCTGCCCCGACCACTGCTTCGCGGGAGCCTCGACCTCGACGGTCGTCGGGGCGTCGGTCGTCGTCGTGCTCACTGCGCCGCCGCCTTGACCGCCTCGAAGATGTTCCAGTAGCCGGTGCAGCGGCAGATGTTGCCCTGCAGCGCCTTCTTGATCTCGTCGTCCGACGGGCTCGAGTTCTCGCGCAGCAGCGCCGTCGCGCTCATCAGCATCCCGGGCGTGCAGTAGCCGCACTGGAGCGCGTGGTGGTCGCTGAACGCCTGCTGCAGCCCGCTGAGCTCGTCGCCCGACGCGAGACTCTCGACGGTCTCGATCGACGCGCCGTCGGCCTGCACCGCGAGCATCATGCAGCTCTTCACGAGCGTGCCGTCGACGATCACGCTGCACGCGCCGCAGTTGCCGGTGTCGCAGCCGATGTGCGAACCGGTCAGGTCTAGGTCGTCGCGCAGGAAGTGGATCAGGAGGCGCCGTGCCTCGACCTCCCGCTCGTACGACTCGCCGTTGACCGTGACCGTGATCGTGCGCGCCGTCTCGAACGCAACAGGTGTCGCCATCTAGCCTCCCGCCTCCGTCGCCTGCAGGATCGCCCGCGCGGCGACCACCTCGGCGAGGTGCCGGCGGTAGTCGGCCGACGCGTGCACGTCGCTCGGCGGGTCGAGCGTGGCGCCGAGCCCCTCCACCGCCGCCTTCACGCCGTCGGCCTCGAGCGAGCCGCCTAGCTTCCCCTCGACCTCGGTCGCCCGCCGCGGCACGGCGTCGACGCAGCCGATCACGACGCGCGCCCCGCCGTCGCCGTCGAGCGACGCGGCCGCGTTGACGATGCACGTCCCGTCGACGCCGATCGCCACGGACGCGAACCCGTCGCGCCGGCCCGCGGGCACGGTGACCTTCGTGAGCAGCTCGCCGGTCCCGACGGCCGTCAGATACACGCCGAGGAAGAAGTCGTCGGCCGTCACCTCGCGCTCGCCGTCGGCGCCGCGGATCGTCATCGTCGCGGCGAGCGCGACGAGCAGCGGCGGCAGGTGGTTCGTCGGGTCGTTCGAGCAGATGTTCCCGCCGATCGTGCCCCGGTTCCGCACCTGCACGTCGGCGATCTGCGCCGCGACCTGGCCGAGAATCGGCCGCGCGCGCGCCTCGGCGCTCGTCACGAGGTCGGTGGTCGTGGTCATCGCGCCGATCGTCAGCGTCCCGTCCGGCCCGAGCTCGATCCCACGCAGCTCCTCGATCGCCCCGAGGTCGACGAGCGCGTCGGGCGACGCCGCCCGCGCCTTCATCACGTTGACGAGCGTCTGCCCTCCGGCGAGGGCACGGGCCCCGTCGTTCTCGCCCAGCAACCGCAGCGCCTCGTCGATCGACGAGGGGCGCGCGTATCCGACCTCGCGAAGGAGCACGGCGTCTTATCACATGTTTCTTCTAGGTCATGCAACCTTGATCCGTACGTCACACGCCGGGAACGAGCAGGTGGCGGTGCCGCCGGAGCGAGCCGAGGACGATGTCGATGTCCTCCTCGGTGTTGTAGGCATGCGGCGAGACGCGGAGGTTGCCGTCGCGATCGGAGGTGATGATGCCGTCGCCCGCGAGCGCCGCCACGAGCGCGTGTGTGTCCGTCGAGCGGATGCAGGTCAGGGCGCCGTGGCGCTCGGGCTCGCGCGGGGTCGCAACGACGCCGCCGAGCTCGTCGACGCCGGTCATCAGCCGCTCCGTCAGGCCGAGGACGTGCTCGCGGGTCTCGGCGATGCCGATCTCCATCATCAGCTCCATCCCGGCGATGCCGGCGTAGATCGACGGGATCGGCGGCGTACCGGCCTCGAACCGGCGCGCGGTCGGGGACGGCTCGTAGCGGCGGTGGTCCATGTCGAAGATGTTCCGGTCGGCGAACCAGCCGGTCTGCGTGGGCAGCAGCTGCTCCGCGAGCCCGGGCCGGCACCACAGGAACGCGAGGCCGGCCGAGCCGAGCAGATACTTCAGGACGCCCGCGGCGAGGAAGTCGACACCGAGCTCGTTCACGTCGAGCGGGTAGGTGCCGACCGCCTGGTACGCG
Organism: Actinomycetota bacterium; assembly: GCA_046731555.1. Classification (GTDB taxonomy): domain Bacteria; phylum Actinomycetota; class Thermoleophilia; order Gaiellales; family Gaiellaceae; genus PALSA-600. The sequence goes on along the minus strand of JBKPLI010000267.1, from coordinate 1,588 downwards.
TCGAGCAGCACGAGCGCGCCGCGGTCGTGGGCGAGGTGCGCGATCTCCTCGACCGGCAGCCGGGCGCCGTTCCGGTAGCAGACCGCGGTGATCGCGACGAGCTTCGTCCGCTCGTCGATCGCCTGCTCGAAGCGCTCCAGCGGGATCTCCGCCTCGGCGGCGCCCGCGACGACCACCTCCGCCCCGCGCAGCTGCTGCGCGTGCGAGATCTGGCCGATCGTCGGGAACTCGAAGTCCGAGATGACGAGCCGCGGCCGCTCGTCCCACGTGAGCGCGCTCACGAGGGCGCTGACACCGGCGGACAGCGAGGTCGTGACGGCGACGTCGTCGGACTCGGCGCCGACGAGCCGCGCGAAGGTGGCGCGCGCCGTCTCGGAGCGCTCGACCCAGTACTCCCAGGGCGCGCCCTTCTCGTCCCAGCCTGTCAGGTAGTCGTCGTAGGCGGCGCGCACGGCGTCCGACAGCGCGCCCTGCGAGCACGAGTTGACGTACGTCAGGCGCTCGAGGATCGGGAAGCGGTGCCGGCAGCGTGCCGGCAGTGAACCGGTCTCAACGGCCAAGGTATGCCTTTCTCAAGTCTTCGTTTTCGCGCAAGGACGCCGCCGGCCCCTCGAGGACGAGGCGCCCCGTCGACAGCACGTACCCGCGGTCGGCGATGGACAGCGACACGTTCGCATTCTGCTCTACGACGAGCATGGCGACGCCGGACTTGTGCACGTCGCGGATGATCTCGAAGCTCCGCTCGACGAGGATCGGCGCCAGGCCCATCGACGGCTCGTCCATCAGGAGCAGCTTCGGCTTCGACATCAGGGCCCGCCCCATCGCGACCATCTGCTGCTCGCCGCCCGACAGCGTCCCGGCGAGCTGCGATCGGCGCTCGTACAGGAGCGGGAACAGCTCGTAGACGCGGTCGAAGTCCTCCTTCGAGCCGCCGCCGTGCAGGTACGCACCGAGCTCGAGGTTCTCGAGGACGCTCATCGGCGCGAACAGGCGGCGGTTCTCGGGCACGATCGCCATGCCCATGCGGATCCGGTAGCTCGTCGAGCGCCCGGTGACGTCCTCGCCCTCGAACGACACCCTGCCGTTCCGCGGCTTCACGAGGCCGAGGATCGTCTTGAGCGTGGTCGACTTTCCCGACGCGTTGCCGCCGAGGAGGCAGACGAGCTCGCCGGCGCGAACCTCGAGCGTCAGCCCCTGGAGGATGTGGATCGCGCCGTAGAACGTGTCGACGGCGTCGAGCTTCAGGAGCGAGCCGTTCGCGCTCATCGCGCACCCTTCTGCCGGACACCGTTCCTGGCTGGCGTTGCAGACGGGCGCCCGGGCAAAGCGCGGACGTCCTGGAAACGCCGTCGCAAGCGCCGGCTCATTTCCTCGCCGCGGTCTGGAGGCCGAGGTACGCCTCGACGACCCGTGGCGAGGTCGCGACCGAGTCGAACGAGCCCTCGGCGATCTTCACCCCGTGGTCGAGCGCGACCACGCGGTCTGAGATGCCTTCGACGACGTGCATGTCGTGCTCGATGACGAGGATCGTGTAGCCGCCCTCCGTGCGCAGCTGCCCGATCAGCTCGGTGATCTCGTGCGTCTCGAC
>JBKPLI010000266.1:0-37266 GCA_046731555.1 Actinomycetota bacterium | reverse complement strand
TGACAGGTCCTCCCTGAAGCTCACCAACGTGGGGCCGGTGCCGGCCCATGGGTACCCATGGGCCGCTGATTTGCAGGGATTTTCACGGCCGCTTCTTCCTGAGCTTCTCGATCTGCTTCCAGGTGCGCGTGTTCAGCACGTCGTCCTTCGTCATCCACGCGCGCCGCGCCTGGCCGACGCCGAACTCGAGGAAGTCGAGCGCGCCGACCTCGTGGCCGTCCGAGTCGATGACGACCTTCAGCCCGGCCTCGCGCGCGGCACGCGCGTGCACGTCCATCAGGTCGAGCCGGTCCGGCTGCGAGTTGATCTCGAGAAAGGTCCCCGTCTCGATCGCCTTCGCGATCACGCGCTCGAGGTCGATCGCCGAGGCGGTGCGCTTGTTGATCTTGCGGTTCGTGACGTGGCCGATGCAGTCGACGTACGGGCTCTCCATCGCCGCGAGCACACGCTCCGTCGGATCCTTGTCGAAACCGTGGTGCACGGATGCGACGACCCAGTCGCGCGTTGCGAGGTCCTCCTCCGACACGTCGAGCTCGCCGTTCGCGCGGATGTTCACCTCGATCCCTTTCAGGAGCTTCAGCGGTACGACCTCGTCGAGCGCTTCGAGCGCGTCGGTCTGCTCGCGCAGCCGGTCGCCGCGCAGACGTTGCGCGTGGTCGCAGACCGCGTAGTACTCGTAGCCCTTGTCGACTGCGCGCGCGACCATCGCCTCGAGGTCGTCCTTGCCGTCGGACCACGTCGTGTGCGTGTGCAGGTCGCCGCGGAGGTCGCCGAGCTCGACGAGGTCCGGCAGCTCGCCGCGGCGCGCGAGCTCGAGCTCGCCGAGCCCTTCGCGCATCTCCGGCGGGATGAGCTCGTAGCCGAGGAAGGCGTAGACCTCCTCCTCGCTGGCGAACGAGTGCGCGTCGCCGGACTCGACCTCCGTCACGCCGTACTCGGAGACCGACAGCCCCCGCCGCACTGCCGCCTCGCGCAGCGCGACGTTGTGCTGCTTCGAACCGGTGAAGTGCTGCAGCAGGTTGCCGTACGACTCCGGCGGTACGACGCGCAGGTCGACGCGCAGCCCCTCGTGCGAGACGACGGTCGCCTTCGTCGGTCCCTTCGCCGCGACCTCCACCACCCAGCGCAGCGAGCAGAAGTAGTCGAGCAGCGCCTCTGGATCGGACGCGGTCGCGATGATGTCGAGGTCGCGCACCGTCTCGCGCATGCGTCGCGCGGAGCCCGCGAGCGAGACCTTGTCGGCGGCCGGATGCTCCGAGAGCACCTGCACGATCGCGCGCAGCTTCGGCAGCGTCGTCCCGAGGAGCGCGCGCCGCGGGCCCTCCGCGGCCGCCGGCGCGGCGAGCGCCGCGAGGATCTTCTCCTCCGACTTCGCCCCGAGTCCCGCCAGCCCGCGCAGCTTCTGTGACTCGGCCGCGTCCTTCAGGTCTCCGACCGTCGTGATCCCGAGCTCCTGCCAGATCCGCCGCGCGGTCTTCGGGCCGAGGCCCGGGAGCCGCATGAACGTCGCCACCTCGGGCGGCACGAGCGCCTTGCGCTTCGTCAGCGCGTGGATCTCGCCGTCTTCGACGATCTCGACGATCTTGCCCTCGATCGTCTTGCCGATCCCCTGGAGGCTCTTCGCACGCCCGTCGAGCGCCATCTGCGCGATCGCGCTCGGCGTCTCGCGGATCCGCTGCGCGGCCTTACGGTATGCGGAGATGCGGAACGCGTCCGCCCCCTCGAGCTCGAGCAGGTCCGCGAGCAGGTCGAACTGATCCGCGACCTGGTCGTTCCTCGGGAGCGCCGTCGCCACGACAGCGATCATAGGCACGGCCATGCGCGCGACCGTTTGCCTGCCGACGTACAACGAGCGCGAGAACCTCGAGCCGATGCTGCGCGCGCTCGCCCGCGTGCTGCGCGACGGCGACCGGGTGCTCGTGATCGACGACGCCTCGCCCGACGGGACGGGCGCGCTGGCCGACGAGCTCGCCACGCAACTCGAATTCGTCGACGTGCTCCACCGCGACCGGAAAGAGGGCCTCGGCCCCGCCTACCTCGCCGGGTTCGCGCACGTCCTCGCGACCGACGCCGAGCTCGTGCTCGAGATGGACTGCGACTTCTCGCACGACCCGAACGAGGTCCCCCGCCTCATCGCCGCCGCCGAGGAGGGGGCCGACCTCGCGCTCGGCTCGCGCTACGTCCCCGGCGGGTCGATCCCGAACTGGGGCGCGGTCCGCCGCTTCATCTCCTACGGCGCGTCGGTGTACTCCCGGCTCGTCCTCGGCGTGCCCGTCCGCGACCTGACCGGAGGGTTCAAGTGCTTTCGACGCAACGTCCTGGAGACGCTCGACCTCGACGGGATCGAGGCGCGCGGCTACGCGTTCCAGATCGAGACCACATACCGCGCGCTGCGCGCCGGCTTCACCGTCGTCGAGATCCCGATCACGTTCGTCGACCGCGAGGAAGGCAGGTCGAAGATGAGCGGCAACATCGTCCTCGAGGGCATGTGGCATGTGCCGGCGCTGCGCCTGCGCGCCCTCGTGGGCCGCCTGTAACCTGCGCCCGTGCGCGACGTCACCGATGCGAGCTTCGACGACGACGTCCTGAAGTCGGAGAAGCCGGTCGTGGTCGACTTCTGGGCGCCGTGGTGCGGTCCGTGCCACGCCGTCACGCCCGTGCTCGAGCAGCTCGCGACCGAGACCGAGAAGGTCGAGTTCGTGAAGGTCGACATCGACGAGAACCCCGTCGTCGCGTCGCGCTACGACGTGCTCTCGATCCCGACGGTGATGCTGTTCGAAGGCGGCGAGGCGCGCGAGACGCTCGTGGGCGCACGCCCCGCGGCGCACTTCCGCAAGGCCTTCGAGCACTACTTCTAAGCCGGAAAATCCCCCTTCAGGGGGACAAGAGGCGGCGAGGGACCGGCGTCAATGCGTGTACCAACGCCGCCTAGGGAGTGAAGAGCCGTGCAACCTGTTCGTTTCGCCGCAATCGTCGTCGTCGCGCTGGCCGTGCTTGCCCCCGCCGCAAGCTCGAAGTCCGCGCCGAGGTTCTCCGTGCCGCAGAAGGCGGCACAGGGTCAGCTGATGGCCGTTCGGGTCGTCGTGAAGACGGGCGCCCGCTGCGTGCTCAGCGTCCGCTACGCGGACCGCGCGGTCGCATCCGCCCCGCCCGCCGTCGCGCGGCGCGGCCGCATCTCGTGGAGCTGGCGCGTCGCGCCGACCGCCGCGCTCGGCACCGCGCACGCCACGGTCACGTGTGGACGTGCGGGCACGAGCACGACCACGTTCTCGGTCGTCGGACCCGACGTCCCGGCCAAGATCGTCATCGACAAGCAGGGCTTCTCGCAGCGTCCGGACGACTTCGGCCCGGGCAGCTCCGTGAGCTACGGGATGCTGCTCGTGAACCGCTCGCCGCAGCAGGACGCCGGCGACACCTACGTCCTCGTCAACTTCGTGGACGCGTCGAACAACCTGCTCGGCACGAAGAGCTCGCTGATCAAGTACATCGGCGCCGGCGCCACGTACGCTTTCGGCGAGTCGATGAAGCTGCGCACGCAGGTGCCGGTCGCGCAGCTCGAGATCACGATCCGCGTGCACTCGTCGAAGCCGAAGGGCGAGGCGCCAATGCCGGACCTCGAGAGCGTCCGCGTGATCCCGGATCAGTACCACCCCGAGTGGATCGGCGAGGTCGACGGTGAGGTCATCAACGACCACGACCGCCTGACGCTCCGGAACGCAACGTTCTCGGCGGTCGTCTTCGACACGTCCGGGCAGGTGATCGGCGGCGGGACGGGCAGCCAGGTCGCCGCCGCGCCGCCCGGCTCGCGCTCGGTCTTCCTCGCGCGCAACGGGTTCAAGGCGATCCCGACATCGCGGGCCGCCTCGGCGCTCGTGTCGGTGACGCCGACCTATTCGCTCGGCTGACGGTAGGGACGAGAGCGGCGTCGGGGACCCGGCGCCGCTCTCTACCCTGTCGGGGTGCGGTTCCCGGTCAGGCTCCCGCAGTCGCATCGCAAGCGGATGCGCATCCTCCGCGCGTCGATCGCCGCCGCGGTGGTGATCGCGATCGCGATCCTGCTCGCCTTCTTCCGCAACACGGGCCACAGCTTCGACACACCGCTGAGCAACAAGCCCGCGGTGCGCGTGAAGACGCCGAAGACGGTGCCGGCGACGCCGGCGATGCGACACGCGGCAGAGACGACGCTGTCGGAGTTCGTGCGCAGCGCGGTCATCCGCCGCCACCTCGCCGCGTCGTGGCCGCTCGCGACGGCGCACATGAGGATCGGCACGTCGCACAGCGACTGGCTGCACGGGAACCTGCCCGTCGTGCCGTACCCGGCGAACGCGTTCGACCACGCCGGCTGGACGCTGAAGTACTCGTACAAGAACGTCCTCGGCTACGACGTCCTCGTCATCCCGCGCCGCAACCACGCCGGCGATGAGGCCGGCCAGCAGGTCTACTCGTGCGAGCTGCACCACGTGCGCACGCGTTGGCTCGTCGACTTCTGCTACCCGCGCAAGACGCTCTGAACGGCCGCTCCGGCCGGCTGCGGAGAACTCGTTCCACATCTGGCACGGAGACGGCACCGACACGTCACGGCTCTCCCGGTATCGTCGATCTCGAGGGAGGTGGGCGAGACCCCACCCGGGCGGGGGTGTTGCGCACGCGCGTGAACAAGAAGCGCGCCGGACGTGCAGCTAGGCGAAGTGCTCCCAGCCGCGGAGCTCGAACGGCCGGCCGTCGAGCAGCAGCTCGACGCCCTCGCCTTCCTCGACGCGGCCGACCACCGGGAACTCCCCGGACTCCTCGACCGCCGCGAGCAGCTCGAAGTCCTCGCCGAAGGCGAGGTCGTCGACGGTCGCGCCCTCCGCAAGCGGGACTCGGTCGACCTCGATCACGCAGTGGACGCTCGACCGGCGTGCGATGTGCGCTGCGTCGACCGCGATGCCGTCCGACACGTCGAGCATCGCGTGTGCGTGGCCCGCGAGCGCGCGCCCTTCCTCGAGACGCAACGGAGGGCGGACGTACGACTGCCCGCGGAAGGCCGCGCCCGAGGCGCCCAGCGGCCCCGTCACGACGAGGACGTCGCCCGGGCGCGCCCCCGCACGACCCGGCACGCGCTCGGACCGCCCGAGCGCCGTCACGCTCAGCACGATCGAGTCGCCCGCCGACGTGTCGCCGCCCACCACCGGCACGCCCGTCTCGCCGAGCCCCTCGTACAGCTCGACGACGTCCTCGACCCGCGTCCACCGCGGCGCGGCGAGCGTCACGACCAACGCCGTCGGCACGGCGCCCGACGCCGCCAGGTCGCTGAGGTTCACCGCCGCCGCACGCCAGCCCAGGTCGCGGAAGCCCAGCCAGTCGAGCCGGAAGTGGACGTTCTCGACGAGCGCGTCCTGCGTCACGACGAGCCCGCCGTCGAGCTGGGCGGCGTCGTGCTCCACGCCGACGATCAGGCCGCGTTGCTCGAGCTCCGCGAGGAGTCCGAGCTCACCGAGCTCCGAGAGCCTCATCGACCGCCTCCCTGAGCGCCGGATCCGTCGCCGCGCGAATCACCGCCACGCCGGCCGCGCCCGCCCGGATGGACGCGCCCGCGTTCGACGCGTCGACACCCCCGATCGCGATCACCGGCACCGACACAGCCCGCGCGATCTCCCTGAGCCCTTCGAGCCCGATCGCCGGGTCGGCGTCCGCCTTCGACGGCGTCTCCCACACCGGGCCGACGCCGAGGTAGTCCGCGTCCACGCCGACGGCCTGATCGAGCGACGCGGCTGACCGCCCGAGCAGCAGGCCCTCGGCCCGCGCCCGCTCGGCGCCCGCGTCGCCCGCTCCGAGGTGCACCCCGTCCGCCCCCAGCCGCACGGCCGCCTCGACGTCGTCGTTCACGACGAACGTCACGCCGAGCCCGCCGAATCCCCGACCGCGCTGCACCACCTCGTCCGTACCCGCCTTCACGCGAAGCTGCACGACCGTCGCGCCGGCCGCGACCGCACGTTGCGCGGTCACGAGGTCGGCGACGATCGCGTGCACCCTCACGACACCTTCGCCCGCGGGTCCAGCGTCTCCGGGTCGAGCGCCGCGAGCGCGTCGTAGAGGTTGACGTGGAACGAGCCCGGCCCCTTCGCGTCGCGGGCCGCGTCCTCGCCCGCGACGCCGAACGCGACGAGCGCCTCGACCGCCGCGTCGAACGGCGAGGCAGCCACCGCAGCGAAGCATCCGGTCACCGCGCTCGACATGCAGCCGGTGCCCGTGATCGTGGCGAGCATCGCGTCGCCGTTCGCGACCCGCACGACCGCCTCGCCGTCGGAGACGTGGTCGACCGGCCCGGTGACCGACGCGACGACTCCGAACGCGCGCGCCGCCTCGCGCGCGAGCTCGCCGGCATCCGTCCCCGCGTCGATCGACTCGACGCCGCGCACCTCCGCATCGACGCCGACGAGCGTTGCCACCTCCCCTGCGTTGCCGCGGAGCACGGTCACGTCGACCTCGTCGAGGATGCGCTTCGCGGTGTCCGTGCGGTAGCGCGTCGCGCCGGCGCCGACCGGGTCGAGCACGACCGGAACTCCGCGCGCGCCCGCCGTCCGCCCCGCGGCGAGCATCGCGTCGACCCAGTGCGACGACAACGTCCCGATGTTGATGACGAGCGCGCCCGCGAGGGCGACCATCTCCTCGACCTCCTCGGGCGCGTGCGCCATCACCGGCAGAGCACCGAGCGCGAGGGTCGCGTTCGCGGTCTCGTTCATGACGACGTAGTTGGTGATCTGGTGCACGAGGGGCTTCCGCTCGCGCAGCAGCCGCAGGGAGTCGCCGGCGTTCACGCCGCTCCTTTCACGTTGAGGACATCGACAGGGCCTTCGCCCGTCCCGAGCTCGACCAGTCCGTGCCGCACCGCCGCGCCGGCGGCACGCGCCGCACCGCGCGCCGCCTCCGCGAGTGGCAAGCCGCGCGCGAGCAGCGCCGCGAGCGTCGCGGAGTGCGTGCAGCCCGCTCCGTGGGTCGCCGCGATCTCGTGCCGCTCGACCGCGATCTCGAGATGCGAGCGACCGTCGAAGAGGTGGTCGACTGGGTCCGCGCCGTGACCGCCGGTGACGAGCGCCGCAGGCGCTCCCAGCCCCACGAGCGCCTCCGCCAGCTCGCGGCGCGACGCCTCGCGGCCGACGAGCGCGACGGCCTCGCCGAGGTTCGGCGTCACGACCGCCGCGAGCGGGAACAGTCGTCCGACGAGCGACTCGACCGCGTCGTCCTCGAGCAGCTTCGCGCCCGAGCTCGCGATCATCACCGGGTCGACGACGAGCGGCACCGGATACTGCTCGAGATAGCCGGCGACGGTCTCGATCAGCCGCCGCGAGAAGAGCATCCCGGTCTTCGCCGCGTCCACGCCGATGTCCGAGAACACCGCGTCGAGCTGCGCGACGACGAACTCCGGCGGCAGCTCGTGCACGGCGGTGACCGCGGTCGTGTTCTGCGCGGTGAGCGCGACGATCGCCGACATCCCGTGCGCGCCCGCAGCCGCGAACGCCTTCAGGTCGGCCTGGATGCCGGCGCCGCCGCCGGAGTCGGACGAGGCGATCGTGAGTACGCGTGGAACGCTCATCGGCTCCCTTCGCCGGCATGACCCGGATCAGGTTCGACGGGTGTGATCTCAGCCCCGATCGGGGCACCCCGGTCGCCCGAGGCTACCATCGCGGGCGATGGCCGAAGCACGCTACGACGGCCTCGCGGACGCCTACGACGCGTTCATGGAGCTCGATTCGCCGTACCACCGGGCGGCCGCGGACGCACTGCGCAGGCGGCTCGGCGCCGGGCCCGGGCGCTGCCTCGACCTCGGCTGCGGCGGCGGGCACGTGATCCCGGTCGCGCAGGAGCTCGGATGGGAGGTCGTCGGCACCGACGTGTCGGCCGATCAGCTCCGCGTCGCGCGGCGGTCGCTCCCGCACGTCGAGCTCGTGTGTGCCGACGCGACGGCGCTGCCGTTCGGCGACGGCTCGTTCGACGCGGCGTACGCGACGTTCGTGCACACGGACTTCGACGACTTCGCAGGCGCCCTCGCGGAGGTGCTCCGCGTGCTGCGGCCGGGCGGCCGCTTCGTCTACGTCGGCAACCATCCGTGCTTCGTCGGCGCGACCCAGGAGCACGCCGCGACCGGACTGCCCGTGCTGCACCCGGGCTACCGCCGCACGGGCCGCTGGGACGCCGGCGAGGCGCCTGGCACCACGCCCGAGGGCTGGCGCGCGCGGCTCGGCTCGTTCGTGCACCTCCCGCTGGGCGCGTTCCTGTCGGCGTTCGCCGGCTTCACGCTCGAGGCGTGCGAGGAGCTCGACGACGGGTTCGAGTACCCGAAGACGATCGCCGTCGCGGCGCGCAAGCCGGCCGGGTAACGTCGCGCCGTGCGCTCGTTCGTGCTCGCGGCGACGGGACGCGACCGCCCGGGGATCGTGGCGGCCGTGACGCGCGTGCTGCTCGACCACGGCGTGAACATCGAAGACGCCGAGATGGCGATCCTGCGCGGGCACTTCGCGATCGTCCTCGTGCTCTCGGCGCCGGACGAGCTCGGCGAGCAGCGGCTGCGCGAGGAGCTGGAGACGGTGGGCCGCGAGCTGCCGCTCGAAGCGGTCACGCTGTCCGCCGTCGAGCAGCTCGCCGGCGAGTCGCCCGAGCCGACGCACGCGATCAGCGTCTACGGCGCCGACCACCCGGGCATCGTGCACGGCATCGCCGCGGCGCTCGCGCAGCACGAAGTGAACGTCGTCGACCTCTCGACGCGCGTCGTGGGCGACGACCCGATCTACGTGATGCTGCTCGAGGTGACGCTGCCGCCGTCGTTCGACGACGCGGCGCTCGACGAGCTGCTGGCGCGCGTCGGGCGCGAGCTCGGCGTCGACGTCTCGGCGCGCGCGCTCGACGGCGACGTGCTCTGAGGTGCCGGCGCGCGAGGTCCTTCGGTACCCGCACCCGTCGCTGAAGCAGCGCTGCGCGGAGATCGCGCCGGGCGAGCGACTTACGCAGGTCGCGGCCGACCTGCTCGACACGATGCATTCGTTCCCGAGCTGCGTCGGTGTCGCCGCGCCGCAGATCGACGAGCTCGTGCGCGTCGTCGTCGTCGACGTGTCGGAGCACAAGAAGGCGACGACATCCCACGGCCTGCTCGTGCTTGCGAACCCCGTCGTCGTCGAAGCGTCCGGCGACGAGCTCGGGCGCGAGGGCTGCCTGTCGATCCCGGACTTGACGGCGAACGTGCGCCGCGCGACGCAGATCCGGGTCGAGGCGCTCGCGCCCGGCGGCGACGAGGTGACGATCGACACCGAGGGCTTCGAGGCGCGCGCGCTCCTGCACGAGCTCGACCACCTCGAGGGCATCCTCTTCCTCGACCGCATCGCCTCCCGCGCCGACCTCTTCGCGCGCAAGCACTACGCCTGACGCCACTCATTGACTTCGGCCTCGACGCGGTGAGAGAGTCCTCGTCGACGTTCCGGGAAGACTGGCAGCGCTGCGGAAATCTGCCATCGGCGTCACGGCGTGGTGATCGCTCTCGGGGTTCTCGAACGTGTCCTTGACCACTCACATGGGGAGATGCTTCATGGGCAGGAGTAGTCGCACCACCAAGATCGGGTTGATGTTCGGCGCGCTCGTCGCGTCGCTGGCGTTGCTGGCCCCGACCGCCTCGGCGCAGCCGACGCCGGTCGTCGTCGCGTCCGGGCTCGACAACCCGAGACACGTGACGTTCTCGGACACGGGTGAGCTGTACGTCGCCGAGGCGGGCAGAGGCGGGACGGCGCCGTGCTCGATGCATCCGGCGATGGGTCTGTTCTGCCTCGGCTTCACGGGCGCAGTCACCCAGGTCGACGACAACGGGCCGGATCCGGAGATCGTGAGCGGGCTGCCGTCCATCACAAACGGCAGCGAGACGCTCGGCCCTTCGGACATCGACATCACCGGCAGCCAGAAGTTCGTGCTGAGCATCGGGCTCGGCGGCAGCGATCAGTACCGCGCGGGCTTCGGCCCGCAGGGCGCGCTGCTCGCGACGCTCGTCACCGGCAAGCTCAAGAAGGACGGCGTCTCGTTGTTCGCCGATGTCCTCGCGAACGAGGCGAGTGCGAACCCCGACGGCACCGACATCGACAGCAACCCGGTCGGGCTCACTCGCGACGGCGAGGGCTACGTGCTCGCCGACGCGGGCGGGAACGCCGTCGTCCGTGCGTCTCACAAGGGCACGTTCACGACGGTCGCGGCCCTGCCGCCGGGCAGTGCGCTCGCACCGCCGTTCCTCGGGCTGCCCCCGGGGACGCAGATCCCGACCGACGCCGTGCCGACCTCGGTCGTCCAGGGGCCGGACGGCGCGTACTACATCAGCCAGCTGACCGGGTTCCCGTTCGAGGTCGGCGACTCGAACATCTGGCGCGTCGTACCCGGCGGGACACCGACGGTGTACGCGTCGGGGCTGACGAACGTCACCGATCTCGCGTTCGGTCCCGACGGATCCCTCTACGCGGTCGAGATCTCCAGCGTCGGTCTCCTGAACGGGCCGATCGGCGCGCTCAAGAAGATCACGCCGGGCGGAAGCCAGCACGAGACGGTGCTCGGCGGCATCTTCGCGCCCTACAGCGTCGCGTTCGGACGCGGCAGCGCGTACCTCTCCACCTGCGCGGTGTGCACCGGCGGGGGACAGGTCGTGAAGATCCCGCTCGGGTAGTTCGGGGGGCGAACAGAGCCCGGCATCGCCTTGCGGCGGCGATGCCGGGCTCTTCGCGCGGCAGACTGAAGGCATGGCGGTCGAGCTCGCGCTCTGGGAGGGCCTGTTCGAAGGCGACGAGCTCGCCTACCGCGGCGACGAGCCCGCGCGCGAGGCGCGCACGGCGCCCGTACCGGACGAACTCGACGCGCGCGTGCGCACCGCGATCGGCGTGCCCGCGCTCTACGCCCACCAGCGCGCGGCGTGGGACGCCGCCGCGGCCGGCGAGAACCTCGTCGTCACGACCGGCACGGCGTCGGGCAAGACGCTCGCGTTCAACCTCCCGGTGCTCGACGCGCTCGCCCGCGACCCGAAGCACCGCGCGCTCTACCTCTACCCGACGAAGGCGCTCGCGCAGGACCAGTTCCGCACGCTGCGTGCGTACGAGGTGCCCCGTCTCCAACCGGCGATCTACGACGGCGACACGCCGACAGAGCAGCGCCGACTCGTCCGCCGTACTTCGAACCTCATCCTCACGAACCCCGACATGCTCCACGTCGGCGTGCTGCCGCGGCACGACCTCTGGGGCGACGTGCTCGCGAACCTCCGCTTCGTCGTCGTCGACGAGGCGCACGTGTACCGCGGCGTGTTCGGCTCGCACGTCGGCAACGTGCTCCGCCGCCTGCGTCGGCTCGCCCGCATCTACGGCGCCGACCCGCAGTTCCTGCTCGCGTCGGCGACGATCTCGAACCCGGGCGAGCTCGGCCTGTCACTGCTCGGCACCGGCGTGACGACGATCGGCGACGACGCAGCGCCGCGCGCCGAGCGCACCGTTGTCCTGTGGAACCCGCCGCTCGTCGACGAGGAGCTCGGCCTGCGCGGCTCGGCGCTCGCGGAGGCGGCGAAGCTCCAGGCGTCCCTTGTCGAGCGCGGCCTGCGCACGCTCACGTTCGCCAAGAGCCGCAAGGCGGCCGAGCTCATCCACCGCTTCACGGCCGAGCGCCTCGGCGACGACTCCCGCCTGTCGCCCTACCGCGCCGGCTACACGCCCGCGCAGCGGCGCGAGATCGAGCGGCGCCTGTCGGAGGGCGAGCTGCTCGGTGTGAGCGCGACGAACGCGCTCGAGCTCGGGATCGACGTCGGCCTCCTCGACGCGGTGATCTCCGTCGGCTTCCCGGGCACGGTCGCCTCGCTGCGGCAGCAGTGGGGACGTGCGGGGCGGCGCGGCCACGGGCTCGCGATCCTCGTCGCGACCGAGGATGCGCTCGACCAGTACTTCATGCGCGAGCCCGACAAGCTGCTCGGCCGCCGCGTCGAGGCCGCGATCCTCGACCACGCGAACCCGCGCGTCCTCGAGGGTCACGTGCGCGCGGCCGCGTTCGAGGCGCCGATCGACGGGACCGACACGGAACTCGGTCCCGAGGCGCTCGAGGCCGCGGCGCACGACCCCGAGCTGAAGCGGACGAAGCGCGGTTTCGTCTGGGCCGGCAAGGACTATCCGTCGGGCCGCGTGCCGCTGCGGTCGACCGACGCGGACGCGTTCACGGTCGTCGACCTGACGAGTGGCGCGATGCTCGGGCTCGTGGAGCGCTCGCGCGCGTACACGACGGTGCACGAAGGCGCCGTCTACCTCCACATGGGCGAGTCGTTCTTCGTCCGGGAGCTGGACCACGTCGGCCTGCGCGCGCTCGTCGAGCCGTTCGACGGCGACTGGTACACGCAGGCGAAGAAGGAGACGATGACCGCGATCGTCGCGCCGAGCCGACAGGAGCGGCGGCTCGGCCTCGACGTCTTCTTCGGCGAGATCGAGGTGACCGAGCAGGTCGTCGCGTACGAGCGCAAGACCGTGCGCTCGCAGGAGCGGATCGAGGTCGTGCCGCTCGAGCTGCCGCCGTCGACGTTCGCGACCGAGGCGATCTGGTACCTCCCCGAGGCCGAGCAGCTGCGCGGCCTCGAGGAGATGCCGACGCTGCTCTCGACGCTGCATGCCGCCGAGCACGCGATGATCGCGATGCTCCCGCTGTGGGCGATGTGCGACCGCTGGGACATCGGCGGCCTGTCCACGAACATTCACTTCCAGACCGATCGGCCGACGGTGTTCGTCTACGACGGCCACCCGGGCGGCGTCGGCATCACCGAGCGCGGCTTCGACCAGTTCGAGGGCTGGGTCGCCGACACCGCGCGGATGATCAGCGGCTGCCCGTGCACCGACGGCTGCCCGTCGTGCGTGCAGAGCCCGAAGTGCGGCAACCTCAACGAGTGGCTCGACAAGCGCGGCTCGCTCACGTTCCTGTCGCGGCTCGCCGCGCTGGCATGACGATCCGCGAGCTTGCGCCCGGCGAGGTCGACCGGGTCGGCGCAGTCCTCGGCCTCGCACGGCTCCACAGCGAGAACGGCGTCTACCTCGTCGCATGGGACGGCGACGAACCGCTCGGGCACGCACGGCTCGCGTTCAAGGATCCGCCGGAGCTGCAGGACGTCGAGGTGCGCGTCGAGCACCGGCGCCGAGGAGTCGCGAGCGCGCTCACAAGCGCCGCCGAGCGCGAAGCCGCGGCGCGCGGGCACGACCGGCTGCGGCTCACCGTCAGTGCGGCGAACGACGCCGCGCAGGCGCTCTACCGCGGGCTCGGCTACGCGGACGCCGGCCTACCGCCGAAGCACGTGCACGGGACGATCCAGCTACGCACCGGGCCGCTCGAGGTCGACGACACGCTGCTCACGTGGGAGAAGCGCCTCGCTGTCGATTCCGCGCCGCCTCGTTCGTCGTAGTGTCGACAGCGACGGAGGAGGACTCCATGCAGTACATGCTTCTCATCTACGGCAACGACACCGAGTGGGAGCAGCGCTCCGACGAGGAGAAGGACGCGATCTACGACGAGTACCGGCAGGTGTCCGAATCGGCGGGCATCAAGGGCGGCGCAGAGCTCCAGCCGGCGACGACGGCAACGACGGTGCGCGTGCAGAACGGCGAGACGCTGACCACCGACGGCCCGTTCACGGAGGCGAAGGAGGTGCTCGGCGGGTACTTCCTGTACGAGGCCGACGACCTCGACGCCGCGATCGACATCGCGTCGCGCATCCCGGCCGCGCGCCACGGGGCCGTCGAGGTGCGCCCGGTGGTGGAGCGCTGATCGAGCAGGCGTTCCGCGAGGAGTGGGGCCGCGTCGTCGCGACGCTGATCGGCTTCCTCGGCGACTTCGACCTCGCCGAGGAAGCCGCGCAGGAGGCGTTCGCGATCGCGGCGGCGCGGTGGCCGCGCGAAGGAACGCCGGCGAACCCCGGCGCGTGGCTCGTCACGACGGCGCGCAACCGGGCGATCGACCGCATCCGCCGCGAACGCACGCTGCAGGGGAAGCTCCCGCTCCTCGCGGAGGCAGACCGACACGACACCGTGGATCCTGAAGACCGTAGTTCGCCTATTCCCGACGAACGCCTGGAGTTGATCTTCACCTGCTGCCACCCGGCGCTCGCCGCCGACGCGCAGGTCGCGCTCACGCTGCGCACGCTCGGCGGGCTGACGACGGAGGAGATCGCGGCGGCGTTCCTCGTCCCGGAGGCGACGATGGCACAGCGGCTCGTGCGCGCGAAGCGCAAGATCCGCGACGCGGCGATCCCGTTTCGCGTCCCGCCCGACCACCTGCTGCCGGAGCGGATGCGCGCCGTGCTCGCGGTGCTGTATCTCATCTTCAACGCGGGCTACGGGCCGCCGGTGCGCGCCGACCTGTGTGACGAGGCGATCCGGCTCGCACGGCTCGTGACGCGGCTGATGCCGGACGAGGCCGAGGCGCACGGGCTGCTCGCGCTGCTCCTGCTGCAGGACTCGAGGCGCGCGGCGCGCCTGTTCGAGGGCGAGCTCGTGCTGCTCGACGACCAGGATCGCGGACTGTGGGACGAGGAGCGGATCGAGGCCGGCCGCGCGTCGCTCGACCGCGCGCTTGCGCTGCGCCGACCCGGCCCGTACCAGGTGCAGGCCGCGATCGCGGAGCTGCACACGCACGAGCCGCGCGACTGGGAGCAGATTGCCGCGCTCTACGGGCAGCTCGCACGCATGACCGGCTCGCCCGTCGTCGAGCTGAACCGCGCCGTCGCGATCGCGCAGGTCGACGGCCCCGAGGCGGCGCTCGCGTTCGTCGACGCGCTGCCGCTCGACGGCTACCTGTACTTCCACTCGACGCGCGCCGACCTCCTCCGCCGCCTTGACCGCCGCGGCGAGGCCGCCGAGGCGTACCGCCGCGCGCTCCCGCTGGCGACGGCCGAGCCGGAGCGCCGCTTCCTCGAGCGGCGCCTGCGCGAGGTCGAGGCGCTTACGAACTCCTAACGGAACCTGGTCCCGGACCAGGTTCGGTTAAGGCGTGCGCCGCCGCAGCGTCGCCGCCCCGAGCGCGAGCGCGACGAGGATCGTGCCGACCACGACCGCGAGGTCGACCGCGACCCGCGCGCCCGTCTCGCCGCTCGTCGCGCGCGCGAGGCCGTCGTAGGCGTACGTCATCGGGAGCGCCCACGACACCCACTCGAGGAGCGGCGCCATCTTGTCCCGCGGGACGAGCAGGCCGCACAGCAGGAGCTGCGGGAGGATCACGGCCGGCATGAACTGCACGGCCTGGAACTCCGTCGCGGCGAACGCGGAGAGAAAGAGGCCGAGCGCCATCCCGAGCAGCGCGTTCGCGACCGCGAAGACGAAGACGAGCCAGATCGCGCCCTCGACGTCGAGGTCGAGCAGGCCGAAGGCGACGGCCGACGCGATCGACGCCTGCACGATCGCGAGCAGCGCGAACGCGATCCCGTAGCCGAGCAGCAGGTCGAGCTTCGCGAGCGGCAGCGACATCAGCCGCTCGAGCGTCCCCGTCGTGCGCTCGCGCAGCATCGCGATCGACGTGACGAGGAACATCGAGACGAGCGGGAAGATGCCCACCATCGGCCCGCCGACGCGGTCGAACGTCGCCGGCTGCGCGTCGAACACGTAGCGGAACAGCACGAGCAGGAACGCGGGCACGACGAACACGAGCGCGAGCGTCCTCGGGTCGCGGCGGAGCTGGCGCAGGACGCGCGCGGCGGTCGCAAGCGTGATGCGCGGGCTCACGGAGCCGCCTCGATCAACGCGAGGAACGCGGCCTCGAGGTCGGCCTCGCCCGTCCGGCGCCGCAGCTCGTCGGGCTCCCCGGTGAAGACGATGCGCCCGTCGCGCACGAGCACGAGGTCCTGACACCGGCGCGCCTCGTCCATCACGTGGCTCGAGACGAGGAGCGTCGCACCGTCGGCGACGAGGCGGTGGAACGTCGCCCACAGGTCGCGGCGCAGCACGGGGTCGAGGCCGACGGTCGGCTCGTCGAGCACGAGCAGGTCGGGGCGACCGAGGAGCGCGGTGGCGAGCGAGACGCGCGAGCGCTCGCCGCCCGACAGCGTCCGCACCACCTGGTCCTCGTGGCCGCCGAGGTCGACGCTCCGGATCGCGTCGTCGACCGCGCCGCGGCCGGCGCCGAGCACGTCTGCGAAGTAGCGGAGGTTCTCGCGCACCGTCAGGTCGGCGTAGACCGACGGCGCCTGCGTGACGTAGCCGACGCGGTGCCGGAGCGGCGGTGAGCCGGCCGGCAGCCCGAGCACCTGCACCGAGCCTCCGGCCACGACCTGCACGCCGACGATCGCGCGCATCAGCGTCGTCTTGCCGGAGCCGCTCGGCCCGAGCAGGCCGCTCAGCCGGCCCTCGGGGAGCTCGAGGTCGAGCCCGTCGAGCACAGGCCTGCCCCCGCGGACGACGCGCAGACCTCTGACCTCGACCGCTGCCACGTCGCGAGAATAGGGACCGTGGCGGAACGGACGGCACGCGGAGGGACCCTCATCGTCGGCGGCGGGTTCGGCGGCGCGTACGTCGCGCGGCTGCTCGGCCGCGCCGGCGCGACGATCGTCAGCCCGGAGAACTTCATGCTCTACACGCCGCTGCTCCCGGAGGCGGCGTCGGGGACGCTCGAGCCGCGGCACGCGGTCGTGCCCGTGCGCGTGATGGCGCCGCACGCCGAGCTGATCCTCGGCCGTGTGACCGCGATCGACGAGGAGGCGCGCGCCGTGCACGTCGAGACCGAGACCGGCGCGACGGACATCGCCTACGAGCAGCTCGTGCTCGCGCTCGGCTCCGTGTCACGGGTGCTCCCCATCCCGGGCCTCGGGGAGCACGGGCACTTCTTCAAGTCGGTCGCCGACGCGATCAATCTGCGCAACCACGTGCTGCGACGGCTCGAGCTCGCCGCCGTAGCCGACGCCGAGCGGCAGCTCACGTTCGTGTTCGTCGGTGCGGGCTACGCGGGCGTCGAGGCGCTCGGCGAGCTGTCCGACCTCGTGCGCGACGCATCGAAGTGGTACCCGATGCTGCAGGGCGTGCCGCAGCGGTGGATCCTCGTCGACGCGGCGCCGAAGATTCTCCCGGAGATCCCGCACCGGCTCGGCGACTACGCGGCGCGCGAGCTCGCGCGGCGCGGCGTCGAGATCCGGACGGGCACGACGCTGGAGTCCGTCGACGAGCACGCGTGCGTCCTCTCGGACGGCGAGCGCATCCCGACCGCAACGCTCGTCTGGACCGCGGGCGTCACGCCCGTCCCGGCGCTTGCGCGCTGGGACCTGCCGCTCGACGAGCGCGGGCGCGTGCAGGTCGACGGGACGCTGCGCGTCGAGGGTCACGAACGCATGTGGGCCCTCGGCGACTGCGCACGCGTGCCGAACGAGGCGACGCCCGGCGCGTTCGACCCGCCGACGTGCCAGCACGCGCTGCGCCAGGCGCGCCGGCTCGCGCACAACCTGCAGGGCGACGTCGCCACCTACCGCTACCGCATGCTCGGCCAGGTCGCGACGCTCGGCCGCTACAAGGGCATCGCCGATGTGATGGGGCTGCGCCTGCGCGGGTTCCCCGGCTGGTTCGTCACGCGGACGTACCACCTGTACCAGCTGCCGCTGCTGACGCGGAAGCTGCGCGTCGTCGCCGACTGGACGACGTCGCTGCTCTTCCGTCGCGACGTCGCGGAGCTGGGCGATGTCTGACGCCGCGCGCATACGCGCGTTCCGGCACGCGATCGACGACGCCGTCGCCGACGAGCTCGAGCCCCAGGCGTGGGGGACGTTCCTGAGCACTCCGTCGCTGCCGGATGTGTGGGACCTGAACTTCCTGCGCGTCGAGCGCGGCCGTCGCGGCGCCGCGTCGCTCGCTCGCGAGGCCGACAGGCTGCAGCCGCACCTCTTTCACCGCAAGGTCACGGTCGAGCGGACCGACGAGCGGATGACGCGGGCTTTTCGCGAACTCGGCTGGTCCGCCGAGGATCACCTCGTGATGGTGCTGCGCCGCGAGCCGGACCGGCTCGTCGACGACTCGATGGTGCGCCAGGTCTCGCAACGCGAGCTGAACGCGGTGCGCGAGCGGCTGAACGAGGAGGAGTACGGCGACCCGGCGCTCGCGAGACGGTTGACGGAGACGAAACGGCGCGTCACGCGTGCCGTGCGCGTGCGCAACCTCGCCGCGGTCGTGCGCGGCCGCATCGCCGCGTACTGCGAGCTGCGCTCCGACGGCAACACGGCGCAGATCGAGGACGTGAACACCCTCGACGCCTACCGCGGCCGCGGGCTCGGCCGCGCGCTCGTGCAGCACGCGCTCCTCCGCGCGCGGCGGTCGCACGACCTCGTCTTCCTCGAGGCGCTGGCCGACGACTGGCCGCACCGCCTCTACCGGAAGCTCGGCTTCGACGTGATCGCGCGCCGCAGCCTCTTCCTCCGCCACCCGCACCCGCTGACGGCGCTGCGCGTCGAGACGCCCCGCCTCGAGCTGCGGCTCGCAACCCGCGCGGAGCTGGAGGAGCTCGCCCGCGTCGCGCAGGGCGGCATCCACGCGCCGGACACGATGCCGTTCGCGGTCGCGTGGACGGACGGCGCGAGCTCGCCGAGGTTCGTCGACGAGTTCGCCGCGTTCCACGAGGCTGCGCTCGCCGGCTGGAAGCGGACCGACTGGACGCTCAACCTGGTCGCGTTCCACGACGGCCGGCCGATCGGCACGCAGGGGATCGGCGCGCGCGGCTTCGGGCGGCGCCGCGTCGTCGAGACGGGATCGTGGCTCGGCGCGAAGTGGCAGAACCGCGGGCTCGGGACGGAGATGCGCGCCGCCGTGCTGGAGCTCGCGTTCAAGGGGTTGCGCGCGGAGGTGGCCGAGTCCGGCGCGATCGAGGGGAACGACCGTTCGCTCGCCGTCTCCCGCAAGCTCGGGTACCGCGAGACCGGCACGCGCACCGTCGCCCCGCGCGGCGAGCCGCTCGTCGAGCACGTCGTGCGCCGGCGGCGGCGCGGATGGAGATCCCCCGTTCGAGTGGAGATTCGCGGGCTCGACGCCTTGCGGCCGCAGTTCGGCGCCTGACGGCGCGAAATCTGGACCTCAGGACCCGGCGCGCACGTGCCGATTCGCACGGCTGATGAGGGTCTTTCTGCGGGACCGGGCGCTGCCCTTCGTGATCCTCGTGGGCGCCGGGGCGTTGAGCCCCTTCACGAGCCTGCACTACGTCGGCGGCCACCACGTTCAGCTCGACGGGATGGTGCATTTCGCCGGCGTCGGCGTCAGCGCGCTCGCGGCCGCGGTCGCGGCGTTCGTCCTGACGCTCGTCGGCGCGCGGCGGCGCGACGGGCGCACGATCATCGTCGGCACCGCCTTCACGGTGATGGCCGCGCTGCTCGCGATCCACGGTCTCGCGACACCCGGCTTCCTGATCGGCATGAACGGCGTGATCGCCTTCACCGGCGCGGCGACCCTACCGATCGGCGGCGCGGTGCTCGCGCTCTCCGTCCTCCCCGCCCTGCGCCGGCCGAAGCGCATCGCCCCGCTGCTCGGGCTCCAGGCCGCGCTGACGGCCGCCGTGATCGCGCTCGGCCTCGTGGGCATGCTCGTGCCGAGCCTCGTCCCCGGCGTGCCCGAGCCGGGCAGCGCCGTCGCCCTCGCGGGCCTCGCGATCGGCCTCGTCTTCTACGCCATGCTCATCCTGCGCGCGCTCAAGACGTACCTCCTGACGCGGCGCGCGGCCGACGCGGTCGTGCTCGTCGGCCTCGCGTGGCTGACGGCCGCCCTGCCGCCCGCGATGCTCATGGACTACACGCAGCTCGGCTGGTGGCTCGGCCACGGCCTGGAGCTGCTCGGGATCGTGCTCGTCGGCGCGCCCGTCGCGATCGACCTGCACCGTGCGGCGCAGTCGCGCCCGCTGCACGGCGACCTGCGTGCGAAGGAGCTCGTCTCGGCCGAGGAGGCGTTCCTCGGCGCCCGCGTCCGGGCGCTGATGGTGCGCCTCGCGCAGAAGGACACCTCGACCGAGATGCACACGCGCCGCGTCGCCCTGCTCGCGGTGCAGATCGGAGAGCGGCTCGGCCTGCCGCCGGGACGACTCCGCTCGCTCGCGATCGGCGGTCTGCTGCACGACATCGGCAAGCTCTCGGTCCCGTCGTCGATCCTGCAGAAGCCCGGCGCGCTCGACGACCACGAGTTCGCAGTCATCCGCCGCCACCCCGACTGGGGCGACCGCCTCATCCGCGAGCTCGGCGGCTTCCCCGGCTCGGTGCGCAAGCTGGTGCGCAGCCACCACGAGCGCCTCGACGGCCGCGGCTACCCCGACGGGCTCGCCGCCTGCGACATCGACCTCGACACGCGCATCCTCACCGTCGCCGACGTCTACGACGCCCTCGTGTCGAACCGCGTCTACCGCGACGCCTGGTCGTACGAGCAGGCGATGGAGCTCCTGCGCTCGGAGATCGGGACGGCCTTCGACGAGCGCTGCGTCGACGCGCTCGAGGCCGTGCTCACCGGCGACCGCGTCGGCGCTCCGGCGCGGGCGGCGCTGGTTCCTGCAACCGCGTGAGGATCGACGTCGCACGGCGCTCGCGCGACGGGTCGTCCTGCACGCGCCGACTCTGCAACGCATTGCTCACCGTGTCGCGAAGAGCGTCGCGCTCGACGCGATCGAGCCCGTCGAGCATCACGCTTGCGAGCCGGAGCGCGTAGTACTGCTCGAACGCGCTGCGCGACGACTCGATGCCCTTGAGCGCCGCGAGGAAGTCCCGACAGTCCGGGCGCGCGATCATGACGTTCAACGCGACGATCCGCAGCGCGTCGTCGCCGTCGTGGAACCATGTGGCGACCTCCGCCGGATCGAATGCCATGTCCCGCGCATCGCGCTGCACACGGGCGGCGAGCCGGTCGAGTGCGGCCGTCCGCTCACGCCCCGGCGGCTGCGTCCGGCGCACGTACTCGTAGAGGTCGGCGTAGTTTCGGAGCGCGCGTGCCTGCGCACGCGCCTCCGTCGAGTCCGCGCCGGGCGTTCGCGCGATCTCGAGCCGCTCGCCGACGACGTCCCGCACGGCGATCTGCGCGCCGAGCACGCCGAACGACTGGACGCGTGCCCGCCGGGCATAGAGCGCGAACAGCAGGCACGCGGCGCCGACGCCGACCACGAAGAGCGCGCCGGTGCCGTTGTCGGTCGAGAAGAGCAGCACGACTCCGAGCACAGCGAGCGCGAGACCGAGCACGGCCGCCGCGATGCGCGCGGACGGCAGCGCGTAGCGCTCGAGCCTCCAGAGGATCCTGCTCACTCGAGCTGCTTCAGCGCCTTCGCGAGCGACTGCCGCGTCGTGAGGACCGGCGCGTAGACGTCGCCGAGCTGCGCGATGCGCTCGCGGACGACGTCCATCGTGTAGATCGCCGGGTTCAGCTTGTCGTCGACCTCGTCCCACGCGAGCGGCGTCGACACGGGCGCGCCCGGCTTCGGG
The DNA here is from genome assembly GCA_046731555.1 of Actinomycetota bacterium. Taxonomy (GTDB): domain Bacteria; phylum Actinomycetota; class Thermoleophilia; order Gaiellales; family Gaiellaceae; genus PALSA-600. The sequence continues at coordinate 15,842 of JBKPLI010000266.1, read as the reverse complement.
CGCACGGAGTAGACGGACGCGATCGTCTTGCCCTCGCCGTTCTGGTTCGCGTCGATGAGCACGCCGCGCCGGCGCGACTTCGACCACTCGGTCGTCGCGAGCTTCGGATGCGCACGCGCGATCGCGCCCGCGACGTGCTCGGAGAACGTGCGCGTGTCGTCGAAGGTCGAGCGCCGGTCGATCGGGACGAGCACGTGGAAGCCCTTGCCGCCCGAGGTCTTCGGGAACGACCGCAGGCCCAGCTGGTCGAGCAGCCCCTTGAGGATCAGCGCGACCTCGATCGTCTGCTGCCACGGCACCTCGGGCGTCGGGTCGAGGTCGAAGAGGACGAAGTCCGGCCGCTCGGGCTTGTCGACCCGCGAGTACCAGGTGTTCATGTCGATACAGCCCATGTTCACCATCCAGAGCAGCGCGAGCCCGTCGTTTACGAGCGGGAACTCGACCCACTTCTTCGTCCGTGGCTTGTCGCGTGTCGAGACGAGCGCGCGGAAGCGCGGGATCCACTCGGGCATGTGCTTCGGCGCGTCCTTCTGGAAGAACGCCTTGCCGTACGCGCCGTCGGGGTAGCGCCGCATCGTGAACGGCCTGTCCTTCAGGTGCGGGACGAGCACCTCTGCGACGTCGCGGTAGTAGCGCAGCAGGTCGCCCTTCGCGATCCCCTCGTCCGGCCAGAACGGCTTGTCGAGGTTCGAGAGCTTGAGGACGCGCTTGCCCTTGCGGAGCTCCGTCGGCAGCTCGTCCTCGTGCGGCGGATCGGCGAGCGGCTCCTCGACCACCTCGCCCGCGGTCTTGTCCTCGCGCAGCCCCTGGTAGGCGGGATGGCGGATGTGGCCGTCGTGCGTCCACTCGCCGAACGAGACCTCCGCGACGAGCTTCGGCTCGACCCACTGCACGTCGCCCTTCCGGACGCGCGGCATCTTCGGCACCCCGGGGAACGGCGTCGTGTCGCGATGGAGCGGCCTGAGCAGCTTCAGCAGCCGCGCGATCTCCCGCTCGCTGAACCCGGTCCCGACGTTGCCGACGTACCGCAGCTCGCCGTCGTCGTTCACCGCGAGCACGAGCGACCCGAACGTGTTCGCGCGCCGGCCGGTGCCCCGCGTGTAGCCGGCGACGACGAACTCCTGCTTCCCGTGGCGCTTGATCTTCAGCCAGTCGCGGGTGCGCCTGCCCGGGAGGTACTTCGAGTCGAGGCGCTTGGCCATGACCCCCTCGATGCCCTGCGCCTCCGCCGCCTCGAGAAGGGCTTCCCCGTCGTCGAACGATTCCGAGAAGCGCACGGTCGTGTAGCGCTTGTCGAGCAGCGCTTCGAGGCGCTCGCGCCGCTCGGAGAGCGGCACGTCGGTCAGCGGCTGCCCGTCGAGCTCGAGCAGGTCGAAGGCGTAGTAGACGAGCGGCCCGCTCCCCTGCTGCAGCTCCGAGAAGCTCGCGCGGCCCTCCGCGTTCAGGCGGCACACCTCCCCGTCGACGACCGCGTTGGGACTCTTCGTCGCCTTCACGATCTCCTTCGCGACCGGCTCGAAGCGCTGCGTCAGGTCCTGGTCGTTGCGCGACTCGAGCCGGCAGTCGCCGCCGCGGACGTACGCGAGCGCGCGGTAGCCGTCGAACTTCACCTCGTAGCACCAGCCCTCGCCGCGCGGCACGTGCTCCTCCGACGTCGCGAGCATCGGCCTGTACTTCCGCGCCTCGCCGGCGGGCGCCGCCGTCTCCTCGTCGTCGTCGTGGCGCTTGATGATGAGCCAGTTCTGCTCCTTGCCGTCCATGTGCGCCGGGACGAGCGACCACATGCCGTTCAGCCGCTTGCCGTGCAGCCGCACCGTGAGCTGCCCGTTGCGCTTCTCCTCGAGCAGCTCGTACGTGCCGGTGTCCCAGATCTCGACGGTGCCCGCCCCGTACTGCCCCGCCGGGATCTCGCCTGCGAACTTCGCGTACTCGAGCGGGTGGTCCTCGACGTGCACGGCGAGCGCGCGGCCGCCCGGCTCGAGCGGCACGCCCTTCGGCACCGCCCACGAGAGCAGCACGCCGTCGCGCTCGAGCCGGAAGTCGTAGTGCAGCCGCCGGGCGTCGTGGCGCTGCACGACGAAGATCGGCTCCTTGCCGCGCCTGCGCCCACCGAAGGGCTCGGGCGTCTCCTTCGGGTCGCGTTTGCGGCGGTACTCGGCGAGCGGCACCTAGGAAGCTTTACGCGCCGGGCGCCGCTTCGCCGAGGAAGCGGACTTCTTCTTCGTCGAGGACGAGCGCTTGCGGCTCGAGCTGCGCGCTTTCGTCGCCTGCACGGACTGCCTCAGCGCCTCCATCAGGTCGACGACCTCGCCGCCCTCGGCCTCCTGCGGCTCGGGCAGCGGCTTGCCCTTCGCCTTCTTGCGCAGAAGGTCGAGCAGCTCGTTGCGGTAGCGGTCGTGGTACTTCTCCGGGTCCCACTTGCCCGAGAGGTTCTCGATCAGCGTCTTGGCCATCTCGACCTCGGGCTTGCGCACCTGCGGCCGCGGCGCCTCCTCGGGCTGCCGCACCTCGTCGGCGTAGTACATCGTCTCGAGCACGAGCACGTCACCGAGCGGCCGCACGGCGGCCAGGTGCTGCTTGTTCCGGATCACGACCTTCGCGATCGCGGACTTGCCGGTCTCGTCGAGCGCCTTCACGAGCAGCCGGTACGGCTTCTCGGCCCCGTCCTGCGGCAGCAGGTAGTACGCCTTGCGGAAGTAGACCGGGTCGATCTCGTCGATCGAGACGAAATCGCAGATGTCGATCGAGTGCGTCAGCTCGACGTCGAGCCGGTCGATGTCCTCGTCCTCGAGCTCCACGAACTGCCCCTTCTGGACTTCGAAGGCCCGGATGATCTCGTCGGCCGGCACGGACTTGCCGGTCTTCTTGCTGACCTTGTCGTAGCCGATCGGGCTCATGTCCCGGCGGTCGAGGAAGTGGAACTTCAGCTCCTTCGACTCGGTCGCCGTGTACATCCGCACCGGGACCGAGACGAGGCCGAACGAGATGACGCCGGACCAGATCGGACGGGGCACACGGCCGTCATTTCCACAGGGGCCGGGTGGAAAACGATGTTTGACCGCCGGCGACCGCGGAGAGAAGCCGACCCGAGCTTCTCCACCTGACGGGGGGTTAGGCGCTCGAGGCCCGCTTCGGCGGGCCTCGTCGCGTTCCGGAGCCGGTCGCTCGGCGCCCGAAATCCAACGTTGAAAACCCTGTGGAGAGTGTGGAAAGAGCCTATTCAGCGCTGAAAACAAGCCGTTTTCCGGGGCGGCGACACCGACCCGCCGGAAACGGTGTTGTCAAGCGAAAACACCCATGCCCCGGAACTTCCGCCGGCGCATGCGACGAAGCTCACGAGGCGGGATCTCGTCCAGTTCCTCGAGCGATTCGACGATCGCCGTCTTCAGGAGCTCGGCCGCGGCGTCGTGGTCGTCCTGGGCGCCGCCCTTAGGCTCGGGGACGATCCCGTCGATCACGCCGAGTTCGAGGCAGTGGAGCGCGTCGGGCTTGAAGGCGGCCGCCGCCTTCTTCGCCTCGCCCGCGTCGCGCCACAGGATCGCGGCGCAGCCCTCGGGTGTGATCACGGAGTAGATCGCGTTCTCCTGCATGAGCACGCGGTCGGAGAGCGCGATCGCGACCGCGCCGCCGGAGCCGCCCTCGCCGATCACACAGGCGACCGTCGGCACCGCGAGCCGCGCCATCCGGGACTGCGACCGCGCGATCGCGCCGCCCTGGCCGTGCTGCTCGGCCGCGACGCCCGGGTAGGCGCCGGGCGTGTCGACGAGCGAGACGAGCGGGAACGCGAAGCGGTCGGCGAGGTCCATGATCCGCATCGCCTTCACGTACCCCTCGGGGTAGGCCATGCCGAACTGCCGGTCGAGGCGCTCCTTCAGGTCGCGGCCCTTCTGGTGTCCGATCACCGCGACCGTGCGGCCGTCGAGCCGGCCGATGCCCGTGACGAGGGCGCCGTCGTCGGCGCGGCCGCGGTCGCCGTGCAGCTCGACCCAGTCCTCGAGCATGCGCTCGATGTAGTCGAGCGTGTACGGCCGGTCGTCGTGCCGCGCGAGCTCGACCGACCGCCAGATGTCCTCGTCGGTCGCCTCGGCCGAGAGCCGGGTGAGCTGGTCGCGCAGCCGGTCGGCCTCGCCGGTCACCCGCGCGCCGCGGAGGAGGGGCAGGTTGGACAACCTGCTCAGCCTCTCCCGAAGGCGCAGTTCTGCGTCACCGGGCAAAGAGGCGGAGGAGCCGCGCCAGGTACTCGCGCTGCTCGGATCGAGGAACGATGGCGTCGAGATGCCCGAAGCGGAGGTTCTGCTCGGCGAGGCCGAAGTCGTCTGGCAGCTTCTCCTTCGTCGTCTGCTGCACGACACGCGGGCCGGTGAACGCGATCAGCGCGCCGGGCTCCGCGATCGTGACGTCGCCGAGCGACGCGAAGCTCGCGAGCACGCCGGCCGTCGTCGGGTGCGCCATCACGGTGATCATCGGGACGCCCGCGTCGTGCAAGTCCTCGACCGCGACGACGGTCTTCGGCAGCTGCATGAGCGAGAGGATCCCCTCCTGCATGCGCGCGCCGCCCGACGCGGTGACGGACACGAGCGGCACCTTGCGCTCGGCGGCGGCGTCGCACGCACGCGCGAACTTCTCCCCGACCGCGCTCCCCATCGAGCCGCCCATGAACGAGAAGTCCATGACCGACAGCTGCACGGGGTGCGTGTCGACCGTCGCCTGCCCGATCACGATCGCCTCGCCGAGGCCGGTGTTCAGCTCCGCCTCCGCGAGCCGCTCGGCGTACGGCCGCAGGTCGAAGAACTGCAGCGGGTCGTCCGAGCGGACGCCGGCCGCCTCCTCGACGAACGACCCCTCGTCGGCGAGCCATGCGACGCGCGCGTGCGCCGGCATCGGGAAGTGGTGCCCGCACTGACCGCACACGTACAGCGCGGCCGCGAGCTCGTCGTCGCGGTAATGCGAGCCGCACTTCGGGCACGTGTTCGGATGCTTCTTCTCGGCCGGAGCCGGCGCGTGCCGGTGTTCGACCTGGACGTCGATACGCGTATCGGCCATTGACGAAACCAGGATCTTAGACCCCTGCCCCGCCCGGCCGGTTACAACCCGAGCGCATGGCCGAGGCGCGCGAGCGCAGCCTCGTTGCGCGCACTGGCGAGGAGGCCCGAGAACCCGGCGCCCACGGGCCTCGGCAGCGAGGCGAGCAGTTGCTCGAGCTCGTCGAGGCGGATGCCCTCGGGCTCCGGCATGAAGACGTCGAGGTCACCCGGCTCGATCACGTCGCCGTCGACCGCGACGTAGACCCGCTCGGGCAGGTGTCCGAGCTCCTGCCGCACGCCCGCCTCGCGGATGAACTCGACCTCGGCCGGGTCGAGGTTGCGCGCGCCGAGCAGCGTGACGTCGCGCGCGTCGACGTCGCCGGCGTCCACGAGCATCCGGAGCGGCATGCCCCACGTGTTCCCGGACGGCGACGACTCCGGCGTGTTGAGGTCGCCGTGCGCGTCGAGCCAGACGATGCCGATGCGGCCGTGCCGATGCGCAAGCTCGCGCACTGCGCCGACGTGCGAGCAGCAGCACCCGCCGAGCACGAGCGGCCGGTCCGGCAGCGTGCGCCGCTGTGCGTCGACCTGCGCATCGAGCGAGCCCTCGGCGATCGTGGCCGCCTCCGGCCACGGCACGTCCATGCGCGCGGCCTCGGCCATGCCGTCGCCGCCGTCGCCCCACGCGCGCGGCACACGTACGAGCCCCGCGTCGAACTCGCGTCCGCACGCGTGGCACTGGTAGCCGCCGCCGAGCGACACGGCGGTGTTCGCGCGGCAGTCGGGGCAGCGCGCGCGCAGCGCGCTCACGTGAGGGCCCGCTCGTACGCGTCGATCTCGCGCGTCACGCGCATGCCGGTCTGCTCGTAGAGGTGCGTCGCGCCGGTGAGGTTCTCCGAGTCGACGTTGAGGACGATCGTGCGGCGGCCGCGGCGGTGGAACTCGCCGAACGCCTCGAGCGTGAGCGCGCGGCCGAGCCCGCGCCGGCGCCACGCCCGGCGCACCGCGAGCGTGTCGATGCGGCCCGCCGTCGGCTCCTCGCGCGCGAGCACGACGCCCGCGACCTCCGGCCCGTCCTTCGCGACGATCCACAGCGTCGGGTCGAAGCCCCGGCGCCCGACCGAGCGGCGGCGCCACTCGTCGAACGGCTCGGGCCGGTACTCCCGGTGGTCCTCGAACGCCTCCTCGACCGCGGCCCAGATCGCGCGCTCGTCCCTCGGGAGGTAGCGCGTCGGCAGCGTCCCCTCCGGCCACACCGGTGCGGGCGGATGCCGGTCGAGGTCGATCGTCATGCGCCAGAACCGGCGCACCAGCCGGTAGCCGCGCTCCTCGAGCAGCGTCCGCCCGGCAGTGTTCGACGCGGGAATGCCCGAGCCGATGCGCTCGACGTCGCCCGAGCGCCGCTCGAGCTCCGAGACGAGGTACGTGCCGAGGCCGCGCCTCGTGTGCGACGGGTGGACGTACACGTCGATGATCGCCTGCTCGACGCCGCGGCGGAAGAAGTAGCCGTAGCCCACCGCCGTGCCGGCGGCGTCGCACACGACGACCGCGTCGCGGTCGAGGTCGAACGTCTCCCAGTCTCGTGCGAGCTCGACGGCGTCGGCCTCGGCTTCGCCGAAGTCGCGCAGCTCCGTCCCGCGCAGGAGCTCGGCCACAGTGGGTGCGTCCTCGGCTGTCGGCGCGCGGGCCGTGTAGCCCGCCGGCGGGGTCAGAGCCGCTTGCTCCACGTCTCGGAGCGTACGGCCACGCGCATCCCGGCGCGTTCGTAGAGCCGCGTGGCCCCGGTCGGGCTCTCGGCATCGACCCCGAGCCCGACGCGCCGCAGCCCGCGCGCGTGCAGCTCGCGGAAGGCGTGACGCAGGAGCGCCTCGCCGAGGCCGCGCCGCCGCCACGGCCGCCGCACGCCGAGGATCGACACCCAGCCGAGGTCGGGCTCGCCGACACGCTCCGGAAAGGCGAGGCAGACCGCGCTCAGCTCGTCGCCGTCCCAGGCGAGGAACCAGAGCTCAGGGTCGAAGCCGCGTCCGTGCAGCTGGAACTCGCGCCACTGCTCGATCGGGCTCGACCGGTAGTCCCACGCGTCGCGGAACGCATCCTCCTGCGCCTCGTAGGTCGCCTGTTCGTCCTCGGGGTGGCGGTACGTCCGCACGTCGATCCCGGCGGGCCAGGCCGGCTCCGCCGGCGGCCCGTCTCCGAGCTCGATCGCCATCTCGAAGCTCGAGCGGACGGGGTCGTAGCCGCGTGCCCGTAACGCTGCGGCAAGCGTTGCGTTGTGCTCCGACACGGGCACGCGCGTCGTCTCCGCGCCGCCCTCCCGCGCGCGGGCCTCTGCCCACTCGAGCAGTGCGTCCTCGAGCCCGGGCCCGCTCGGGTCGACGTGTGCAAGCTCCTCGCTGCGCAGCAGGTCGACGTATCCGACAACCTCGCCGTCGACCTCGAGCACGCGCACCTCGTCCGGGTCGAGGGCGGCGTGCGAGAGCCACGAGCGCACCTCCTCGGCGTCGATGCCGCGGGTCGGATCGGCGGCGCGGATGAGCGCCGCGACCGCCTCCGCGTCCTCGGCCCGCAGCTCACGCAGCATCGGCGAGCGCCTTCTCGTGCATCGTCCACCCGACTGCGGGGCTCATGCCGGCGCGCTCGTAGACGCGGAACGCGCCGGTGTCGCTCTCGGCGTCCACACCCAGCCCGACGGTGCGATAGCCGTGCTCCCAGAACCGCCGGAACGAGTCCTGCAGGAGCGAGCCGGCGACGCCCCGCCCGCGCCACGGACGACGCGTGAACAGGACCGACACCCAGCCGCCGCCGGCGAACGGCGCGACGTTGATCGTCCCCGCGGCGATCTCGTCGCCGGCGCGCACGACGTTCCACAGGGTCGGGTCGAAGTGCTCACTCCCGAGGTGGTACTTGCTCCACTCGTCGAACGGCCGCGGGTGGTACTCCCAGTGGTCGGAGAACGCCTCCTGGTGTGCAGCGTGGAACGCCTGCGCGTCGCGCTCGGGATCGAACTCGTCGAAGCGGAGGCCGTCGGGGAGCTCGGCGGGCGGAGGCGGCTCGTCGAGCTCGATGCGCATCTCGCGGAACAGGCGCACGACCCGGTAGCCGCGCTCGTCGAGGAGCCGCCGGCCGGCCTCGTCCGGCTCGAGCACACCGATCTGCAGGCGCCGCGCGCCGCGTTCGGCGGCCGTGTGCTCGAGCAGCACGACGATCCCGAGGCGCACCGCCGATGCCGGGGCGTACGCCTCGCCGCGAAAGAGCTCGCCGCGCTCGTGCAGCGTCGCGTAGCCGATCACGCCCGTGTCGTCCGCCGCGACCCAGACGTCTCGGTCGAGCTCGAGGCCCTCCCACTCGACCGCGAGGTCCGACGGCTCGTACGTCGTCGAGCCGTAGAGCGAGACCTCGTGGTCGATGTAGACGCGCGCCGCCGCTCCGACGTCGTCCGGCCGCGCGTGCCTAAGCCGGTACGAGGTCATCGAGCACGTCCGCGAGGCCGCCGAGGTCTCGAAGCTCGCGCGTCGGCAGGTCGCTCGACTCCCCGACGCGGTTGATCCACACGAACGGCAGGCCGAGCTCGTGCGCCGGCTCGGCGTCGTGGTAGAGGCTCGCGCCGACGTGCACGTGCCTCCCGCGGTCGGCGCCGGTGCGCGACCAGAACTCCTCCCAGTGCCGGTGCGCCGGCTTGTACGACCCGATCGCGCCCGCGACGATCGTCTCGTCGAACGGCACGCCGATTCTCGCCTTCGATGCCTCGATCTGCGGCGGGTCGGAGTTCGAGAGGATCGCGATCTTCCACCCGCGCCCGCGCACCTCGGCAAGCGCCTGCGGCACCTCGGGGAACGGCTCCCACGAGGGCAGCGAGTCGGCGAGCTTCGGCGCGTCCTCCTCGGAGGCGCCGAGCCGGCGCATCGCCTCCGTCGCCACGTCGCGGTAGCCGAGGCCGGGCTGCTCGCGCTGGATCACGCGCTCGAGCTCGTGGTAACGCGCGAACGCGGCGTCGTCGCCGAAGACGTCGCGGAGCGCCGCGCGCGTCCCGCCGTCCCAGTCGATCAGCGTCCCGTAGCAGTCGAACGTCGCCCACCTCACGACGCCACCTTAGTCGTCCACCGTTCCAGGTCAGCGACGCAGACGGACACGCGGGAAACCCGCGTGTCCTGAAGGCGGCGCCGCAAGCGGCGCCTTGGTCACGCCGCGATCGTACGCGGCGGCTGGTACGCGAGGATCTCCCAGCCGTGCTCGTCGAGCCACTGCTTCGGCTCGAGGTAACCGGGCCGGCGCTTCGCGACCAGCGACCAGAAGCTCTTGCTGTGGTTGTGCTCGACGAGGTGGCAAACCTCGTGGACGACGACGTAGTCGAGGACGTCGTGCGGCGCGAGGACGAGGCGCCAGTTGAACGACAGAGTGCCGGTCGTCGAGCAGGAGCCCCAGCGGCTGCGCTGGTCGCGCAGCATGATGCGGCGGTAACGGACGCCGAGCGCCATCGCCTCCGACTGCGCGAGCAGCGAGATCCGCGCGTGCGCCTCCCGGCGCCCCTCATCCTCGGTCAGCCGCAGCCGGTCGAGGCCGAGGCGCGCCTCCGGCATGCGCGCGAGCTGCCGCGCGAGCCACGGCAGGTGGTACGCGATCGCCTCCTCGATGTCGCGCTCGGTCGCGCGCGGACGGACGACGATCTCGGGCACGCGGCCGGGTCCGACCACGGCGCGATGACCGCGCACGCGGCTCGACCGGCGTATGTGCACCTCGACGGCGCGACCGTCGATGTCCACAACCCGCATGGCTGAACGCTACCCGTTGGCCCGGATGACAACGCTCGTGACTTCGTTGCAGTTGTTGCACGCACACTGTCCGTTCGGGACGTGTCCGCAGTCCGGAGTGAGGCCATGGCCGTAACGGACATGTCGGTTCGGTGCGATCGCCCGCAACAATGCGGACGCCGGTCCGTCACGGACGGGTCACGAACGGCGCAGCACCACGGCCAACATCGTCCGTTGCGGACGTGCGACCAGTCCGGAGTAGGGACACGTCCTGAAAGGACAGCGCGGCGTCAGTCCCAGCGCCGGATGACGATCGACGCGTTGTGCCCGCCGAAGCCGAACGAGTTCGAGAGCGCGACGTGCAGGTCCGGCGCGTCGCGCGATTCGTTCGGGATGTAGTCGAGGTCGCAGTCGGGGTCCTCGACCTCGTAGTTGATCGTCGGCGGGAGCTTCTGCTCGTGCACGGCCATGACGGTGAAGACCGCCTCGACGGCGCCGGCGGCGCCGAAGCAGTGGCCCGTCGCGCCCTTCGTCGACGAGACCGGCGTGCGCGCCGCGTGCGCCTCGCCGAGCGCGCGCTTGATCACGCGCGTCTCGGAGGCGTCGCCGACCGGCGTCGACGTCGCGTGCGCGTTGATGTAGCCGACGTCCTCGGGCGAGACGCCCGCATCCGCGATCGCCATCGTCATCGCCCGCGCCGGGTTCTCGCCGGTCGGGTCGGGCTCCGTCATGTGCGACGCGTCGGACGAAACGCCGTAGCCCATGAGCTCGGCGTAGATGCGCGCCCCGCGCGCCTTGGCGTGCTCGAGCTCTTCGAGCACGACGATCGCGGCGGCCTCGCCCATCACGAGCCCGTCGCGCGAGCCGTCGAAGGGCCGCGAGGCCCGCGCCGGGTCGTCGTTCCGCCGCGACAGCGCCCGCATGGCGTCGAAGCCGGCGATGCCGACCTCGGTGATCGGCGCCTCGGTGCCGCCCGCGAGGAAGACGTCGGCACGGCCCATGCGGATCTCGTCCATCGCGTCGCCGATCGCCATGTTCGAGGCCGCGCACGCCGTGCACTCGCTCATCAGCGGGCCCTTCGTGCCGAGCTCGATCGACACCCAGCCCGCGCCCATGTTCGGGATGATCGACGGGATCGAGAACGGGCTCACGCGGTCCGGGCCGCGCTCGCGCAGGATGTCGTAGCACTCCTGGTACGACTTGAGGCCGCCGATGCCGGTCGCGACCGACGCGCCGATCCGCTCCGGCTCCTTCGCGATCTCGATCTTCGAGTCCGCCTCGGCCTGCCGCGCCGCCGCGAGGATCATCTGCGCGAAGCGGTCCATCCGGCGCGCGGCCTTGCGGTCGATCCAGACCGTCGGGTCGAAGTCCTTCAGCTCGCACGCGAAGTGGACGTTGTAGTCCGTGTGGTCGAACTGCGTGATCTCGGCCGCGCCCGACTCGCCCCCGAGCAGGTGCCGCCACGACGTCTCCACGTCGTTGCCGAGCGGGCTCACCATGCCGAGGCCGGTGATGACCACGCGCCTGCGTCCGTTCATGTTCCCGTTTGCGTCCATCACATCCCCAGCCCGCCGTCGACGAGCAGCACCTCGCCCGTGATGAACGAGGCCTCGTCGGAGACGAGGAAGCGTACCGCCCCGGCGATCTCTTCCGGTTCCGCGATCCGGCCGAGCGGCGTGTTCTCGACCATGAGCTTCGTCGCCTCCTCCGGGAGCCCATCTGTCAGCTGGGTCTTCACGTAGCCCGGCGCGACCACGTTGGCGCGCACGCCGCGCGACCCGAGCTCGCGCGCGAGCGACTTCGTGAAGCCGATGATCCCCGCCTTCGAGGCGGCGTAGTTCGTCTGGCCGAAATTGCCGTGCACGCCGACGACCGAGCTGAGGTTGACGATCGCGCCGCCGCGCTTCTTCATCATCGGCCGCGTCACCGCGCGGCAGGTGTAGAAGACGGAGCCGAGGTTCGTGTCGATCACCGTGCGCCAGTCGTCGTCCGACATCCGCGCGAGCACCGTGTCGCGGGTGAGGCCGGCGTTGTTGACGAGGATGTCGACGTCGCCGGCCTCCTCGACGAGCCGTTTCGCGTCCTCGGGCGAGGAGACGTCGGCCTGCAGCGCGCGGCCGCCGATCTCTGACGCGACCGCCTCGGCCTCGTCCCGGCCCGAGCGATAGCCGACGACGACGCTCGCGCCGGCGCGCGCGAGCTCCGCCGCGATCGCGCGACCGATGCCGCGGGACGCGCCGGTGACGAGGGCGTTCTTCCCTTCGAGCGACGCGAAGCTAGCTGCCAATGCTCTCGGCGGCCTGGTCGAGCGACTTCAGGTCGTTGACCGAGATCGCCTTCACGGACTTGTCGATCCTCTTCAGTAAACCGCTGAGGACGTTCCCCGGCCCGACTTCGACGAACGTCGTGACGCCCGACCCGACGAGCTCGCCCGCGGCCTGCGTGAAGCGCACCGGCGCGGTCAGCTGCTCGACGAGCAGCTTCGGCAGGCGGTGCGCGTCCTCGATCTTGGCCGTCACGGTCGACATGAACGCCGGCCGCGGGTCGCGGAACGAGACGCGGTCGATCGCCGGCCGCAGCCGGTCGGCCGCGTGCGCAACGAGCGGCGAGTGGAACGCGCCGGAGACGCGCAGGCGAACGGCGCGGCGCGCGCCCTCCTTCTCGGCCTCGCTGCAGCACTCGTCGACCGAGGGCGTCTCGCCGGAGACGACGAGCTGGCCCGGGCAGTTGTAGTTCGCGGGCCACACGCCGGCGATCTTGCGGCAGAGCGCCTCGACGACCTCGTCGGCGAGGCCGAGGATCGCGGCCATCGAGCCGGGGCGATCCTTCGCGGCAGCGGCCATAGCGAGGCCGCGCTCGCGCACGAGGCGGATCGCCTCGCGCACGTCCATCGCCTCGGCCGAGCCCAGCGCGGCGAACTCGCCGACCGAGTGGCCGACGACGTAGTGCGGCACGATCCCGCGCGCGCGCAGCGCCGCGTCGATCGCGAGCGACGTGGCGACGAGGGCGGGCTGCTGCACCTCGGTGTCGAGCAGCTCTTCCGCGGGCGCGTCGAAGCAGAGGTGCATGAGGTCGAGGCCCGAGGCCTCGCTCCCGGCCTGGAAGACGGCCATCGCCTCGGGCACCGCCTCTGCGATCTCACGGCCCATCCCGGCCTCGAACGAGCCCTGGCCGGGGAACATGAACGCGATCTTGCTCATGCGATTACTCCGTTTGTCTCGTGGGTCCATGTGATCAGCGCCGAGCCCCAGGTGAGGCCTGCGCCCATTCCCGTCATCAACACCAGCTTGCCCGGTTTCAGCCGACCGTCGGCGGCCGCGTCTGCGAGCGCGAGTGGAATCGAGCCCGACGACGTGTTGCCGTAACGGTCGACGTTCACGACGACCTTCTCCTCCGGGAACCCGAGCTTTCGCGCAGCATGGTCGATGATCCGGATGTTCGCTTGGTGCGGGACGTACACGTCGACGTCCTCCACGGTCAGCCCGCACTCGTCGAGGATCGCCTCCGCTGAGCTCACCATCACCCGTGTGGCGAACTTGAACACCTCGCGACCGTTCATCTTGATCGCCTTGTCGGGGTCGTCGAACCGGCGCGAGCCGCTCCCGGGCAGCCACAGATGCTCGCCGCCGCCGCCGTCGGCACCGAGCTCGAAGCCGATGAACCCGCCGTCGTCGACCCGCTCGAGCACGACCGCGCCGGCACCGTCGCCGAAGAGGACGAGCGTGGAGCGGTCGGTCCAGTCGAGAATCGACGAGAGCACGTCGCCGCCGACGACCAGCGCCTTCTTCGAGAGCCCCGCGGCGAGCATCCCGTACGCCTGTGCGAGCGCGTACATGAAGCCGGTGCAGCCGGCCGAGAGGTCGTACGCCGCCGCGTCGGGCATCCCGAGCTGGTCGGCGATGATCGCCGCCGTCGACGGGAACGCCATGTCCGGCGTCACCGTCGCCATGATCAGGACGTCGATCTCCTTCGGGTCGACGCCGGCCTGCTCGAGCGCCCGCCGAGCCGCAGGCAGCGCGAGCTCGGACATCGCGACGCCGTCGCCGAGGCGCCGCTCCTTGATGCCGGTGCGCGAGACGATCCACTCGTCGGAGGTCTCGACGACCTTCGAGAGGTCCTCGTTCGTGACCACGCGATCCGGGACGCTGCAGCCGAGGCCGGTGATCGACACCTGCGTGCCGTTGGCGCGCCCGATCATTGCTCGACCGCGAACGTCAGCGTGCCCCGCACGGCGAGCTCGTCGCCGACCGTCGCACGCACCTTGCCCTTCCCGATCGGCCCGCGCACGGCCTCGACGTCGCACCGCAGCGTGAGCGTGTCCCCGGGCCGCACGACGCGCTTGAAGCGCACGTCGTCGATGCCGGCGAAGAGCGCGAGCTTGCCGCGGTTCTCCGGCTGCGACAGCACCGCGACGGCGCCGCACTGCGCGAGCGCCTCGACCATCTTCACGCCGGGCATGATCGGGTTCCCGGGGAAGTGCCCCGCGCAGTCCTCGTCCGTCACGTGCTTCAACGCGACGACGCGCTCGCCCGGGACGAGCTCGAGCACCTCGTCGACGAGGAGGAACGGGTCGCGGTGCGGGAGGATTTCCTCGATCTCCCGCCTGCCGAGGATCGCCTCGGTCATGCCGTGAGGCGCGCGCGCAGGCCGTTGCGGCCGCGATGCGCGTAGCACTTGGCGGTACCGACGGGGAGCCCTGTGAGCTCGGAGACGTCCTCGAAACGCAGGTCGAGCACGTCCTTCAGCGCGACGACCCGGGCCTGCGCGGGAGGCAGCTCCGCGAGGCAGCGCCCGAGCTCGCGACGCGTCTCCGACGCGGCCAGCGCGCCGACCGGGTCGCCGTCGCGGGCGACGCGTTCGTCGGCCTCGAGCGGCTCGGTGCGACGCGCGTGCTTGGCCTGCGCGACGTCCTTGCACGTGTTCACGACGAGCCGGTGGAGCCAGGTGCCGAAGGCCGCCTCGCCGCGGAAACCGCCGATCCGCGCGACGAGCTTCGCGAGCGAGTCCTGAGCCGCGTCGCGCGCGTCCTCCTCGTCGCGAAGCAGGTGCAGCGCAAGCCGCTCGACACGAGGGGCGTGCCGCTCGCAGAGCGCGGCCAGCGCCCGCCGGTCACCGTCTTTCGCGCGTCGCACCAGGATGGGGTCGGACAGGGTCTCGTAGACGAGCGGCCCGTCGGGCCGCAACTCTCGACGCGTTGGACGGCTCGGGCGCGAGGGTGGTTGCACCGGCCGCGTACTCTACGCGCGCCGGCCGCCAGGCCGGTCAGGGACTGCCGGCCACCGCGCCCGCGTTCCCGGCCGCGTCGCGAGGCTGGGCCGAGACGGACGTGATCGCCTCGGTCGTCCACGGCACGTTGAACGCGCCCTTCGGCGCGACGTATTCGAGCGGCCGGCCGTTGATCAGCATCGTCAGCCTCGCGGGCTCCGAGAGCTGGAACCGTAGCGTCGCCCGGTCGAGGAGCGTCAGCACCGGCGGCGTCGTGTCGACGGCGGTCGGGATCGTGTACGGCACCTCGCCGAGCGCGTCGGTGACGGTGACGACGACGCTGTAGGCGCCGTCCGGCACGCGCACTCCGGCCGCGGTCCCATCCCACGTCAGGGTCAGCGGCCCGGCGGGCGCCGCCGCGGAGGAGACGCTCGCAACGAGCGTCGTCCCTTTCTTCACCTCGAGCCGGATCGGCACCGGCTGCGACAGCGCGAAGGACACCGACAGCGCGTCCGAGACGCCGTCGCCGTTCGGTGAGAACGCGGACGCGCTGGCCGTGAAACCGGTGAGCGTCCGGTCGACCACGAGCTCGAGCTGCTGCGACACGGGCGTGCCGGCCGTCGGGGTCGCGGTGACGACGAGCGTGTAGCGCCCGTCGGGCAGCGCACCGGCGGCGATCGGGAACGAGCGCTTGCCGGCGGCGAGCGACGCGTCGTAGACGCCGATCGCAGCGCCGCCGGTCCAGCTCGCGACGGAGGCGGTGACGCGAGCGGGCGCGCCGAGCGTGAAGGCGACGGTCGTAACGTCGCCGCCGCCGAGCGGGCTCGGCGCGACCACCGCGGGCGTTGCGGTGGCCGGCCCGAGC
>JBKPLI010000265.1:0-6137 GCA_046731555.1 Actinomycetota bacterium | reverse complement strand
GAGCTGGACGGCGCCGATCCCGCCGCCGCCCTCGAGCACGCGGGCATCCGCCACGCCGCGTGACCGCAGCGCCGCGACGAGCGCGCGCGACGCGCGGTCGAGCCCCTTCTCGCGGTAGCGGCGGGCGTCGCGGCGCGCGACGCTCGTGCGGAACATCCGCCGATACTCGCTCTGCGGCACGCAACACGACGGCACGACGGCCATTCTCCCGGTTCGGACCCTCGTCCTCCAGGACGACGGCGGTTCGGCTTCGCGGCCGACACCGAATCGTGAGCGCGGCCGATGTCGCGCGGCGCGCGACGTTGCAGAGTCACCTGCGACACCACTCGCAGAGGAGCTCGAACATGGACAACGTACGGTCGATCGCGGGCGTCAGCGCCCCCGATGTCCGCGATCTGCGGGCGAACATCGCAGGGCAGATCGTGGTTCCCGGCGACGAGCGCTGGGACGAGGCACGGCAGGCGTGGAACCTGGCGGCCGACCAGCGGCCGGTTGCGGTCGCGATCCCCGAGAACGCGCAGGACGTCGCCGAGATCGTGAGCTACGCGCGGGAGTGCGGCCTCCAGGTCGCGCCGCAGGGGACGGGCCACAACGCGACGGCGCTCGGCTCGCTCGAGCACACGATCCTGCTGAAGACCCACCGCATCCGCGAGGTCTCGATCGACCCCGAGGCGCGCACGGCGCGCGTCGGCGCAGGCGTCCTCTGGATCGAGGTCGTCGAGGCCGCGGCCGAGCACGGGCTCGCCGCGCTCGCGGGCTCCTCACCGGACGTGGGCGTCGTCGGCTACACGCTCGGCGGCGGGCTCTCGTGGCTCGCGCGCAAGCACGGCATCGGCGCGAACCAGGTGACGGCGGTCGAGCTCGTCACCGCCGACGGCCGTTTCGTGCGCGCGACGCGCGAGGACGAGCCCGACCTCTTCTGGGCCGTCCGCGGCGGCGGCGGCGCGTTCGGCGTCGTGACCGCGCTCGAGTTCAACCTGTTCCCGATCGTCGAGGTGTACGCCGGCATCCTGTGGTTCCCGGTCGAGCGGGCGAAGGAGGTCCTGCGGGCGTGGCGCGCGTGGACGGACGGGGTGCCGGACGAGATGACCTCCGTCGGCCGCATCCTCCAGTTCCCGCCGATCCCGCAGATCCCCGAGGAGGTGCGCGGCCAGTCGTTCGTCGTGGTCGAGGCCATCTACTGCGGCGACGAGGCGGCCGGCGCGGAGCTCGTCGCGCCGCTGCGCGAGCTCGGGCCCGTCATGGACACGGTGCAGACGATCCCCGTGACGGCGCTCTCGCACCTGCACATGGATCCCGAGGAGCCGGTGCCCGGCCACGGCGACGGCGGCATGCTCGTCGACGTCGACGACGACCTCATCGACGCCTTCGTGCAGACGGTCGTGGGCACGCCGATCCTCAGCGCGGAGCTCCGCCACCTCGGCGGCGCGGTCGCACGACCGCGGCCCGAGCACGGCGCCGTCGCGTCCTTCGAGTCGCCGTTCATCAGCTTCGCGGTCGGCATGACGCCGACGCCCGAGCTGCACGCGGCGGTCGAGGGCTGCGTCACCGTCTGGCGCGAGGCGATCGCGCCGTGGGAGTCGCGGCACACCTACATGAACTTCGCCGAGAGCCGGCGCGACGCGCGGAGCCTGTTCTCCGAGCAGGCCTACCACCGCCTGCGCCGCATCAAGGCGAAGGTCGACCCGGAGAACGTCATCCGGTCGAACCATCCGGTCACCTAGGACCGGGTCGGTAGGTTGGGCTCCGCGTGGCCGCGCGCGGAGTCCAACCGCGTAGGCCACAACAGGGAGAGAGACAGGGGGTTCAACGACATGCGCATTCGCCTCGCCTCCGCAGCCGTAGCCGTCGCCGCCGTCGTCGCGCCGGTCTCGGCGCTCGCGGACTCGACGCCGATCGGGCCGCTGCCGAAGGGTCCGACCACCGCGATCACCGCGCACCGCGGCGACCTCGTGGCGGTCGCGCTGCCGAAGGACCCGAAGCTCGTGTGGCGCTTCGCACGACCGGCGAAGGGCGCCGGCCCGGTGGCGAAGCAGGTCGCGGAGACCGACGCCGGCCCGAGCGTCGTGATCGTCTACCGCATCGCCGCCCGCGGCACGGTGACGATCGCGTACGCGCTCACGAAGGGCGACACTTCGTCGAAGGCCGTCAAAGCCCGGTACTTCAGGATCCGCGGCCTCTAGCGAGAGGACGAGGGTGCGGAGCGGGCGCGTCGCCCGCTCCGCACGGCCTACGTCACTGCTTGACGAGGACGACGCTGTACGTCGTCGTCGGCGTCGGCGGCGTGCTGAAGCGCGCGTTCACCGCGTAGAGGCTGGTTCTGCACGACGTAGAGCGTCCGCCCCACGAGCAGCAGCCCGTCGCCGTTCGGGAAGGTCGCGCTGCCGACGTCGATCTTCTTCGAATCGCCCGTCTCGCCGTCGATCCGGAAGAGCGTTCCGGTCGACGTCTGGACCGCGATCAGGAACCGACCGCCGTTCGGACCGTCGATCCCGTTCAGATTGAACCCGGGGGTCAGCTGGAAGTCGCCCGTCAGGGCGATCGTCTCGACCGCCGCGTTCCCCCGCGACGGGACGTGGAAGAGGACTCCGCGGGTCGAATCGGTCCAGAACGAGCCGCGGCTGGTCACGTCGACGTCGTTGATGAACGACGTCGAGCCGGCGGGAGCAAGTTGGTACTCGGCGAGCAGCGCCTTCGTCGTCGCGTCGTACACAAAACCCTTCCCCGTCGGGCCGCCGGCCACGTACAGCCGTCCGCGGTTGTACTCGACGCCGACCGCGCGTGCCGCGCGGCACGTATCCTCGAACGCGTGCTGCTGTACGACAGCCCCGTGTCGGGCAACTGTTACAAGGTGCGCCTGCTCCTCGCGCACCTCGGCATCGACTACGAGCGCCGGCCGGTCGACGTCGTCAACCGCACGGACCGCGGCTTCCTCGACGACTTGAACCCGGCGAAGCGCGTGCCGACGCTGATCCTCGACGACGGCCGCCCGCTCGCCGAGTCGAACGCGATCCTCTGGTACTTCGGCGAGGGAACGCGCTTCGTGCCCACGGATCCGTACGCGCGCGCACAGGTGCTGCAGTGGATGTTCTTCGAGCAGTACGATCACGAGCCCGCAATCGCCGTCGCGCGGTTCCTCAAGTCGTACTCCGGCCGGCCCGAGCTGTACGAGGCGCGCCGCGACGAGCTGACGAAGCGCGGCGAACGCGCACTGGGCGCGATGGAGACGCACCTCGCGTCGCGTTCCTGGCTCGTCGACGACGCGATGACGCTCGCGGACGTCTCGCTCTACGCGTACACGCACGCGGCCGACGAGGGCGGCTTCACGCTCGAGCCTTTCCCGGCCGTGCGCGCGTGGGTCGAGCGCGTCGGGTCCGAGCCCGGCCACGTCGCGATGGACGCATGACGGCGGCGTTCGGCGTCGCCGCGGACGCGTACGACCGCTTCATGGGCCGCTACTCGGCGCGGCTCGGCCCGCAGCTCGCAGACCTCGCCGACGTGCGCGAGGGCATGCGCACGATCGACGTCGGCTGCGGCCCGGGCGCGCTCACGGCCGAGCTCGTCGAGCGCGTCGGCGCGCCGAACGTCGTCGCGGTCGACCCCTCGAAGTCGTTCGTCGAGGCCGCACGCGAGCGACTGCCCGGCGTCGACATCCGCATCGCGCCCGCCGAGAAGCTTCCGTACCCCGACGACTGCTTCGACGCCGCGCTCGCGCAGCTCGTCGTGCACTTCATGGACGACCCTGTCGCCGGCCTCCGCGAGATGGCGCGCGTGTGCGTGCCGAACGGCGTCGTCGCGGGGTGCGTGTGGGATCTTGCCGGCGACCGCGCGCCGCTGACCCCGTTCTGGCGCGCCGCGCGCGAGCTCGATCCGGACGTCGACGACGAGTCTTCGCGCGCGGGCGCCCGCGAGGGCCACCTCGCGGAGCTGTTTCGCGCGGCGGGACTGCGCGACGTGGAGGAGTCGGTGCTCGAGTCGAGCTCGACGTTCGCCACGTTCGACGAGTGGTGGCAGACCTTCGAGCTCGGCGTCGGCCCGGCCGGCGCGTACGCGGCGTCGCTGGACGACGCGCGGCGAGCCGAGCTCCGCGAGCGCGCCCGCGCCCACGTGCCCGACGCGCCGTTCACGCTCGAGGCGCGGGCGTGGGCGGTCCGCGGCCTGCGCTAGCCCTGCGGAATGCGCGCCTCGAGCGCCGCGCCGAGGGCTTCCCGGACGGGTTCGAGGTCGATGCGGTCCAGGATGTCCTGGAAGAAGCCGCGCACGATCAGCCGCTCGGCCTCGCTGCGTGAAAGGCCGCGGGTCATCAGGTAGAAGAGCTGCTCCTTGTCGACCCGGCCGAGCGTCGCGCCGTGGGTGCAGCGCACGTCGTTCGCCATGATCTCGAGGCCCGGGATCGAGTCGGCGTGCGCCTTCTCCGACAGAAGCAGGTTGCGGTTTTCCTGGTAGGCGTTCGTCTTCTGCGCGTCCGGCTCGACGCGGATCATGCCGCGCCACACAGCGCGTGCCTCCTCGCGAAGAGCGCCCTTGAACGCGAAGTCGCTCTCCGTGTTGGGCGCGATGTGCTCCTGGAACGTGTCGTAGTCGAGGTGCTGGTCGCCGTCGGCGAAGTACGCACCCGTGACACGCGAGGTCGCGCCCGGACCGTTGAGGTCGTTCTGGATCCGCACCTTGCCTTTCTTCGAGCCGAATCCGCCGGCGACCCAGTCGAGCTCCGCGTCGCGCTCGACGCGCGCGTGGTGCGTCGCGAAGTGCCACGTCTCGCGCGAGAGGTTCTGGATCGACACGTACTCGAGCTTCGCCCACTGCTCGACGAAGAGCTCGACCGCCGCGTTCGTGTACGCGGGCGCGTCCGGCGACGGGGAAGTGTATTCCTCGATGATCGAGAAGCGCGACTCGGGGTGCGCGACGACGAGCAGCCGGTAGAAGAGCGCCGCGCCGCCGCCCGAAGAGGCGACGCGCACGTACAGCGGGCGGTCGAGCTCGACGCCGCGCGGCACCTCGACGAGCACGCCCTGCTTCCACACGGCCGCGTTGTGCGCGGCGAACTTCTCGTTCCAGCCGACCAGCGAGTACAGCCGCTCATGGCCCTCGTCGAGCGAGGTGAACGTGATCCCCTCCGGCGCGCCCGAGATCTCGACGCCGCTCTCGGTGACGGTCGCGACCGCGGCGACGTCGAGGTCGAGCATCGCCGGGCTCTTAACGGAACCTGGTCCGGGACCAGGTTCTGTAAAGGCGTCGGGGTCGAAGCCGCGCAGGTCGGTGAAGCGCCACGCCTCGACGGACGTGTCGGGGAGCGGCAGCTCCCGGTAGCGCTCGAGCGCCTCGGCGCGGCTCACGGCGCGTACCTCCGGTGCAGGATCAGCGAGTTGCCGTCAGGGTCCTCGAAGAAGGCCATGTCGCAGACGCCCGAGTCGCGCTCGCCGATGAACTGGACGCCCTTCGCCTCGAGCTCCGCGCGCGCGGCGGCGACGTCGGCGACGCGCAGTGCGATCCCGTGCGCGGCGCCGCTGTCGAACTCGACGTCCTGGTCCTCGGGCCGCCAGATCGCGAGCGTGACGTTGCCGGCCTCGAACTCCGTCGGCTCGCGCGGGTTCTGTGGCAGCTCGAGCACGTCGCGGTAGAACGCGACTGCGCGCTCCACGTCGCGTGACGGGATGTCCACGAAGTCGACGCGCTCGATCTCCATCACGACTCCGCCGGCGCGTAGCGGCGATGCAGCATGAGGGCGTTGCCCTCGGTGTCGCGGAACAACGCCATGTGGCAGACGCCCGTGTCGAGGATCTCGCCCTCGAATGCAACGCCCTTCGCCTCGAGCGACGCACGTGCGGCCGCAACGTCCGGCACGCGCAGCGCGATGTGGACCGTGTGCGGCACGAACTCCGCGCCGATCCGCGTCGGGTCGACGAGGTAGAGGCTGACGTTCCCGGTCTCGATCTCCGGCCAGCCTTCGTCCCACGACGGGCTCTGCAGGCCGAGCGTGTTCCGGTAGAAGCCCTTCGCCCGCTCCATGTCCTGCACAGGCACCGACACGAAGTCGGTGCGCTCGACCTCGAACACGGTCACGGCGCGTACCTGCGGTGCAGGAGCAACGAGTTCCCGTCCGGGTCGGTGAAGAACGCCATGTGGCAGACGCCCGT
>JBKPLI010000264.1:0-5428 GCA_046731555.1 Actinomycetota bacterium | reverse complement strand
CGCACGATCGGCCTCGGCGTCCGGCCCGAGCATCTGCGGGATCCCGACGGCCAGCGGCCGACGCTGCGCGGGATCGTGCGCGCGACCGAGGCGCTAGGCTCCGAGTTGCTCGTGCACCTCGAGGTCGCGGCCGAGCCGGTGCTCACCGAGGAGGTGCGCGAGGTCGCAGGCGACGTCGACGCGGCGGCGCTCCAGCGGCTCGAGTCCGAGGCGATGGAGCGGCGCACCGTCGTGATCGCACGGCTCGAGACGCAGCAACGGCCGCCGCCGGACCAGCCGTTGGAGGTCGGCGTCGACACGCGGCGCCTGCACTTCTTCGACCTCGACACCGGGCTCGCGATCTACGAGTGACGGTTCTCACCGCGGGTGAGACGATGGCGCTGCTCGACCCCGTCGAGGACGGCGCGCTGCGGCTCGGCACGACGCTGACACTGCGGTTCGCGGGTGCCGAGTCGAACTTCGCGATCGCGCTCGCGCGCCTCGGCGTCAACGTGACCTGGGTGTCGCGGCTGGGACGCGACGTCTTCGGCGACCTGATCGCGCGCGGCGTCGCCGGGGAGGGCGTCGACGTGCGCTGGGTGTCACGCGACGACGCGCCGACGGGGCTCTTCTGCAAGTGGCGGACCGACGGCCGCAGCCACGTGACCTACCGCCGCGCCGGGTCCGCTGCGTCGCGGCTCTCGCCGCGCGACGTGCCGGACGAAGCACTCGACGGAGTCCGGGTCGTGCATCTGACCGGGATCACGATGGCAATCTCGGCGACCGCGTGCGAGCTCGTCGTCGACCTCGCGCGGCGCGCCAAGGAGCGCGGCGCATGCGTCGTGTTCGACCCGAACTTCCGGCCCGCGCTCCCCGACACCCCCGCCGATGCGGCGGCCCGTCAGCGCCCCGTCCTGCCGTACGTCGACTGGTACCTGTGCGGCGAAGGAGAGGCACGGCTCCTCTGGCCCGACCACGAGATTCCGGTGCCGTCGCTGATCCGGGTCGGCGCGCGCGGTGCGATCGTCGGCGGCGTCGAGGTCGCGCCGCCGCGGACGACCTTCGTCGTCGACGAGGTGGGCGCGGGGGACGCCTTCGCCGCCGGGTTCGTCTTCGGCCTCCTCCAGGGATGGCCTCCGGCCGACTGCGCGCGCGCCGGCCACGTGATCGCGGCAGGCGCGCTCGCCGGCACCGGCGACTGGGAGACGCTCCCGCGCCTGGAGGAGGTGCGCGCCGAGCTCTTCGCCGGCGTCTAGCGCTTGTTCCTTTCGACCCGTGTAAGCGCAGAAAGTCGACGTGGCCCGGAACGTGGACTCGCCCGTCGAGGAGCTTCAGGAGTTGACGAGCCCGGTCCGGCTCTTCATCCGTTCTGGGTGACGTGTCTTCCTGACGCGAAGTCCTAGGGTCGCGAGGGAGATGACGGTGCCGGCTGATCCGACCGCAGCGTTCTTCGAGGAGCTCCGCGAGCGGCGGCACGAGCCGCTGCTCGAGAAGGCGACGGGCACCGTCCGCTTCGACCTCCAGCGTGGCAAGCGCACCGAAACCTGGTTCGTGGGCGTCACCAAGGGCGACCTCGTCGTCTCGCGTGAGGCGGCCGCCGCAGACCCGGACCTCACGATCCGCGCCGGCAAGGCGCTGTTCGACGGCGTGGCGACTGGCGAGGTGAACCCTGTCGCGGCCGTCCTGCGGGGGGCGATGATCGTCGAGGGCGACGTGCGGCTCGTCGTGTTGCTCCAGCGGCTCTTCCCCGGGCGGCCGCCGAAGGGCAAGAAGCCACGCGCGGCCGGCCACGCGGGGAAGCAGCGATGAGCGACGGCGCGATCAAGATCCTCGACGGCAACACCTTCGTCGTCAGCGACGAGCGCGGCGACATCGAGGCGTCGCTGACCGACCCGACCGGCCTGTTCTCGTTCGACACGCGCTTCCTCTCGACGTGGGTGCTGACGATCGACGGCCAGCGGCTGAACGCACTGTCGACCGACGATCTCCAGTATTTCGAGACCCGCTTCTTCCTCGTGCCCGGCACCGGCACCGTCTACATCGACGCAAAGCGCTCGGTGATCCGTCGGCGCACGGTCGGCAACGGCTTCCGTGAGGAGTTGACGATCCTCAACCACGACGAGGAGCCGGTCGACCTGACCGTCCGAATCGACGCGGCAAGCGACTTTGCCGACCTCTTCGAGGTCAAGGACGCCCTCGAGAAGAAGGGCACGTACTCCGCTCGCGTGAAGGACGGCGTCCTCGAGCTCGGCTACCACCGAGACACGTTCAGGCGCGCCGTGTGGATCTCCGCGACGGCCCCGGCGAAGGTCGACAAGCAGGGATTGACCTTCAAGGTGCAGCTCGAGCCGCACGGGACCTGGTCGACCGAGCTTAGTGTCACCGCCCAGCAACCCGCTGCAGGCGCCAGGCGCGCCCCGCCGAACATGCAACGGGACCTGGAGAAGTGGCTTCGGGACGCGCCGCGGGTCGAGTGCGACTGGGACTCGCTCCGGGCCACCTATCGGCGCAGCCTCGTCGACCTCGCGGCCCTCCGGTTCTCGCCGCCGATCGCCGGAGGGCGAAGCCTCCCGGCCGCCGGACTGCCGTGGTTCATGACGATGTTCGGGCGCGACAGCATCTTCACGAGCCTGCAGGCGCTGCCGTTCACCCCGGAGCTCGCCGCCACGACCCTGCAGGCGCTCGGCGAATGGCAGGCGAGCCGCGTCGACGATTTTCGGGACGCAGACCCCGGCCGGATCCTGCACGAGATGCGCTACGGCGAGATGACGGCCTTCGAGGAGCGGCCCCACTCGCCCTACTACGGCTGCGCGGACGCCACGCCGCTGTACGTGGTGCTGCTCGACGAGTACGAGCGCTGGACCGGCGATCGGAAGCTTGTTCGCGACCTCGAGCAGGAGGCGCGTGCCGCGCTCAACTGGATCGACGAGTACGCGGACCTCCAGGGCAACGGCTACATCTCGTACCAGCGCCGAAACGAGCAGACCGGCCTCGAGAACCAATGCTGGAAGGACTCGTGGGACTCCATCTCCTACCGCGACGGCCGGCTGCCTGGCTTCCCGCGCGCCACCTGCGAGCTGCAGGGCTACGCCTACGACGCCAAGGTGCGCGGAGCCCGCCTCGCCCGGGAGATCTGGAAGGACGCGGCGTTCGCCGACGAGCTCGAGCAGCAGGCGGCCGACCTCAAGCGTCGCTTCAACCGCGACTTCTGGGTCTCGGACGGCAAGTACTTCGCCCTCGCGCTCGACACCGACGGCAACCAGGTCGACGCGCTCACCTCGAACAACGGGCATCTGCTTTGGAGCGGCATCGTCGAGAAGTCGAAGGCGACGGCGGTGGCGCGTCACCTGCTGGGCCCGCGGCTGTTCTCGGGCTGGGGGGTGCGCACCCTGGCCGAGGGCGAGGGCCGCTACAACCCGATCGGCTACCACGTCGGCACGGTGTGGCCGTTCGACAACTCCTTCATCGCGTGGGGCCTGCGCCGGTACGGCTTCAAGGAAGAGGCGGCGCAGATCGCCGCCGGCATCCTCGACGCCGCGAAGTTCTTCGACGGTCGTCTGCCCGAGGCGTTCGGCGGCTACGACCGGGCCCTGACGAAGTACCCCGTCCAGTACCCGACGGCGTGCAGCCCGCAGGCCTGGTCGACCGGCGCGCCCCTCCTGTTGCTGCGGACGATGCTCGGCCTCGAACCGATCGGCGACCACCTGATCGTCGATCCCGCACTGCCCAGGGGCATCGGCCACCTCGAGCTGCTCGACATCCCGGGGCGCTGGGGTCGTGTCGACGCCTTCGGGCGCGGACGCGTCGATGTCAAAGCCACACGAGCCGCACGAAAGAGCAAAGCCGGAGGTCGCTAGAGCGTCTACCGGCCCCGCGCGAACGTCAGGGCTTTGCGCGGGTCGACGCGCGCGGCGAGCTCAGCCGCCAGGCCTTGCTTCTCGACGACCCAGTACCGCTCATGCTGCTCGACGACCACCTCGATCTCGTCGAAGACGTGCTCTGCGTCAGGGCAAACGACGAAGCGTGCGGGATGGCCGCGAACCGCGTCGTACTCGATCGTCGACAGGCCGATCCCGTCTGTGCAATCGACGTCCCGCGCACTCGCAGGTCCAGGCGCCGAGCTCGAGCACAGTGCTGAAAGCCTCATTCAGGTCGCGCACGTTCTCGTTGGTCTGACGGAACAAGCTCTGGGTGCGAGCGCCGTGCGCAGCACGCTCCTCACGTGAACCCTCGCCGCCCATCTCTCATCCCCTTCGAGTCGCGGTTGCTACGACCGCGTCGCGACGTAGGTGGCGATGCCGGACCGACGTTCCTCTTCGTTGTAGTACGCCACCTCGACGAGCTCGAGCGGATAGCCGTCCGGGTCGGAGAAGTACACCCACCGCCAGCCTGCGAGCACACCCTCGTCGACGACGTTGACGTCGCTGAAGAACTCGATGCCCTTCGCCTCGAGCTCCGCCTTCGTCGCTTCGATGTCGTCGACGAGGAACGCAACGTGCGAAGCTCCGATGCTGTTCGAGTCGAGCGGCGTCGTGGTCTTGCTGGGTGGGCTCTTGTACTCGAGCAGCTCGAGCGTCGTGTCGCCGACCAGCAGGCTCACCTGTCGCAGTGCGGCGCCGGGGACTCCGACGGCGGGGCCGAGCTCCGGCCCGTCGAACCAGGGGCTCGGCTCGTTCGAGAACTCGAGACCGAGCACGTCGTGGTAGAAGCGGATCGAGGCATCGAGGTCCTTGACGGTGATGCCGACGTGATGCAGGGCGTTCATTGCTCCTCCGTCATGTCGTCGGGTCCGGTTCTCACAGCGCGTCCTACACGAGGACCTGGCCGCCGTCCACCATGTACATCTGTCCGGTCATGTAGTCCGACTCGGGCGAGGCGAGGTAGACGAGGAACGGCGCGAGCTCGGCAGGTGACGCGGGACGTCCGATGAGCGTCCCTGTCGCGAACTCGCGCATCGGGTCGGCTTCAGCGGGCTGGTCATGCATCGCCCGAATGTCCTCGTTGAGCCCGACCCACATCGGCGTGTCGACGACGCCCGGCGCGAACGCGTTGACGGTGATCCCGTGCTCGATGAGACCGCGGGCCGTCGCCTGCGTGACGGCGAGCGTGCCGAACTTCGCGACGCAGTAGGGGACGAAATCCCAGAAGCCCTGCCGGCTCGCGATCGAACCCGTGTTGACGATCTTCCCGCCGGAGCCCTGGGCGATCATCTGCTTCGCAGCCTCCTGTGTGCAGAGGATCACGCCCCAGGTGTTGACACGCACGATCTCCTCGAAGTTCGCCTCGTCGACCTCCATGAAGGCGCGCGGCCGGTTCATCCCGGCGTTGTTGAAGATCACGTTGAGTTCGCCGAAGGCGTCGACGGCCTTCTGGATCATCGCTCGCACCTGCTCGCGATCGGTGACGTCGACTCCGATGGACTCGGCCGTGCCTCCATCCGAGCCGATCG
>JBKPLI010000263.1:0-15515 GCA_046731555.1 Actinomycetota bacterium | reverse complement strand
GCGAGCGTCGCCCTCATGTTCGGGGCGAGCGCGCTCTACCACCGCGTCTGGTGGACGTCCGTGTCGCGCCGGCGCCTGTTCGCGAAGATCGACCATGCCGGCATCTACCTCCTGATCGCCGGGACGTACACACCGTTCGGGTTGATCGTCCTGGAGGGCGCGTGGCGCTGGACGATCCTCGCGATCGTCTGGACGGGCGCGATGACCGCGATCCTCCTCAAGATCGCGTGGGGCTCGACGCCGAAGTGGGTGCCCGCGACGATCGGCATCGGCCTCGGCTGGGTCGGCGTCGTCGCGTTCCCGCAGCTGACGAAGATCGGCGTCGCCGGCGTCGTGCTGCTCGTCACGGGCGGCCTCTGCTACACGGCCGGCGCAATCGTCTACGCGTGCCGCCGCCCCGACCCCGTCCCGCACGCGTTCGGCTACCACGAGCTCTTCCACGTGCTCGTGATCGCGGCCGCGGCGTGCCAGTACGTCGCGATCGCGTTCTTCGTTCTCCCGCGGGCCTAACCGTTTCTTTACGGAACCTGGTCCGGGACCACGTTCCGTTAAGACGCGCGCATCAGTGGATGTGCTTGATCGTCGCCTGCCAGGAGCCGCGCGGCGCGGCGACCTCGACGACGTCGCCGACCTTGCGGCCGAGGAGCGCGGCGCCGAGCGGCGAGGTCGGCGAGACCGTGCCGGCGCCGCCGACGGCGCTCACCTCGACCGTCATCGTCTCGCCGCGGTCGTCCTCGACGTCGACGACGGAACCGATGCCGACCTCGTCGCCGCTCGCGTCTTCCACGATCTCCGCGTGGTCGAGGCGCGAACGCAGCGTGCGGATGCGCGCCTCGAGGAGACCCTGCTCGTTCTTCGCGGCGTGGTACTCGAAGTTCTCCGACAGGTCGCCGAACTCGCGCGCCGTCTTGATCGCGGCGACGACCGCGGTGCGCCGCGGCCCCTCGAGCTCCTCGAGCTCCTGGCGCAGCGCGGCGGCCTGCTTCGCGGTCAGCCTCTCGTTCTGCGGCTCGGTCATAGCCGGCTTCCTACCACTTCGAGCGCCGACCGCGCCGCGAGGAATAGACGAGCTTCGGACGCGCCATCGTCATGCCGGACTGCTCGAAGCTCTCGGTGTGCCCCTGCAGGCGCGCGACGCGGCTGACGTCGCTCTGCTGCTCGGGCAGGACGAGCGTGATGCCGGTGCCGCCGCGGCCGGCGCGGCCGGTGCGGCCGACACGGTGCGTGTACACGTCCGCCTCCTCGGGCGGGTCGAAGTTGATGACGTGCGTGATGTCGTCGACGTCGAGCCCGCGGGCCGCGACGTCCGTCGCGACGAGCGTCTTCACCTTGCCGGCGTCGAATCGCGCGAGCGCGCGCTCGCGCTGCGCCTGGCCCTTGTCGCCGTGGATCGCGACCGCGTCGACGTCGTGCCGGCGGAGCTTCTCGACGAGCCGGTCAGCGCCGGCCTTCGTCCGCACGAACACGAGCGCGAGGCCGTCGACGTCCTCCCGGAGCAGGTCGACGAGGGTGGACACCTTCCCGTCTGCCGTCACCGGGACGAAGACGTGCTCGACCTCGCCGACGCGCAGGTGCGCCGGCAGCTCGGCCTCGTACCGCGCCGGGAACTGCGTGTAGCGGCGCGCAAGCTCGCCGACCTCGCCGTCGAGCGTGGCCGAGAAGAACATCGTCTGCCGCTCGCGCGGCAGGTCGCGCATCAGCCGGTCGACCTGGGGCTTGAACCCCATGTCGAGCATGCGGTCGGCCTCGTCGAGCACGAGGATGCGCACGTTCGCGAGCGACACGACGCGACGGTCGACGAGGTCCTGCAGCCGGCCCGGCGTCGCGACGATCACATGCGCGCCCTTCGCCTGCGCGATCTGGCCCTTCATCCTCACGCCGCCGTAGACGGACGCGACACGAAGGCCCTTGGGCGCGATGAGCTCGAACTCCTCGGTCACCTGCGCCGCGAGCTCGCGCGTCGGGACGAGGACGAGTGCTGCGGGTGTCGGCGACGCGAGGTCGACGCGCTGCACGATCGGGATCGCGAACGCGAGCGTCTTGCCGGAGCCCGTCGGGCTCTTCGCGAGCACGTCGCCGCCGCGCAGCGCCTCGGGCACCACGAGCGACTGGATCTGGAACGGATGGCGGATGCCGCGCGCCTCGAGCGCACCGCACACGGCCTCGGACGCGCCGAGCGCGCGGAAATCTCCTTGAGTCAAGCTGTCTCCTACTCCTTCGTTGGACGAGGCCCGTCACCGAAGGAGGAAACGCGACCCCACGGGAGGACCGGAATGCCCTCCGTGCGGCCCATGGTAGCGACGGCTACGGCTGGTCGCGGTCCTCGAGCAGGCGAATGCGGTGCTCGAGCTGTGCGACGCGGAGCTCGAGCTCGTCCCAGTCGTCGCGCGTGACGAGGCCGAGCTCGCGGAAGAGGTCCTTCAAACGCTCGCGGCTGCCCTCGCCGATCCGGAGCACGTCGCCGCGCCAGCGCGAGGTCGCCTCGTCGAAGAGCGACCGCGCCTCGTCCACGCGGAGGCCGAGGAGACCGACCGCGCGCGTCACGATGTCCTGCTCGGGATGAGCGCCGTCGCCCGCGCCGTTGCGGTCGTCAGCGGGCGCGTCCATGCGGCCTCGACCGCCGGCGCTGCCGACGCCGCTCGCGCTTGGCGTCGCTCTCCGCGCCGTCGCCGCCGTCGGCGATCGCGGCGACCGTCTCCTCGATCACGTCGACCGGCGTCTCGGGCGCCGGCTCGGCCGCAGCCGCCTGCTCGGCGTGGCGGAGGAGCCTCCGCGTGACCGCCTCGTCGTCCATCGGCGCGTCCTTGCGGCGCGCGTACTCCGGGTCGCGCTCCATCAGCTGCGTCAGGAGCGGCGTGGCAATGAAGATCGTCGACACGGCGCCGATCGTGATGCCGACCATGATCGCGAACGCGAAGTCCTGCAGCGTCGCGCCGCCGAAGATGAACAGCGCGACGATCGGGAGCAGCGTGATCACCGACGTCACGATCGACCGGCGCAGCACCTCCCAGACCGACAGGTTCGCGATCGTTGCGATGCTCGCGCGCGGCATCAGCTTCATGTTCTCGCGCACGCGGTCGAAGACGATGATCGTGTCGTACACCGAGTAACCCAGAATCGTCAGGAACGCCGCGACCGTCGACGCGCTCACCTCCCGGCCGGAGATCGCGTACACGCCGAGGGCGATCGGGATGTCGTTCAGCAGCGTGCGCAGGATCGGCACGGCGAACCGCCACTGGTAGCGGAGCGTCACGTACAGCGCGATCAGCGCGAACGAGACGACGATCGAGACGATCGCGCCGCGGAGGATCTGCCGGCTGAAGCTCGCGGAGACGTTCTTCACGCCGAGCTTCTGCGCGTTCAGGTCCTCCGTGAGCTTGTTCGTCAGCGCAGCCTGCTCGTTCGGCCGCAGGTTCTCGAGCCGAACCTGGAAGCTCTTGTAGGTCTCGGAGCT
Source organism: Actinomycetota bacterium (assembly GCA_046731555.1). Classification (GTDB taxonomy): domain Bacteria; phylum Actinomycetota; class Thermoleophilia; order Gaiellales; family Gaiellaceae; genus PALSA-600. The sequence goes on along the minus strand of JBKPLI010000263.1, from coordinate 12,061 downwards.
GGTCGCCTGGCCGCGGCCTTGGACGACCGCGCCGTTCTGCGTGATCTCGTTCCGGACGTCGCTGAGCGAGGTCGGCTGCGGCGTCGTGAACGTCACCTGCACGCCGCCCTTGAAGTCGATGCCGAGGTTGAGGCCCTTCACGGCGATCGCGACGACGCTCAGCGCGACGGCGACGAGCGAGAGCGTCAGCCACAGCCGGCGACGGCCGACGACGTCGATCCGCTGCCACTTCGGGATCTCCGCGCCGGTCGCACCCATGAAGCGGGGGTCCTCGAACCACTTGAAGCCGGCGAGCAGGCCGAGCATCGCGCGCGTCGCGGCGACGGCCGTGATCAGCGAGATCACGGTGCCGATCAGCAGCGTGAGCGCGAAGCCCTTCACGCCTGCGGTCGCCACCGCGAACAGGATCAACGCCGTGATGCACGTGACGACGTTCGCGTCGACGATCGTGTGGAAGCCCTTCTGGTAGCCGCCCGCGATCGCGGCCTTCACGGACTTCCCGGCGCGCACTTCTTCCTTTATGCGTTCGAAGATGATGACGTTCGCGTCAGCTGCGACGCCGATCGTCAGGATCAGGCCGGCGAAGCCCGGCAGCGTGAGCGTCACGTCGAGCAGCAGCAGCGCCGCGTACATGAACGCGCAGTAGATGCCGAGCCCGATCACGGCGACGAGGCCGAGGAAGCGGTACAGCACGAGCAGGAAGATCACGACGGCGATCAGGCCGCCGATCGCGGCGTTGCGCGCCTCGCGGAGCGAGTCGGCGCCGAGCGTCGCGGACACGTCGCTGCGCTCGACGGTGTCGAAGCTGACCGGCAGCGCACCGGTCTGGAGCACGAGCGCGAGGTTCTTCGCCTCCTGCAGCCCGGCCATGCCCGTGATCTGGGCGCCGCCGGCCGTCGGGTCGATGCCGTTCGGGTACTTCTGGTGGTCGATCGACGGGTACGAGCGCAACTCGTTGTCGAGCACGATCGCGAAGTGCTGGTCGAAGCCGCGGATGGAGCCGCGCTGCGCCTCTTCCTTCGTGATGTCGCGGAAGACCTTGTTGCCCTTCCCCGTGAACTGCATCGTCACGATGGGCTCGCCCGACTGCGGGTCGAAGTCCTGCCGCGTGCCCGTCAGCTTGAGCATGTCGCCCTTCATCTGCGGGTACGGGCTCAGCCGGTCGTTCTTGTAGGCGCCGTTCTTGAAGAGATAGAAGTACTTCTGCTTGCCGGTCAGCTGCGCGCCGCCGTTCTGGTCCGGGCAGACGACCGACGACTCCGCCGAACACGTGATCACCACGGTCTTCGCGGGCACGCTGAGGATGCGGGTCCCCGCAGGCTGCTTGTCGCGGAACTTCCGCAGCAGGCCGTTCTCGGGGTCGTGCAACGTCGGCGACGGCCCGGCGATCACCCGCCAGGTCTTCTCGCCCTTGCCGGCCTTCTTGAAGAGGTAGTACGCCGAGGGCGTCCCCTTCTGGCCCTTCTGCACGCGCGAGAGCAGGTCGAAGAGCCGGCTGTTCGCCACCGGGACGCCGTTGGAGCCGATGGAGATCCCGGGGTAGAGCGCCGACTCGAGGTCGTAGAGCTCGAGCTGCGCCGTCTTGCCGATGATCGAGAGCGCCGTCGCCGTGTCGTGGACGCCCGCGAGCTGGATCACGATCTGGTTCGAGCCCTGCTTACGGATCTCGGGCTCGGAGACACCGAGGCGGTCGACGCGGGCGCGCATGACCTCGATCGAGCGGTCGAGATCCTCCGTCGTGAGCTCGTGCCCCTTCGGCGGCACCGCCTGCAGGACGACCTCGAGGCCGCCCTGGAGGTCGAGGCCCTTCCGGAGCGACTTGTGGGCCGGCGAGCCCGGGATGGCGAGCAGCGCGACGCCCACCAGTGCGGCCAGGACGAGCGAGACCAGGAAAAGGTGCGAGCGCCGGGACGCCAAAACGCCCACAGGTTAGCGGGCTTCGGCGTCCTCTCCGTAGCTCATTTGGGTCTCATCGACCTCCCGGGCGACGGCCGCCACGGCCCTCCGGTCGAGCGTCACGAGCACGTCCGGGGCGATCTCGACCCGCAGCTCGTCCTCCCCCACCTCCCGGATCACCGCGTGGAGTCCGCCGGCGGTGATCACCTCGTCGCCGAGCTCGAGCGAGTCCTGCATCGCCTGGTGGGCCCGCTGCCGCCGGCGGGTCGGCAGGACGAGCGCGAACCACGCGAGGACGAGCAGGAGGACGATGATCAGGAAGAAGCCCACGTGAGTCGCTCGAGCGCGTCGCGCTTGTAGGGGTCGAACGTACCGGCTTCGATCGCCTCGCGCGCACCCCGCGTCAGCTCGAGGAGGAAGCGGAGGTTGTGGAGCGAGAGCAGGCGCAGGCCGAGCAGCTCGTTCTGGTTCACGAGGTGCCGGATGTACGCGCGCGAGAACCGGGCGCAGGCCGGGCAGTCGCAGCGCTCGTCGAGCGGCCGCTCGTCGCGGGCGTAACGCGCGTTGCGGAGGTTGAGGCGCCCCTCCCACGTCGTCGCGCTGCCGGTGCGCGCCGTGCGCGTCGGGAGCACGCAGTCGAACATGTCGACCCCGGCCTCGATCACCTCGAGGACGCCCTCCGCGTCGCCGATGCCCATGAAGTAGCGGGGCTTCTCGGCCGGCATGAGCGTCGCGACCCAGTCGGTCGTCTCGAACATCGCGCCGCGGTCCTCGCCGATCGCGAGGCCGCCGATCGCGTTCCCGTCGAGGTCGAGGCCGGCGATCTCCTCGACCGAGCGCCGCCGCAACTCGCGGTCGACGCCGCCCTGGTTGATCCCGAACACGAGCTGGCCGGGCGCGCGCTCGGCATCCCGCTGCCGCCGCGCCCACTCCGTCGTGCGGCGAACCGCGTCGGCCAGCTCGCGCGTGGGCACACCCGCCGGCGGCACGTGGTCGAGGCACATCGCGATGTCGCTGCCGAGGTTCCGCTGCACGCGCGCGGCGAGCTCGGGCGTGAACCGCGTCGGGCTCCCGTCGTAGACGTTGCGGAACGTGACGCCGTCGTCGTCGACCGCCTGCAGCGTGTCGCGCAGCGAGAAGACCTGGAACCCGCCGGAGTCGGTGAGGATCGGTCTGTCCCAGGACATGAAGCGGTGCAGCCCGCCCAGCTCGGCGATCAGCTCGTCGCCGGGACGGAAAGAGAGGTGGTACGTGTTCCCGAGCAGGATGTGCGCGCCGAGGTCGCGCACCTCGTCCGGGTGCAGCGTCTTCACGGTCGCCTTCGTCCCGACGGGCATGAACGCGGGCGTCGGCACGTCGCCGTGCGCGGTCGTGAGCACGCCGGCCCGCGCGGCGCCGTCGGTCGCGGTGACGCGGAAGCTCACAAGATCAGCATCGCATCGCCGAACGAGTAGAAGCGGTAGCGCTCGTCGATCGCGAGCCGGTAGAGGCGGCGCGTTTCCTCCACGCCGGCGAACGCCATCACGAGGGCGAGGAGCGTCGAGCGCGGCAGGTGGAAGTTCGTCAGCAGGTGGTCGACGCGCCGGAACTCGAAGCCCGGTGTGACGAAGAGGTCCGTGCGGCCCGAGAGCAGGCCGCCGCGCGCGATCGTCTCGAGCACGCGCACCGTCGTCGTGCCGACAGCGAGCACCTGCTCGGCGTCGCGGATGCGGCGGAACGCCTCGGGCCGCACCTCGTAGCGCTCGCCGTGCAGCTCGTGCTCCTCGACGTTCGACGCCGTCAACGGCCTGAACGTGTCGAGCCCGACGTGCAGCGTCACGCGCTCGACGTCGAGCCGCGCGAGGACCTCGTCCGTGAAGTGGAGCCCGGCGGTCGGCGCCGCGGCGGAGCCCTCCTCGCGCGCGTACACCGTCTGGTACCGCGCCGGGTCGCCGAGCGGCTCCGTGATGTACGGCGGGAGCGGCGCCTCGCCGTGCGGCTCGCCCTCGAGGCGCAGCCGCCACCGTCCCTCGCCGAGGTGCTCGACGAGCTCGACGGCGCCGTAGCGCCGCCCCGCCTTCAGCCGCCGTGTCGGCCGCGCGAGCCCCTCCCAGAGGTCGCCCTCGATGCGCTCGAGGAGGAGCACCTCGCCGCGCGGCCGATCGATCCGGATCCGCGCGGGCACGACCCGCGTGTCGTTCACGACCGTGAGCGTGCGCGACGGCAGCTCGTCCGGCAGGTCGTGGAACACGCGGTGCCGCACCTCGCCGGTCGCGCGCGAGTAGACGAGCAGCCGCGCGTCGTCGCGCCGCTCGGCCGGGTGCTGCGCGATCAGCTCCGGCGGCAGCCTGTAGTCGAGCTCCTCGGCACGCATACGTCCGACCCCGAAGTTACCGTCGAAGCATGGAACGCATCACGCTCCCCGCCGACGTCGCCGCCGCGCTCGAGCGGGCGCGCCTGCAGGTCGAGGCGCTTGCGCAGACCGCCGACGAGCTGCAGAACGTGCTCCCCGAGGCGGTCGGGAACGCGATCCACGACGGGCTTCGCGAGGAAGCAGCGCCGATCGCGCGCCGCCTCGCCGAGGTGAAGGGCCTCGTCAACGGCTCGATCCGCCGCCTCGAGCGGCTCGAGACCGACCTGCTCGCGGAACGGCATGCACGCGTCGACGACCTCGCGCTCCTCGTCGAGCTGATCACCGCCGGCTGGCGCGGCATCAACACGCGGCTCGACCGCATCGAGCGCGCGCTCGCGACCGAGGGCGCCGACGTCGTCGAGCTGCGGCCCGCGGCGGACGCCTAGCTCGGCAGAACGAGCTCGAAGCGCGAACCGCGGCCGACCTCGGACTCGAGGTCGATCCGCCCGCCGAGCGCGGCCGAGAGCTCCCTCGCGATCGCGAGGCCGAGCCCCGTGCCTCCGGCCGCGTCGCCGGAGACGAACGGCCGGAACACGCGCTCGCGCTGCTCGGGCGCGATGCCCGGGCCGGTGTCCTCGACCGCGACGCGCACGGTGCCGTTCTCCTGCGCGAGCTCGAGCTGCACGCGGCCGCCGTCGGGCGTGTGCTTGAACGCGTTCGAGAGCAGGTTGTCGACGATCTGCAGCACGCGGTCGCCGTCGGACTGGATCACCGGGTGCGCCTGGATGTCGCGGCGGTACTCGATCGACCGCCGCCGCGCCTCGTCGGTGAACGTCGCATAGGCGCGGTCGAGCAGCGTCTCCATGTCGACCTCCTCCGTCGTCACCGTGAACCGGTGCGCCTCGAGCTTCGCGAGGTCGAGGATGTCGCCGACGAGCCGCTCGAGCCGCTGTGCCTCGGCCTCGATGATCTCGAGCGAGTGCTCGCGCGTCTCCGCGTCCTCGACCAGCCCCTCGAGGAGCGCCGACACGTGGCCGCGGATGGCGGTCAGCGGCGTGCGCAGCTCGTGCGAGACCGACATGAGGAAGTTCCGCTCGAGCGCCTCCGCCTCGGCGAGCCGCACCGCCATCTGTGCGAAGCGCTCGGACAGGTGGCCGATCTCGCCCGAGCCGCCGGGCGTCTCGATCCCGTAGCGCCCGGCCGCGACCTCGTCGGCGGCGTGCGACAGCGCGAGCACCGGCCGGACGAGCCGGCGCGAGACGTAGATCGCGAACACGGCCGCGATCAGGACGCCGAAGAGGCCCGCGATCGCGAACCGGCGCACGAGCCCGAGCACGCGGTCGTTGATGTTCGTCTCCGGCTGCGCGACGATGATCGCGCCGACCGGCCGCTTGCCGTAGATGAGGGGGTTCGCGACGGCGAGGAACTCCCGGTCCGCGCCCGGCGGCGTGAACGTGAAGACGCGCTGCTTGCCGTCCTTCCACTCGACGATCGACTGCGGCAGCTCGGGGAGGTCGGACTTCTCGCCCGGGAACAGCGGCACGCCGGCGTAGTAGATGCGGTCGCCCGTCGTGCGCTCGAGCCCCTGGCGTGTCACGCGCGGCGGCAGCCGGTCGTGCTCGCCGCCCGTCTCGTTCGCCGCGTCGGCGTACAGCTGCGCGATCGAGTTCGCCTCGCGCGTCAGCTCGGCGACCGCCTGATCGTGCGCGAAGTCCTGGAACAGGCGCACCGCGATCACCGTCGTCGCGAGCATCGCCAGGGCGATCCCCGCGAGGAAGAGGAGCGGGAGCCGGACGCGAAGCGACGACATGACGTGGTGTTTACGCCGCCGGTGTCTTGTCCTTCGCGGGCGAGACCTTGTAGCCGACGCCCCACACGGTCACGATCGGCGACGCCTCGCCGAGCTTCCGGCGCAGCTGGCGCACGTGGACGTCGACCGTGCGCGTGTCGCCGGCGAACGTGTAGCCCCAGACGCGCTCGAGCAGCTGGTCTCGTGTGAGCACGAGCCCGCGGTGGTCGAGCAGCTCCCAGAGGAGGTCGAACTCCTTCGGCGCGAGCTGGATCTCGTCGTCGCCGACGTGCACCTCGCGCCGGCCGGAGTCGACGTGCAGGTCGCCGTGCGTGATGACCTCGCTCTCGCGCTCGCGCCGCTCCGGCGTCGAGCGGCGGAGGATCGACTTCACGCGCGCCACGAGCTCGCGCGGGTTGAACGGCTTCGTGAGGTAGTCGTCCGCGCCGACCTCGAGGCCGATGATCTTGTCCACGTCCTCGTCGCGCGCGGTGAGCATCAGGATCGGGACGTCGGAGCGCTGGCGCAGCCGCTTGCAGACCTCGATCCCGTCGATGTCCGGGAGCATGAGGTCGAGCACGACGAGCGCGGGCTCGTCGGCCGCGGCCTGCGTGAGCGCGTCGCCGCCCGTGGCGGCCGTCTTCACGGCGTACCCGGCGTTCTTGAGGTAGAGGGAGACGAACGAGGCGATGGAGCTCTCGTCCTCGACGACCAGGATGGTCGGGACGGTCGAGCTCACCTAGGGCGTGGTGGGCGTCGTCGGCGACGGCGGGAACGCGACCGTCGTCGGGAGGGCCGACAGCAGCTGGAACTTGCCGCCGTTGACGGCGAAGTCGCCGTAGTCGCCGTCGAGCGGCGTCCCCACGCCGGTCAGCTTCGCATTGCCGCGCCCCACGGCGGAGAGGTTGACGCCCGTGCCCTGGATGCGGATCGTGTAGCCGCCGCCGAAGAACCGGAACCGGATCCCCTTGCCGCTGTACGTGACGAGGCCCTCGTCGTTGTAGTCCGGTTGGATCTGCTCGGCGCCGTAGACCTCGGGCTCGGCGTCGTCGAGCGGATTGCTGTCGTCGATGATCAGCTTCCCGGAGGCGATGCGCCCGTACACGGTGCCGGTCGCCTTCCAGATGTAGACCTTCGCGTCCGCGTTGCGGACGACGAGCGTGCCGTCCTTCGCGCCTACGCCCGCGGCGAGCGCGGCTGTGGGGAGGACGAGGCCGGCGAGAAGCAGGCTGAGGCAGAGCCGCTGCATAGACGAGTGGAGTATTTCCTGCCGAAGTATGCCCTGAATAACGGAAAAGTAAGGAGTTCTTGAACCGGTCAACGGTCTCTTCACAGAGGGCCGATTAGGCTCGTCCCGGATGGACGACGTCACGGCGTTCGGCGCGGCGGTCCTCGTCGCGGGCGTGGCGCTGTCGACGGCGCTCCTCACGAGCAAGCTCTCGGCGCGGGTGTCCGTCCCGGGGGCCGCCCTGTTCCTGCTCGCCGCAGCCATCGCGTCCGACATCTTCTCGCAACTCGCGGTCTCGATCGAGACCGTCGAGCGCGTGGCGACCGTCGCGCTGATCGTGATCCTCTTCGACGGCGGCGCCTCGATCGGCCGGCGGCGGTTCACGGTCGCCTGGATCCCGATCGCGTGGCTCGGGATCGTCGGCACGTTCGCGACCGCGGGCGGGATCGCGCTGTTCGCGCACTGGGTGTTCGGCTTCGGCTGGACGACCTCGGGCCTCCTCGGCGCGGCGATCGCCCCGACCGACCCGGCCGTGATGTTCTCCGTGTTCGGCGACCGCGAGGTCGCCGGCCGGACCGGGACGATCCTCGAGGGCGAGTCGGGCGTGAACGACCCCGTCGGGATCGCCCTCATGCTCGGCCTGATCGAGCTCGCCACGCACACGGACGCGAGCTTCTGGGTCGTCGTGCGCGAGTTCACGCTGCAGATGGCGGTCGGCCTCGGCGTCGGCGTCGCCGGCGGGCTCGCGATCGGGCTCTGGATGACGCGCGTCTCGCTCCCGAGCGCCGGCCTCTACACGCTGCGCGCGCTCGCAGGCGCCGGCGTCGTCTACGGCGTCGCGAGCATCGCCCACGGCTCCGGCTTCCTCGCCGTGTTCGTCGCCGGCCTGCTCGTCGGCGACCTGCGCGCGCCGTTCAAGGCCGAGATCGAGATCTTCCAGGACGCGCTCTCGGCCCTCGCCGAGATCGTGGTGTTCGTCGCGCTCGGCCTGACGATCACGCTCTCCGACATCACGGCGACCCGCTGGGGCCAGGGGCTCCTGCTGGCGGCGTTCCTCGCGGTCGTCGCGCGGCCGGTCGTCGTCGGCGCGCTGCTCGCGCCGGCGCACCTACGCCGCGGCGAGCGCCTCTTCGTGATGTGGGGCGGCCTGAAGGGTGCGGTGCCGATCCTGCTCGCGGCATTCGCGATCGCTGACGACGTGCCGCACGCGCAGACGCTGTACGAGCTCGTCTTCGTCGTCGTGCTCGCGTCGGTCGTCGTCCAAGGCGGGACGATCCAGCTCGCGGCGTCGAAGCTCGGAATCCAGATGCGCCGGCTCGGACCGAAGGCCCAGGCGCGGGAGGCCGCAGACGCGGGCTAGGCCTGGACGCGCGAGTTCGCGCGAACGACCGAGCGGGGCGCGGGCTCGGCCGCCGCCCAGGCCTCGATGCGCCGGTGCGCGCGGAGGATCGGGCCGAGGAGACCGAGGCGCTGCATGAGACGGAGCCTGAGCATCATGCGTTCTTTATCGACCGATCCGGACGGAGCTTAACCTAGCCATGCGGCTAGAGCCGAGTCTACCGTCCGGGGCCCTCGATCAAGGTTCGCGCCGCCTCGAACTGCTCCTGCGTGAGGCGGATATGCGAGTGGCGCCAGAGCGACTGCGGGAAGATCCCGGCCGCCTCGACCGGCGGCGCGTCGTGGAGGTCGCGGACGGCCGCGAGCGCGCGGATCGGGAACCGCCACGCCCAGCGCTCCTTCGCGGGGTCGTGCTCGGGCACGCCGGTGATCTCCGCGACGGCGAAGACGCACTGCCAGACCGACGCGTAGAGGATCGCGAGCTCGCCCGGCTCGACCGACGGCCGCTTCGACGAGTGGTGCGCGGCGATCGCGGCGGGGTCGACCGCGGCGTCGAGCGGACGCTCGCCGCGCCCGCGAACGAGCAGCCACCGCGTCAGACGCGCTCGACGACGGCCGCGATCGCCATGCCGAACCCGATGCACATGCACGCGACGCCGTAGCGCGCGCCGCGGCGGTCCAGCTCGTTCAGCAGCGTCGCCGTCACGCGCGCGCCCGTCGCGCCGAGCGGGTGGCCGAGCGAGATGCCGCCGCCGTTCGGGTTGACGTCCGCCATCCGGTCGCCGAGGCCCGTGTCCGCTGCGAACTGGAGCACGACCGACGCGAACGCCTCGTTCACCTCGACGACGGCGATGTCGTCCCACGTGAGGTTCGCCTTCGCGAGCGCCTTCGCGCAGGCCTGCGGGTTGCCGTGCAGCATCCGCGTCGGGTCGACTCCCGAGAGGCCGAACGACACGAAGCGCGCGCGGGGCTCGAGGCCGAGCCGCGAGCACGCGTCCTCGCCCGCGATCAGCACGGCGGCCGCGCCGTCGACGATCTGCGATGAGTTCCCCGCCGTGACGACGCCGTCCGGGAGAAACGCCGGCTTCAGCGCGGCGAGCGCCTCCGCCGACGTCTCGCGCCGCGGCGCCTCGTCGACCGCGAACACGGTCGGTGCGGTCGCGACGGCCGTGCCGCCGGCGGCCTCGACCTCCGGGTCGTGCGCCGGGGCTCCGACCGCTGCGGCCGCGAGCTCGACCGGGACGATCTCGTGCTCGAACCGGCCCGCGTCGATCGCGGCGATCGCGCGCCTGTGCGACTCGAGCGAGTACGCGTCGAGCTCGTCGCGCGACAGGTTCCACTCCTGCGCGATGAGCTCCGCCGAGATGCCCTGCGGCACGATCTGGAAGCGGTCCGTGACGAGGTCGCTCAGGTCGCCGCCGTTCGACCCCATCGGGACGCGCGACATCATCTCGACGCCCGCCGAGACGACGACGTCGAGCTGCGCCGACCACACCGCCGCGGCCGCGTTGAAGTTCGTCTGCATCGACGAGCCGCACTGCCGGTCGACGGTCGTCGCGCAGACCTCGACGGGCCACCCGGCGGCCATCGTGGCCATCCGCCCCACGTTCCAGCCCTGCTCGCCGATCTGCGTGACACAGCCGGTCTGCACGTCCTCGACCTCGGCCGGGTCGAGCCCGTTGCGCGCGGCGAGCCCGTTCAGCACCTGCGCGAGAAGGTCGTCGCCGCGGATCGTCGACAGCGTCCCGTTGCGCCTCCCGATCGGGGAGCGAACCGCGTCGACGATGAAGGCGTCGGTGACCACCGGCCCCAACTCTAGTTCGGCTTCCAGGGCTCGTGGGCGTGCGCGAGGTAGACGCGCTTCGCACCGACCTCGTGGATGCGGTCGATCGACGGGTCGCCGCCGGCGACGAGCTCGTGCATCCAGTACGTCACGTCGCCCGCGAGCACGGTCAGCCCGTCCTCCGCGTCGACGACGACCGCCTGGTGCCCCGGCGAGTGGCCCGGCGTGGACAGCACCGAGACGCCCGGGAAGAGCTGCGCGTCGCCGTCGACGAGCCGGTAGCTCTCGCCGGGGAAGCGCACCCACTCCTCGAGGTAGTCGGGCGCGCGCGCCGCCTCGTACTCGATGCGCTGCACGTAGGTCGGCGTGCCAGCGAAGCGGCGGTTGCCGCCGCAGTGGTCGAAGTGCAGGTGCGTGTTGATCACGGCGTAGACGTCGTCGAGCGGCGGCCACTCGCGCAGCGTCGGATGCCACTGCGCGTCGAGCTCGGGCGTCGAGTCGATCATGGCGGTGTCGACGAGGATCGTCCCCTCGCCCGTGCGGATGGCCCACGCGTACACGGGCCACGTCTCCCCCTCGACGACCACGTCCAGCAGGTGCAGGGGGTCGACGCGCATCAGTCGGCCACGAACGCGAGCTTGAGGCGGCGGAAGCTGACGCGCTGGCGGACGAGCTCGACGGCGGCGAACGCGGCCACGGCGTACACCCAGCCGAGCAGGCAGTCGGAGACGTAGTGCTCGCCGCTGTAGACGAGCGCCGCAGTCATCGCGAGCGGGTAGAGGACGAGCAGCGGGCGCACCCAGCGCGGCACGAGCCGCCAGAGGTAGAGCGAGATGAGCAGCGCGTACGCGGCGTGCAGCGACGGGACCGCCGCGACGTCGTTCGCGTAGTGGTGGCCCTTCTCGAACAGCGTCGAGAAGTGCTCGATCGGGATGTGCGACCACACGATCGGCACAAGGCGCGTCGTCGGCGCGAGCTGGCCGTTCTCGCTGGCGAGCCACGGCGGGACGGCGGGGAACAGCACGTACGTCGCGAACCCGAGCGCGGCGAGCAGCGCGACCATCGCCGCGAACGGCCGGAAGTACTTGTGCCACCACAGCCACAGCACGCCGGCGACGAGGAACGTCGCGAAGAAGTGCGTGAGGTACACGGCCCACGCGGCGTAGTCCCACCAGCGCAGGTCGTTCTCGCCGTGCCAGAGGTGGTCCTGCAGCCACACGGTCGGCACCACCCCGAACAGCCACTCGTCCACGCGCAGCTGCGGATAGACGTGCGCGGCGAACAGCGAGTCGGCCACGCCGCGCAGCAGGTCGTACGCGAGCAGGAAGCCGATGAACGGCGTCCACTCGAGCACGAGCCGCGGCAGGAGCCGCCGCGCGTCCGCGAGGCAGAACGCGATCAGCCCGATCAGGAGCCAGACGAACAGCCGATCCTTGGCCGTCGGGATGCCCACGAGCGCGATCATCAGGAGGGAGCCGGCGACGAAGGCCGCCGGCCCGGCCCAGCGGAGCCACCTGCGGTCGAGCACACCTAGACTTTCGCTGATGGCGACGACCGCGGTCGAACGGAAGCTCTTCGTCGCGGGCGAATGGGTCGAGACCGACGCCTGGCTCGACGTCCGCTCGCCCTATTCGGGCGACGTCGTGGGCCGGGTGGCGCGCGGTGGGCGGCCCGAGGCCGAGCGCGCGCTCGACG
>JBKPLI010000262.1:0-5113 GCA_046731555.1 Actinomycetota bacterium | reverse complement strand
GCGGCGCCAGACCGCGCCCGGGACGAGGTGCGTGCCGCCGACCCAGCGGTCGATCCCGAGTAGCTCGACCCGGTCGGCGCGGCCGCCGAGCACGTCGCGCCGCAGCGGGGCGTCCTCCGCGAGCGGCCCGAGTGCGTCGAGCGTGCGGAAGACCCACGTGTCGCCCGCGAAGGGCGCCTCCTCGCGCGCCGCGCACGCGAGGAACGCCTCGGCCGGCGTCGACGCACCGCCGTCGACCGCCTCGAGCAGCTGCCGCTCGGTGCGCGAGAGACCGCTCTGCGCGTCGGGCAGCTCTTCGAGCAGCCGCCGGAGCGCGGCCGCCAGGTACGGCAGCGCCGACGAGTTGCGCTCGAGGAAGGCGGCGACCGCCGTCGGCGCGGGCGCGCGCACGGCGCCCCACGCCTCGACCGCGAGCGCGACCTGCTCGTCCGTCACCGACGCGCGGGCGGGCCAGAGCGACTCGAGCTCGTCGGCGTCGAGCTCGCCGAGGCCGCGGAAGTCCGGCCGGCCTGGAAACGAGCCGACGAGCACCAACGAGAAGCTGTCGGCGTCCCAGCCCGTCTCCGCGGCGAGCGCGAGCACCTGCAACAGCTGCAGCTGGTCGTAGAGGTCGTGCTCGAACCAGAGCACGACGGGCCGCCGGTCGCGCAGCGCGGCGGCGAGGGTCTCGTCGCGCTCCTCGAACGCGGCGCGGAGCCGGCCGCCGTCGCCCCAACCGGACTCCGCGAGGAACCGCGCACGCGTCTCGCGCAGCGCGGCCGCGCCGACGGCCGGCACAGGCCCCTCGTGCAGCACGTCGCGCCACGCGATCACGTCGCCCGCGAGGCTCGTGTCGCGCAGCGTCGCGACCGTGCTGTCGCCGTTCGTGAGGTGGAGCGTGCTCAGCCGAGCAGGCCCTTCGCGCGCAGCTCCTCGCGCGCCGACTCGCTCTTCTCGAGGCCGTCGGGCACGAGCGCGCGCAGCACTTCCGGCGCCTTCGTGAACTGCACGTCGCGATAGTCGACGACCTCGACGTTGTTGCCCCACGGGTCCCGGAAGCGCAGGTTGCCGCTGGGCCGGACGTCGACGCCCGCCTCCTGCAGCGCGGCGCGCACCGCCTCCTTGTCGTCGACGACGAGGCCGAAATGCCGCGACTCGTCCGCGGGCTGCTCGCGGCCGGCCGAGAGCGCGATGAACTGGTCGCCGAGGTCGACGAACGCCATCCGCGGCATCCGGCCGCGCAGCTCGAACTCGAGGAAGCGCCCGTACCACGCGAGCGCGTCGTCGATGTCCCCGACCTCGAGCGCCACGTGGTTGATGCCGAGCGCGCGAGCCATGCGTCAGTCCGACCTTACCTGCGAGTCGCGCGAGACACGCCTTCTGGCGTAACGTCGCCCGGGTGAACATCGTCTGGGCCGTGCTCATCACGCTCGCCGCGACGGCCATCGCGGTCGGCGCGATGCTGCTCGTGCGCCGCCGCGCGCCCGAGGGCGGGTACTTCGCCGACGGCGATCGCGCCGCCGGCGTGTTCGGCGTGCTCGCGACGGGCTTCTCCGTCCTCCTCGGCTTCATCGTGTTCCTCGCCTTCACGAGCTACGACCAGTCGCGCACCGGCGCAGAGCGCGAGGCGCTCACGGTGCTGCAGCAGATCGAGACGGCGCAGTTCTTCCCGGGCTCGTCCGGCGACCGGCTCACCGGAGAGCTCGTCTGCTACGGGCGTTCGGTCGTCCACGACGAATGGCCGCGCATGCGCGACGGCACGCTCGGCGACACGCTCAACCCGTGGGGCGTCCAGCTGTTCCGCACGTTGAGGACCGTCGACCCGCGGACGGCGACGCAGCAGTCGGCGTACGACAAGTGGGTCGACCAGACCTCCGACCGCGAGGAGGCCCGGCTCGACCGCGTCCACGGCGCCGTCGGCGTGATCCCGCCGCAGCTGTGGATCGTGCTCTTCATCGTCGCGGGGATCATCTTCGTGTACACGCTCTTCTTCGCGGACAGCGGCGAGCGCGCGGTCGTGCAGTCGCTGCTCATGGGCTCGGTCGTCGCCGTGATGACCACGATGCTGCTCCTGCTCGGCGCGCTCGACCGGCCGTTCCACGGCGGCGTCGGCGGGCTCGACCCGGTCGCGATGGAACGGACGCTGGGGCTCGCCGCCGACGCGATCGCGGCGGTCGGCGCGCACCCGACCATCCCGTGCGACGCGACCGGGCGCGCGTCGTGAGCGGTGCCGACGAGCGGCTCGAGGTCCTCGCCACGATCCTGCTCGCGCTCGCGACGGTCGGGACGGCGTGGAGCGGCTACCAGGCGAGCCGCTGGAACGGCGAGCAGGCGAAAGCAGCGGCGCGCGCGAACGCGGCGCGCATCGAGTCGACGAAGGCTGCGGCGCGCGCGGACGCGCAGACGCAGATCGACGTCGCGACGTTCACGGCGTGGGTCGACGCGTACGCCCAGAAGCAGACGGCGCTCGCCGACTTCTACTTCAAGCGCTTCCGCGCGGAGTTCAAGCCGGCGGTCGATGCGTGGGTCGCGACGCGACCGCTCAAGAACCCGGACGCGCCGCTGACGCCGTTCGCCATGCCGCAGTACAAGCTCGCGGCGCGCGAGCACTCCGACCGCCTGGCGGCGGGAGGCGAGGTATTGGCCGCGAAGGCGCGGACGGACATCGGCCGCTCGACGAACTACGTGCTCGCGGTCGTGCTGTTCGCCGCGGTGCTCTTCTTCGCCGGCATGAGCACGAAGCTGCGGGAGGCCTACCTGCGCCGCCTCCTGCTGGGCCTGGGTGTCGTCGTCTTCCTGGCGACGGTCGTCTGGCTCGCGACGTCGCCCGTCAGCGTCCCGCTCTGACGTCCGCGGCCACCTCGTCGATCACGCCGTGCGCGTCGAGGCGCCAGGCGAACGTGCGCGCGACGTCCGCGGGATCGGCGCCGCGTGCGCGACCCGAGCGGATCGTGTTCAGCGCCTTCCAGAGCGCCCAGCCGCGGCCGCGCGCCCAGGTGCCCTCGTCGAGCGGAAGGCCGGTGCGGAACGCGCCGCGGCTCTCGCGTGCGAAGAACGTCCACGCCATCGTCAGGTCGCATGCGGGATCGCCGACCGCCGAGCAGCCGAAGTCGATCACGGCGACGAGGCGGCCGTCCTCGACGAGCAGGTTCGACGCGGTCACGTCGCCGTGCACCCACACGTCGGGGCTGCGCCACGGCGCGGCGAGCGCGGCCTCCCAGACCTCGGTCGCGCCGTCGGCGTCGATCTCGTCGCGCAGCGTGTCGATGTTCTGGCGCGTCTCCGGGTCGTAGACGTCCAGCGGCGAGCCGCGGTAGAAGCTGTGCGCGCCCGCCGGCGGGCCGCCGGACGCGTCGATCGCGTAGAGCGCGCCGAGGAACCCGGCGAGGTCGGTCGCGAACCCGACCGGGTCGGTCACGCGCCCGGGCGAGGCGTGCTCGCCGGGGAGCCAGCGGTAGACGGACCACGGGCGCGGGAACCCGGAGCCGGGCTCGCCGCGCGCGACCGGCACCGGGATGGGGAGGGGCAGCTGCGGCGCGAGCACGGGCAGCCACCGGTGCTCCTTCTCGACCTGCGGCACGTAGCGGTCGGCGCTCGGCAGCCGGACCGACAGCTCGTCGCCGAGCCGGAAGGTCGTGTTGTCCCAGCCGTCGAGCTCGACGCGCCGCACCGGCAGGCCGGCCCACTCCGGGAACTGCGAGGCGACGAGGCGCTCGACGAGCTCAGCGGTGACGGCGGCCTTCTCCACCCCGGCATCTAACCGGCGCGAGAGGGTTTACAGGTGGTACATGGTGGGGTAGAGTGGGGCACAGTGGACCATGCTGCTCGGCGAACATGAGCACGCCCTCGACGACAAGAACCGACTCACGCTGCCCGCCCGGCTGCGGGAGCATCTCGGTGATCGCGTCGTCGTCACCCGCGGGATGGACGGCTGCCTGTACGCCTACGCCCGCGACGACTGGGACGCGCTCGCAGACCGGATTCGCGGGCTCGACCCGCTTTCCCGGGAGGCACGCGTGATGCAGCGGCACTTCTTCGCCGGCGCGACGCAGGCTGAGCTCGACAAGCAGGGCAGGATGGTCCTTCCGGCGACGCTGCTCCAGGGAGCGGGCATCGGCCGCGAGGTCACCGTCGCAGGCGTCTACGACCACCTCGAGATCTGGGACCGCGCGAAGTGGCGCGAGCACCTGCAAGAGGTCGAAGGGAGCGCGGAACATGTTGCCGAGCGCCTTGCCAACAGAGACTGACCACGTCCCGGTCCTCGCCGAGGAGGTGCTGAGCGCCCTCGACCCGCGGCCGGGCGAGACGATCGTCGACTGCACGTTCGGTGCGGGCGGCCACTCGACGCTGCTCGCGTCGCGGCTGCGCGGCGACGGCAAGCTGATCGCGATCGACCGCGACCCGACGGTCGCGCCGTACTTCGACCGCCTGCGCCGCGCGACCGGGGCGAAGGCGCGCCTGCTGAACGGCGAGTTCTCGTCGGTGCTCCGCGGGCTCGCCGACAACGGCGTGCGTGCGGACGTGATCCTCATGGACCTCGGTGTCTCGTCGATGCAGCTCGACCGGCCCGAGCGCGGCTTCTCGTATGCGGCAGACGCGCCGCTCGACATGCGCATGGACCCGTCGGCCGACGTGAGCGCGCGCGAGGTCGTGAACGAGTACGACGAGCGCGGGCTCGCAGACATCTTCAAGCGCTACGGCGAGGAGCGGTACGCACGGCAGATCGCGCGCGCGATCGTGCGGCGCCGTAAGCAGCGGCCGTTCGAGCGGACCGGCGACCTCGTCGAGACGATCAAGCACGCGATCCCGGCGCCCGCCAGGTTCGGCGACGGCCACCCGGCGAAGCGCGTCTTCCAGGCGCTGCGCATCGAGGTGAACGACGAGCTGGGCGCGCTCGAGCGTGCGCTGCCGGACGCGCTCGAGATCCTGCGTCCCGGCGGCCGGCTCGCCGTGATCGCGTTCCATTCGCTCGAGGACCGTGCCGTGAAGCGGTTCCTGCGCGCGCAGGAGCACGGCTGCACGTGCCCGCCGGACTTCCCGGTCTGCGCGTGCGGCGCGCAGCCGACGCTGCGCGCGACGCCGCGCCGCGCGATCCGGCCGACGGCCGCCGAGGTCGCACGCAACCCGCGGGCGC
>JBKPLI010000261.1:0-4330 GCA_046731555.1 Actinomycetota bacterium | reverse complement strand
ATTGTACCGAATGTCTCGTGGGCTCGGAGATGTGTATAAGAGACAGTCCTGGCGCGGGTCGCCGACGCGCTCGCGCGCCGGCACGACGAGGCCGCGCGGTTGATCTGCGCCGAGGCCGGCAAGCCGATGAAGGCCGCGCGCGTCGAGGCGCAGCGCGCCGTGTCGACGTACACGTTCGCCGCGGTCGAGGCGCGGAAGCTGGCCGGCGAGGTCGTGCCGATGGACGCGTCGCCCGCCGGCGAGGGCAAGCTCGCGTTCACGGTGCGGCACCCCATCGGCGTCGTCGGCGCGATCAGCCCGTTCAACTTCCCGCTCAACCTCGTCGCGCACAAGATCGCGCCGGCTCTCGCGGCCGGCTGCCCGGTCGTCCTGAAGCCCGCGTCGCAGACGCCGCTGTCCGCGCTCTTCCTCGCGGAGCTCGCGGAGGAGGCTGGTCTGCCGCCCGGCTGGCTGAACGTCGTCGTCGGCCCGGCGTCCGAGATCGGCGACGCACTCGTCGAGGACGACCGCGTGAAGCTGCTCACGTTCACCGGCTCGGGCGACGTCGGCTGGGGCCTCGCGGCGCGCGCGCCGCGCAAGCGCGTGAAGCTCGAGCTCGGCAACGCGACGCCTGCGATCGTGTGCTGCGACGCGCCCTGGTGGACGGCCGAGCGGCTCGCGGCGAACGCGTTCTCGTTCGCCGGGCAGAGCTGCATCTCCGTGCAGCGCCTCTTCGTCATGGACGACGGGTGGGACGCGTTCCTGGCCGCGTTCGTCCCGAAGGTGCAGGCGCTCCGCCTCGGCGACCCGGCAGACGAGGAGACCGATGTCGGCCCGCTCATCTCGCCGGTCGAGCGCGACCGCGTCCTCGACTGGATCGGCGAGTCGAAGGGCCAGGTGCTCGTCGGCGGCACGGGGACGAACGACGGGCTCGTCCGGCCGACCGTGATCGTCGACCCGGCGCCCGACGACCTCGTGCAGTGCGAGGAGGTGTTCGGCCCCGTCGTGACGGTGACGCGCACGTCGTCCCTCGACGAGGCGATCGAGTTGGCGAACTCGACGCGCTACGGCCTGCAGGCCGCGATCTTCACCGGCGCGATCCACCCGGCGCTCGAGGCGGCGGCGCGGCTCGAGTTCGGCAGCGTGATCGTCAACGAGGCGCCGACGTTCCGCGCCGACCAGATGCCCTACGGCGGCGTGAAGGCGTCCGGCAACACGAAGGAAGGGCCGGCGTGGGCCGTGCACGAGATGACCGAGGAGCGGCTGGTCGTTTTACAGCTCTAGCTTCGGGCATCCCCGGCCCCATGGCACCTGTGCTCATGCTCGCGGTCGCGCTGATCCTGCTCGGAGTCATCGCGACGGTGGTCGTGCCCGGGATCGGCTGGATCGTGCCGCTCGTCGGGATCGCGCTCCTCGTCGCGTACCTCTTCGGCTTCGGGAAGAGGGCAGCCGAACCGGGACCGTAAACTGGAGCGGCATGTCGCCGCTCTTCCGCCGGCGTCGCGCCGAGGCCGAGCCCGGCGCCGTCCCGCCGCCCGACGCCGCAGGCGTCGCACCTCGCCGACCGCACGCAGGCGTCCTGCGCCGCGAGCGCCGCGCGCTGCTGAAGGCGCGCGAGCTGAAGCTACGCGACCTCGGCGGGCTGCTCGTCGAGATGTACCGGCGCGGCGCGTTCCGCGACGATCTCCTGCAGGAGGGCTGCGCGGACGTGGTCGGCATCGACGCACGGCTCGCGGAGATCGACGACCTCCTGCACAGCCGCCGCCGCGCGCCGCGCTGCGAGTGCGGCGCTCCGATCCTCCGCGGCTCGCACTTCTGCCCGAACTGCGGGCGTCCGCTCGGCGCCGCCGCGTCGAACGGCGGCTCGGAGGAGACGGTGATCGAGCGCGCGCACGCCGAGGACGCGTAGATGGCGACGACGCCGACGACCCCGAAGGACGAGCGCGAGCAGGCGGTCGCCGCGACGGAGGGGTCGTGCCCGCGCTGCGGCGCCGCGCGCGCCCCCGGGCAGGAGTACTGCGTCGAGTGCGGCCTGCGCCTCCCGGCCGTCGACGGCACCGTGCCGCGCCTGCGCCGCCGCTGGCTGCGGCGCTTCGGCTGGTACCCCGGCGACTGGATCTGGACGTCGCTTCTGACGCTGCTCGTCGCCGCTGCCGGGGCGACCGTCGCGATCGTGCTCACCGAGCGCGAGAGCTCGGAGGCCGGGAACACGTTCGTCGCGACGCAGACGGTGTCGGTCGCCGAGCCGACCACGAGCACGCCGGCGACGACCGCCGACACCTCGACGCTGCCGACCCCGCCCGAGCCGACCGTCACGCGCGCGACGACCCCCACGAAGCCCTCCGGCCCGCCGCCGCCCCCGAACGGCCGCACGCCCTGGCCGCGCGACCGCAACGGCTGGACGATCGTGCTCATCTCGTACCCGACCGCGAACGGCCGCAGCGTCGCGCTCGCCACCGCCTCGCGCGCGGCCCGCGCGGGCCTGCCGGAGGTCGGCGTGCTCGACTCGGGGAACTTCTCGAGCCTCCACCCCGGCTACTACGTCGTCTTCAGCGGGATCTACGGCTCGAGCACGCGCGCCGACGCCGCGGTTCGTACGGCGCGGGCGAGCGGGTTCGCCGGTGCTTACACGAGGCAAATCTCCCGCTGAGCGGGGGAGGTGTAAGGGAAACCGCCTCGGGGTACGCGCACCCGTACGGGTCGCTGCTGTTTACCCCAGAGAAAACATTTGTAACAGGCAGGGAGACTGTGTAGAGTCCTCGACGGGACCGCGCCAAGTCGTTGTATTTCCCGCGCCTTAACAGGGTTTGCGGGCTGAGTCGCAAGGAGTCGAGTTACAGCATATGGACGAGCGGATGCTTCAAATTCAGCACTGTATGTATCAGTACTCGCGAGCGATCTATCGCTCGATCAAGGACCTGATCGACCCCTACGTCGACGGCCGGACGCAGTTGCACTTCCGCCGCGACGTCCTCGCCGCCTGCGAGGGGACGATGGAGCGCCTCGCCGCCGACCCCCACTACTTCGCCAAGCCCGACAAGGCGCTTTTCCAGGACATTCGCCGCTACTTCCCGATCACGGTGCAGGCGCAGGTCGCCTGGGCCGTGACGAAGGGCGTGACCGCGGCGGTCGAGTTCGTCGAGGACCAGATCGAGCAGGGCGCCTTCGACGGAGGCGTGTCGCGCTGCCGCGCGACGACGCGCAAGGGCAAGCCGTGCCAGCGCACGCCGCTCCCCGAGCGCGACTACTGCCCCTCGCATCAGCACCTCGACCGCAGCAAGGTCGCTGCGTAGGTTCAAGCGGTAGGCTCGCCGGCGGGTGAGCCACGACACCGACAAGCTGATCCGCCAGCTCTCGCTGGTCGCGTTCCTGATGGCGGAGCGGCGTCCGCTCACCGCCCGCGACATCAAGGGGAACGTCGAGGGCTACCAGGAGATGAGCGACGAAGCGTTCGCGCGCCGCTTCTACTCGGATCGCGCGGAGCTCGTCTCACTCGGCGTGCCGCTCGACTCGCAGCGCGACGAGTTCACCGGCGAGGAGCTCTACACGCTGCGCAAGGAGCGCTACTTCCTGCCCGAGCTGCAGCTCGAGGAGGACGAGCTCGCCGCGTTGCAGACGGCCTTCTACCTCCTCGAGGGGCGCTTCGCCTACGCCGAGCCGCTGCGTCTCGCGCTGCAGAACCTCGCCCTGGGCCGCGCGGCCGGCGCGGGCGACGAGGCGCCGACCGCGACCGCCGTACGCGTCGAGGTGCGCGACCCCGACTACTCGCCCGAGCTGCAGGGACGGCTCGGCAAGCTCGAGGGCGCGATCTCGAAGCAGCGCACCGTGAAGTTCCGCTACTGGTCGATCTCGAAGGACGACGAGCGCGAGCGCACGATCAACCCGTACGCGCTGCTGCCGGAGAACGGCACGTGGTACGTGATCGGCCAGGACCTCGACGACAACGTCGTGAAGAAGTTCCGCGTCTCGCGCTTCCGCTCCGACATCCGGTTCGCGACGCGGCGCGAGCGCGACTTCCGCGTGCCGGTCGAGTTCGACGTCGAGGACTACCGCGGCCGCGCCGAGTGGCAGTTCGGCGACGTGCAGGGCGAGGCGCGGATCGAGGTCGCGCCCGACACGGCGTGGTGGGTACGGCGCGCGTACGCCGACCCCGAGCGCAACCGCGTCGAGGGCGACGTGTTCGTCACCGAGTACGCGTCGCTCCCCTACCTCGCGCGCTGGATCCTCCGCCAGGACGGCCGCGCGATCCCGCTCGAGCCGGCCGCGCTGCGCAAACTCGTCGTCGACGGCGCGCGGGCCGCGCGGCGCGTGCACGAGCTGTCTCTTATACACATCTCCGAGCCCACGAGAC
>JBKPLI010000260.1:0-5457 GCA_046731555.1 Actinomycetota bacterium | reverse complement strand
GCGACGGACGCGTAGTCCCAGAGGTTCAGCTCCGAGTCCATCCCGACGTCGAGCGCGCCCTCGGCTACGAGGCAGTGCTGCCAGAAATCGCCGAGCGCCCTGTTCGACCAGGCGCGCTGCACGAGCTCGAGATAGCCGTCGCGCGCGACCCTGAGCTGGCCGCGGACGCTCGTGCACGAGATCGCCGCGTCCTCGAATCGTGCGACCGACGACACGCGGCAGCGCGTGCCGTCGACGAACGCACCCTCGCCGCGGGCCGCCCACCAGCGCCGGCCGAGCGCGGGCGCGGAGACGAGCGCCACGTCGACGCGTCCTTCCCGTTCGAGCGCGAGCAGCGTCGCCCAGATCGGCACGCCGCGGACGTAGTTCATCGTGCCGTCGATCGGGTCGACGATCCAGCGCACGTCGCCGCCGTCGTCGCCGAACTCCTCGCCGACGACGCCCTCGCCGCGGCCCGACGACGCGACGAGCTGGCGGATCGTCTCCTCGCCGCGGCGGTCGGCCTCCGAGACGGGCGTCAGGTCGGCCTTCGTCTCGACGTGCAGGTCGAGCGCCCTGAACCGCGGCAGCGTGATCGCGTCGGCGGCGTCGGCGAGCTCGTGCGCGAAGCGGAGGTCGGGCTGCGCGCTCACGCGCGCGAGGATAGACGCGACCGGCTTACTTGACGACGACGAACTGGTCGCCCGTGATCGAGATCTTCACGGGAGCCGACCAGGAGAGGTTCTGCGCGCCGGACGGCAGCGCGGGGTTGATGCCGCGGATGCGGTACCACCACGTGCCGACGTCCTTCTTCTTCAGCGGGAGCACGGTCGCGGTCGAGTACGTGACCGTCTTCTGCACCGCGACCCACGGGTAGCGCTTGCGCGAGACCTGCACCTCGTACTGCGTCGCGCCGACCGCCGGCTCCCACGCTACGAGCGGGGAGTCGTGCAGCGCGGGGACCTTCTTCGCCGAGGCGATCATGCGGCCCGACGGCGCGAGGCCGGCCACGAACGGCCTGCTCGAGGTCGAGGTCACGACGGGCGACGACACCTTGCCGAAGCTCATGCCGCGGCCCGACTCGCAGGCGTCCTGCGGCACCTCGGTGTCCTGGTAGAAGACCGGCGTCGAGACGATCGCGTTCGGGTCGGTCGAGGTCGACGGCGCTGTGATCTCGGCGCCGACCGTGACGGGCACGACCGTCCAGTAGTACCGGCCGGTCGGCCAGCCCGAGTCCCAGAGGTCGACGCCCGCGAACCCGCCTGTTCCCGTCGAGGACGACGAGCCGGAGCTCGACGGTGAGCCGCTCGAGCCGGAAGAGCCCGACGAGCCCGACGAGCCCGACGAGCCCGTCCCGGACCCGACCTGCGTGCCCGCGACCTCGTTCGCGGACACGGCCTTGCCGGTCGCGTCGTACGCGTTGCCCTCGCTGCCCTTGCTGCCGACCTTGCCGGCCTTCCAGAGCTTGAGGTCGGTCGTGTTCTGCGGCAGGGCGAGCGGGCCACCCTGTGTCCGCGGCGCGAACGCGGGCGTGCCGACGATCGAGCCGGTGAAGACGCGGTTGACGCAGTGGTCGTCCGTGAAGATGTAGATGCGGTAGAGCGACGAGCCGAAGTCGATGCCGCTCTGCACCGGCGCGGTCGGCGCCCACGTGAAGCCGGGCGTCAGCTCGTGCGGCCGCGCCGGCGAGCCCGCCTTGTCCCACGTGTCGGAGATCGTCCCGGTCGGTGCGAGCATGCCGAGAGACGCGGGCGGGTTGACGCTCGTGAACGTCGGGCTCCACGGCCCGTACGTGACGCGCGGCAGGCCGTTCGAGAGCGTGTCCTTGTCGTTGATGTAGCGCACCGCGCGCACGCGCCAGCGGATCGAAACGCCCCAGCCGGCGGTCTCGTGCAGCGTGAAGAACTCGCGCTCGTCGGCGACGTTCGTCGTCGTCGTGAACGCGACGGACGGGCGGATGTCGGGATACAGGACCTCGTAGCCCGTCGCGCCCTCGATCGGCTTCCAGCGAATGAGGCCGGGCGGCGCCGGCAGCTGCTGCGGGTAGTCGGAGTCGGCCCAGCGCACGTTGAACCCGTGCGGCTGGCTCCACGGCGTCACCTTCTTGCCATCGGCGGAGACCCAGCGCACATGCGCCCAGAGCGCGTACGGCACGCCGGTCATCCACGGCAGCTGGTGGTCGACCGCGACCGCGGGGATCGTCACGTCCTTGTAGGAGAAGAGGATCGACGAATCGTTGAACGAGCGGCTGGTCGCGAGCTCGAACTCGTAGGTGCCGCCGCGCGTCGACACGGGGTCCCACGCGAACGACGGCGTGCGCGGGTAGTACTTCGCGGGCGCCTCGTCCGGGCGGAGCAGGAAGGCGTGGAGGTTCGTCGGGGCGACCGTCTCCGGCTTGAACGGTAGGGGTCCGTCGGTCGAGGACAATCCGCGTGCGGCGGCCGAGGGCGCGCAGGCGAGCACGAGCAGGAGAGCCGCGGCAAGACGCTTCATACCTCCCCTTCTGTCGGCAGGGGAGCGTCAGGCCTTGAGGGCCGCTTCGAGCGCGGCGCCCGCCGCCAGGACGAGGGCGTCGGCTCCCGGCCGCCCCGAGATCTGGAGCGATGCGGGCAGGCCGTCCTCGGCCGCGCCGCAGGGCAGCGCGAGCGTCGGCCAGCCCAGGGCGTTGAACGGGTACGTGAAGAGCGTGATCCGGCCGCGGGTCGCGATCTCGTCGATGTCTGCCGGCGGCGGGACGCACGGCAGCGTCGGCGTGACGAGCAGGTCGGCGTCGCCCAGCGCCTCGAGCGCCTCGTCGCGGTAGGACTCGCGGCGTCGCGCGGCGGTCGCCGCCTCGGCCTCGGTGACCGCGAGGCAGCGCTCGATCTTCGGGCGGATGTTCTCGCCGTAGAGGTCGGCATGCTCCGGATAGAGCTCGCGGTGCACGTCGCCGATCTCTCGCATGAACGCGTCGGTCGTGCCGGACGCGGTCGGGAAGGCGATACGGCGGCTGTGAGGGAAGAGCGCGGCCGCGGCCTCGACGCGCTCGCGCACGAGCGGGTCCGCCTCATGCGTCCACGCGACGGCGACCTCGACCTCCTCGAGCGACCCCATCGCGCGCTGCTCGAGCGACGGCGCGAGGTGCCGCATCATCTCCGCGCACGCGGCGACGTCGCGGCCCATCGGCCCCGCGTGGTCGAAGCTGGGCGCGAGCGGGAAGAGGCCGTCGCCCGGCACGAGGCCGAACGTCGGCTTGAGCCCGACGACGCGGCAGCAGGCGGCTGGGATGCGGATCGAGCCGCCCGAGTCGCTGCCGAGCGCCGCCTCCACGAGCCCGGCCGCGAGCGCGGCCGCCGATCCACCGCTGGAGCCGCCGGCCGTGCGTCCCGGCGCGACCGGGTTCGGCACCGTGCCGTAGTGGAGGTTCTGCGACGTGACGCCGTAGGCGAACTCGTGCAGGTTCGACTTGCCGACGTTCACGTAGCCCGCGTCCTCGAGCGCGCGCACGGACCACGCGCTCTCGGTCGGCACGTGGTCGGCGAAGACGGCCGAGCCGTACGTCGTACGGATGCCGGCCGTGTCGAAGAGGTCCTTCACCGCGAGCCGGATGCCGCCGCCGTCGGCCACCGGGTCGAGCTCCGTGATCCAGATGCCGTCCATCAGTCGAAGTCCGCCGGCCGTCGCGGGTCGCGCGCGTGCGCGAACGACAGGGTGAGCTGCGCCGGGGCGGTGCGCAGGGAGAGCGGCGGCAGCTCCGTCTCCCCGAAGAAGCCGACCTGCGACACCTCGCTCGCGTCCGGCGCGCAGCGCGCCTCGCCCGAGAGCTCGCAGAGGAAGTACGCCTTCCACGCGTGGAACGGGAGCCGCGGGCGGTCGCGCGCGTCGCGCTCGAAGATGCCGACCAGCTTCGTCGCGCGGCCCTCGTACCCCGTCTCCTCGCGGAGCTCCTTCTCGACGGCCGCGCGCGGCGACTCGCCGGCCTCGGCCCAGCCGCCCGGCGGCGACCACAGGCCGTCGTCGGTGCCGCGCACGAGCAGGATCCGGTCGTCGCGGAAGGCGACCGCGCGCACGTCGAGCTTCGGGCACGCGTGCCCCTGCTCGGACGCGAACGTGGCCGCGAGCTCCTCGACCGGTGCGCCGTCGAGCGCGGCCACCTCCGCGGCGATTGCGCGCACCTCTTCGAATCGCTCGCGGTCGAACGGGTCCGTCGAGTAGTGGAGCCCGTTCTGGGCGACCGCCTGGAGGCGGCGCACCCAGTCGAGCCAGGGCCCGCTCAATCCAGCGCGAGGTAGACGAGCGCTATGCCGATCGTGCCCGCGAAGAGGAGCACGAAGACGCCGAAGAGCGCCCAGCCCCAGATGTTGTTCTTGCGCGCGAGCTGGGCGTCGGGCTCGATCGCCTCGTGCATCGTCTCGGGCGGGCGCGGCTCGGGGAGGGGCTCGGCGAGCTCTTCGGTCACAGCACGATCGGGTCGAGGGCCATCGCGACGAAGAGCAGCGCGAGGTAGAGCAGCGAGTAGTGGAAGAGGCGCACGGCGGCGGCGCGCGCGAGCGTGCGCTGCAGCGCGACCGCGTACCAGGCGAAGACCGCGCCGAGGACGAGCGCGGCGATCCCGTACGCGACGCCGAAGAGGCCGAATGCGACGGGCACGAGCGTCGCCGCGACGAGCACGACCGTGTAGCGCACGATCTCGCGCGCAGTCTGCTCGTCGCCCTTCACGACCGGCAGCATCGGCACATGCGCCTTCGCGTAGTGCTCCTTGATCATCAGGGCGAGCGCCCAGAAGTGCGGCGGCGTCCACAGGAACACGATCACGAACATCGCGACGGCCGCCCAGCCGATGCGTCCCGTCGCCGCCGCGTAGCCGACGAGCGGAGGCACCGCGCCGGCCGCGCCGCCGATGACGATGTTCTGCGTCGTCGTGCGCTTCAGCCAGCGCGTGTAGACGAGCACGTAGAACACGTTCCCGGCGAGCGCGAGGTGCGCGGTCACGACATTCACAGTCGAGGCGAGCAGCACGTACGAGACGGCCGACAGCGCGAGCCCGAACTCGAGCGCGAGCTCCGGCGTCATGCGTCCCGACGCGACGGGGCGCGACGCCGTCCGCTCGCCCATCAGCTTGTCGATGTCGCGGTCGAGGTAGTGGTTGAGCGCGCTCGCGCCGCCGCAGGCGAGCGCGAGGCCGACCATCGCCGCGACGAACACGGACGCCGACGGCACGCCGCCCGCGCCGACGAACACGCCCGCGCCGCCGGTCAGGAGCAGGAGCGACATGATCCGCGGCTTCGTCAGCGTCACGTAGTCGCGCACCGAGCCGTGCGACGACGGGACGCGCAGCGCCTGCGCGAGCAGCACGACCGCCGCGCCGAACGCGAGGGCCGCGACCGCGAGGTGCACGCCCGGCGCGGTCAGCGCGGCGGCGACGCCGAAGAGGACGAGCGCCGTGAACGACGCGGGGAGGAGGCGGCGGTGCGCCGTCCACGCGGCGATCGCGACGGC
>JBKPLI010000259.1:0-5462 GCA_046731555.1 Actinomycetota bacterium | reverse complement strand
AGGGCGCGATCCTGCGCCTCGTGCAGGAGCGGGAGCTGGCGACGCAGAGCGAGGTCGCCGACGCGCTGCGCACGGAGGGCATCGACGCCGTCCAGGCGACCGTGTCGCGCGACATCTCGCAGCTCGGTCTCGTGAAGGTACGGAACGCCGAGGGCCGCCTTGTCTACGCGCTCCCGGGCGCGGGCGACATCCGCCGCGTCGACGAGCTCGTGTCCGCGCTGCGCCGGTGGGCCGGCGAGCTGAACGCGGCTGGACAGCTCCTCGTGGTGCAGACGCCGCGCGGGCTCGCGACGCCGCTCGCGGATGCGATCGACGCCGCGCAGCTCCCGGACGTCGCGGGCACGATCGCAGGCGAGAACACGATCTTCGTCGCAGCGCGCGACGGGCTCACGGGTGCCGACCTGGCGGAGCAGTTCCGGCACTACATGGAGGCGAGCGAGTGAGCGTCTCCGCCGGCCCGACGGGCGTCATCCTCGGCTCGCTGCCGCTCGGCGAGCGCGTCGGCATCGCGTTCTCCGGCGGGCTCGACACGTGCTGCGCGCTCGCCTGGATGCGCGAGAACGGCGCGGTGCCGTACGCGTTCACGGCCGACCTCGGCCAGTACGACGAGCCGCACGTCGACGCCGTCCCGGAGCGCGCGCTCGCCTACGGCGCGGAGGACGCGCTGCTCGTCGACTGCAAGGACGCGCTCGCGCGCGAGGGCCTCGCGGCGCTGCAGTGCGGCGCGTTCCACATCCAGACCGCGGGCAAGCGCTACTTCAACACGACGCCGCTCGGCCGCGCGGTCACCGGCACGCTGCTCGTGCGCGCGATGTCGCGGCACGGCATCGAGATCTGGGGCGACGGCTCGACCTACAAGGGCAACGACATCGAGCGCTTCTACCGCTACGGCCTGCTCGCGAACGCGCACCTCCGGATCTACAAGCCGTGGCTCGACGACGCGTTCGTGTCCGAGCTCGGCGGCCGGCTGGAGATGAGCGAGTGGCTCGAGGCGCGCGGCCTGGCGCACGGCGGCTCGGCGGAGAAGGCGTACTCCACCGACGCGAATCTGCTGGGCTCGACGCACGAGGCGAAGGACCTCGAGCTGCTCTCGACGTCGATGACGATCGTCGAGCCGATCATGGGCGTCGCGCACTGGGACGCCGCGGTCGCGATCGAGCCCGAGACGGTGACGATCGCGTTCGAGCGCGGCGTGCCCGTTGCGGTCGACGGGGCGGGCATCGACGACCCGGTCGAGCTCGTCCGCGTCGCGAATGCGATCGGCGGCCGGCACGGGCTCGGCATGTCGGACCAGATTGAGAACCGGATCATCGAGGCGAAGAGCCGCGGCATCTACGAGGCGCCCGGCATGGCGCTGCTGCACGTCGCCTACGAGCGGCTCTTGTCCGCGATCCACAACGAGGCGACGCTGGAGCGGTACGCGGTCGACGGCCGCCGGCTCGGACGGCTGCTCTACGAGGGCCGCTGGTTCGACCCGCAGGCGCTCATGCTGCGCGACTCGCTGCAGCGCTGGGTCGCGTCCGTCGTCACCGGCGAGGTGACGATCGAGCTGCGGCGCGGCGACGACTACACCGTCCTCGACACGCGCGGCGAGGCGCTGACGTACCGCCCGGAACGCCTCAGCATGGAGCGCAGCTCGACGACGTTCACGCCGTCCGACCGCATCGGGCAGCTCGCGTTGCGCGCCAACGACATCGACGACTCGCGCCGCATGGTCGAGCAGCTGGGGCATCCGCTGTGACGCTCTGGGCCGGCCGCGTCGGCTCCGAGCTCGCGCCGGCGGTGTGGTCGTTCCTGCGCGGCGACGACGCGGAGCTCCTGCCGTACGACCTCGAGGCGACGCGGATGCACGCCGAGCGCCTGCGCGCGGCCGGCATCCTCAGCGACGCCGAGTTCGCAGACGTGTGCGCCGGCCTCGCCGAGATCGACGCGGCCGATCCGGCGGACGAGGACGTGCACTCGACGATCGAGCGCCGACTCGGCGAGCTCGGCCGCAAGATCCACGCCGGCCGCTCGCGCAACGACCAGGTCGCCGCGGCCTTCCGCCTCTACGTCGCCGACGCCTGCCACGAGGCCGACGAGGCGATCGTCGCGTTCGCGCAGGCGATCCTCGCGCGGGCCGGCAAGGAGGCCGGGACGGCGATGCCGGGCTACACCCACCTTCAACGCGCTCAGCCGGTCACGCTCGGGCATCACCTGCTCGCGTGGGTCGAGATGCTCGACCGGGACCGCGACCGGTTCGCGTTCGCTGCGGCGGCGGCGGCGCCGTCCCCTCTCGGCGCGGGGGCGCTCGCCGGCTCGACGCTCCCCTTGCCGCCGCCGCCGAACGCGATGCGCAACTCGCTCGACGCGGTCGCGGACCGCGACTTCGCGCTCGACTACCTCTACGCGTGCGCCGTCCTGTTCGCACACCTGTCGCGCATCGGCGAGGAGCTCGTCCTCTGGACGACGAGCGAGTTCGCGTTCGCGCGCCTCGGCGAGGACGCGGCCACGGGCTCGTCGATGATGCCGCAGAAGCTGAACCCCGACGTCGCCGAGCTCGCGCGCGGCAAGGCCGGCACCGCGATCGGCCGGCTCGCCGGGCTGCTCGCGACGGTGAAGGGCCTGCCGCTCGCGTACGACCGCGACCTGCAGGAGGACAAGCCGCCCGTGTTCGCCGCGCGCAAGGACGTCGCCGGCGCGCTCGCCGCGCTCGCGGTGCTCGTCGGGGGGCTCGAGTTCGACCGCGACCGGCTCGCGGAGGCCGCGTCCGACCCGCTGCTCCGAGCGACAGATGCCGCGGAGGCGCTCGTCGCGGAGGGCGTGCCGTTCCGCGACGCGCACGAGCAGGTCGCCGCGTCGGTGCGCGCCGGCACGTACGAGCCGCCGCCTCCGGCGCCGCGTCTCGGCGACGTCGCCGCCGCGGTCGAGGCCGCGAAGGAGCGCTGGTCGTGAGGGCGCCGCTCGACGTCTCGCTGGCCGGCCGCGACCTCACGCGCGTCGCCGACCTCGTGCCCGCCGAGGCCGACGCGATCCTCGACCTCGCGCTCGCGCTGAAGCACGAGCCCGAGCCGCTCTGCCCGCAGAAGACGCTCGGCCTGTACTTCGCGAAGCCCTCGACGCGCACGCGCGTGTCGTTCGCCGTCGCGATCGCGCAGCTCGGCGGCGCGTTCGTGCCGCTGCAGCCCGAGGAGCTGCAGCTCTCGCGCGGGGAGTCGCTCGAGGACACCGCGCGCGTGCTCTCGCGCTACCTCGACGCGATCGCGATCCGGACGTTCGCGCAGTCCGACGTCGACGCGTGGGCCGACGCCGCCGCGATCCCGATCGTGAACGCGCTCACCGACGAGGAGCATCCCTGCCAGGCACTCGCCGACGCGCTGACGATCCGCGAGCGCTTCTCCGGCACGGAGGGCGTGCGCGTCGCGTGGGTCGGCGACGGCTCGAACGTGTGCGTGTCCCTCGCCGTGCTCGCGCCGATGCTCGGGATGGAGATGGTCGTCGCGTGCCCGGCGGGCTACGAGCCGGCGGTCGACGTCGAGGTCTCGCGCGACCCGCGCGAGGCGGTCGAAGGCGCGGACGTGCTCGTCACGGACACGTGGACGTCGATGGGGCAGGAGGCGGAGGCGGCGCAGCGGGTGCGCGACCTCGAGCCGTACCGCCTCGACCGGGCGCTGCTCGGGCTCGCGTCCGAGGAGGCAATCGTCCTGCACTGCCTGCCAGCCCATCCGGGCGAGGAGATCGAGGCCGAGGTGCTGTACGGGCCACAGTCCGCGGTGTGGGACGAGGCCGAGAACCGCCTCCACGTGCAGAAGGCTTTGCTCGCGCTGCTCCTCTCCTGAGCCCTAGTGACACGCGCCACAGATGTGCCCGCTAGAGTTCCCCGCGAAGTTCGAGAGCGCGGTGTCGAGGTGTCTGTGTTCCTCCTGCCCGTTCGTGACGTGAAGGCAAGGAGGTGACACATCCATGGCAACCGGAACCGTGAAGTGGTTCAACGCCGACAAGGGCTACGGGTTCATCACGCCGGACGACGGCGGCAAGGACCTCTTCGTCCACTTCAGCGCGATTCAGGGGAGCGGCTACAGGTCGCTCGACGAAGGCGCGAAGGTCGAGTACGAGCCGCAGCAGGGCGACAAGGGCCCGCAGGCGGCGAACGTCGTTCTCGCCGGCTAGGTCTCCGAGGGCGGACGCGAGTCCGCCCTCGTTCTTTTCACACAGGAACGTCCGGGACGGTGCCTAACGTGTCCACGTGAAGGTCCTCGGCATCGACCCAGGGACGGCTGCATGCGGATACGGACTCGTCCACGAAAGCGACGGGCGCCTCAGGGCCACGTGCCACGGGTGGTGGTCCACGTCGGCGCGCGAGCGGCCGGAGCTGCGGCTGCGCACGATCTTCGACGGCGTCCGGGAGCTGATCACGGCGCACGCGCCGGATGCGGTCGCGCTGGAGGAGTCGTACGTCGGCGCCGACGCCCGCATCGCACTCTCCGTCGGACAAGCGCGGGGCGCCGTGCTCGTCGCCGCGTCGTCCGCCGGCGTCGAGTGCGTCGAATACGCGCCGGCCCGGATCAAGAGCGCCGTCTGCGGCTACGGCCGCGCCGACAAGGTGCAGGTGCAGCGGATGGTGAAGGCGATCCTCGCGCTCGAGGAGGTCCCGCAGCCGAACCACGCCGCCGACGCGCTCGCGGTCGCGATCTGCCACGCGCTCGCGCCGCCGCTCCTGCGCGTGGCCGGGTGAGATAGATGTCCGCCCGCGACCGTACCCTCCCGCCATGATCGCGCGGCTTCGCGGACGCGTCGCCGCCCGGACCTCGGGCGGCCTCGTCGTCGACGTGAACGGGGTCGGCTACCTGGTGAACGCGACGCCGTCGGTGTACCGCCTCGGCGACGGCGAGATCACGATCGAGACCTACACGCACGTGCGCGAGGACGCGCTGCAGCTCTTCGGCTTCGCGTCGTCTGCCGAACGCCAGCTGTTCGAGCTCCTGCTCGGGGTGAACGGCGTCGGCCCGAAGGTCGCGCTCGCGATCGTGTCCGGCTCGACGCCTGCGGAGCTCACGCGCGCGATCGCGCGCGACGACACGGCGCGCTTCGAGGCGATCCCCGGCATCGGCCGCAAGACGGCACAGCGCGTCGTGCTCGAGCTGAAGGAAAAGCTCGCGGCGGTGCCCGGCGAGGCGGCGGCGATCGGCGTCGACCTGACCGCGCGCGACGCGCTCGTCGAGCTCGGCTGGACGCTCGCCGACGCCGAGCGCGCGCTCGCGGACGTCGACGAGGACCTCCCGGTCGAGGAGCAGGTGCGTCAGGCGCTGCGGAGGGCCGCGTGAGGCGTCGCTTGCGGCGCCGTCATCAGGACGCGCGGGTTTCCCGCGCGTCCGTCTGCGTCGCTTACCGGGAACGTGTGAGGAGGCACGCGGCGTGAGCCCCGAACAGTTCTTGGCGCCCGCGCCGAAGCTCGACGAGGACGAGCTCGAGCGCTCGCTGCG
>JBKPLI010000258.1:0-5333 GCA_046731555.1 Actinomycetota bacterium | reverse complement strand
CCGGGCCGGGCTCACCGAGGTGATCCTGCCCGAGCGCAACGGGCCCGACCTGGACGACGTCCCGGCGGAGGTCCGCGAGCACCTGACCGTCCACCTGGTGTCCGACGTGGCGGAGGTGCTCGAGCTCGCGCTGGAGCCCGCCGCGTCCGGGTCCGCCGCGGAGCCGGCGGTCGCCGCCTGAACCACCGACGAAGGGCGGTGCCGGGACACCCCGGCACCGCCCTTCGTCGTCGCTCGGTGCCCGCCTGCCATTACCTCTTCGGCGCCGTCATCCTCGCGGCGACGATCAACCTGGTGGCGGGCATCTCG
This sequence comes from Actinomycetota bacterium, assembly GCA_046731555.1. Classification (GTDB taxonomy): domain Bacteria; phylum Actinomycetota; class Thermoleophilia; order Gaiellales; family Gaiellaceae; genus PALSA-600. Next base: position 5,024 of record JBKPLI010000258.1, on the reverse strand, counting down.
AAATGAGCGCGAGAAAGTGGCACCAGAGCATGACGTAGCGTGACATTCCGTCCTGCGCGTGAGCGACACGGCGAGTAGCCTCGTGACACTCGAGCGTTACAGATGCTGCTATGGGTGCGTGACGGGACGCACGGGGAACAGCCAGACCGACCTTCGCCTCGCAGACCTGATGCAGCTGACAGCTTCGTTGGAGCCCGACGCCGACGAGCGCCGTCGCCTGGCCGGGCTCGCCGTGGAGCACGTCGAGGCTTTCCTCACCGTAAGCGAGAATGCGCCGACCCTGCGTACCTCTTCGGGGATTGCTGATGCCCTGGCGGCCTTCGGCATCCCCGACGCGGCCCGAGAGCCCGCCGAGGTCTTCGAGGTCTTGGGTCGGCTCGTGGACACGCCCGGCGTGGCCACGACCTCGCCGAGGTACTTCGGGTACATCCCGTCAGGCGGCCTCTATACGGCAGCGCTCGGTGACTTCCTTGCAGCGGCATCCAACCGTTACGCCGGTCAGGCATCTATCAGCCCGGGAGCAGCGGGCCTCGAGCACGTCGTCGTGCGCTGGCTGGCCGACTCCCTCGGCTTGGGGCCGGACGCGGGGGGGGTCCTCACCTCGGGGGGGAGTGCCGGCGCACTGACGGCGATCGTCGCGGCCCGGGACACCGCCGGCGTGCTCGAGGCCACCGCGCCGACGCCCGTCGTCTACCTCACCGATCACACACACCACAGCATCGACGTCGCGTTGCGCGTCGCCGGCCTGGCGCGCGCGGTCGTCCGGCGCATCCCGCTGGACCGCAGGTATCGCATGAACGTCGCCGCTCTCGACGAGGTCGTACGTTCGGACCGGCGGGCCGGCCTCCGCCCTTTTCTTGTCGTCGGGACGGCGGGGACGACGAATAGCGGAAGTGTCGACCCGCTCCGGGACATCGCCGAGGTCGCCGAACGAGAGAATCTCTGGTTCCACGTGGATGGGGCGTACGGCGGGCTCTTCGCCCTGTGCAAGGAGGCCGGACCCGTCCTGGAGGGACTCGATCGAGCGGACTCGGTCGTCGTCGATCCGCACAAGACACTGTTCCTTCCTTACGGAATCGGCGCCGTCCTTGTCCGCGATCGCGACCTGCTCAAGGCCTCGTTCGGCGCCACGGCGGACTACCTGGCTCCCCCGCCTGCCGAAGAGCCTGCCTCGCCCGCGGAACTCGGTTTCGAGCTCACCCGACATTTCCGCGCACTTCGGCTTTGGCTTCCCTTGCAGCTGGCCGGGCGGAGCGCGTTCAGTGCGGCGCTCGCGGAGAAGCTGCTACTCGCCCGCCACGTCCATGAGCACCTCGGCGCAGCTCCGGAGATCGAGGTCGGGCCGTCCCCGGACCTCTCCATCGTCACTTTCCGCCCCAGAACGTCCGAACCCGGGGACCATGCCGCCGAACAGCTCGCCTCGAGCCTGCAGCGGCATGGCGAAGTCTTCCTCACCACGACCAGGCTCGACGGTCGTCTCGTGCTCCGTATGGCGGTCGGTTCCTTCCGCACACATCTCGCCGACGTCGACACGGCCGTTGACGTGGTTCTGCGCGAACTGGGCCGCCGGCCCGCCCCGCGCACGTCGACCTCTCCGGCGACGGTCCGCTCGCCTGCCGCTCCCGATCTGATTGACGTCCCGGTGCGTACTCCTGCTCTGCGTCTGGAGTTCCTCCCTGGGCCACCGGATGCCGCCGTGATCGATTGTGAAGTGGCGGTGCTGGCGGAGCGTTACGGCAATACCGCCGACGAACTACGGGACGCTTACGGGTCGCACGACGACGTGACCGCTTGCCTCGCGGTCCGTGATGCGGCCGGGGCTGTCCTCGGATGGGCTCGGCTCGTGACTCCTGGACCGTTGCCGCTGAAGACATTGTCGGACGCCTCTCGACCCCCGTGGGCGCTGGACGTCGAGGATGTGACCGCGCGTCTCGGCATGGATGTCGATCGCACCTGGGATGTGGCCACACTCGGCGTCCGCCGCGAGCTGGGGGCGGCAGGGTCACGAATCGCCGCTGCGCTCTACCACGGCATCATCCTCGCGACGCGTACGAACGGCGCCGCCTGGATCGTCGCAATGATCGACGTCCGTGTGCAGGCGCTGCTGAGGCGGCTCGGGTTGGTCATGCACCGATTCCCTGGCGCCCATCCCCGGCCCTACCTCGGCTCGCGCGCGACGGTACCGGTCTACGCGAACATGGACACCGGCATTCGGACCCAGCGTCGACGGGATCCGGATGCCTACCACGCGATCTCGCTGGGTGCCGGTCTCGAGGGAATCGCCATTCCCGAGCGGGACGCGTTCGTGCTGCCGGCGCTCCAGGAAGTGGACCTGCGCTCGGTGGAGTCCCGCCCCGCGTAGCCGTCCCCGCTCAGGCCGACGCGGCCGGCACTTGCTCGCGGCGACGTCTCTCCAGCCACTCCACGAGGTGGTCGGACGGCATCGGGCGGGCATAGTGGTAGCCCTGAAGGACATCGATGCCAATCGCCCGGAGTTCGTCGCGCTGATGCTCGTCCTCCACACCTTCGGCCACCGTGCGGAGCCCGAGACCGTGTGCGAGTTGGTTGGTCGTGTTGACAATCATCCAACTGCGGCGATCGGTGAGGATGTTCGCAACGAACGAACGGTCGATCTTCAGCTCCTGCAGCGGCAGGTCGCGAAGGTAGGCCAGGGACGAGAAGCCGGTGCCGTAGTCGTCGATCGACACCTGGATCCCCTGGGCGCGCAGGCCATGGATGACCTCGAGCGCGTGCTCCGGATCGGCGAGGAAGCTGTCTTCCGTCACCTCGACGATGAGCCGATCGGCGGGAACGCCCTCATGCCTCAGTATCGCGCCGAGTTCGGGCAGAACAGTGCCGCCGAGCAGTTCCGGCGGCGCAACGTTGACGGCAACGCTGAGGTCAAGGCCGACCGACATCCATTGGGCGAGGTCGCGGATCGCGCTCGCGAGGACGACCTCCGTGAGCCGGGGCATGAGCCCGGCCCGTCTCGCGGCCGGAAGAAAGGCGAACGGCGCGAGCAGCCCTTGCGTCGGATGCTTCCACCGGACGAGAGCCTCGACGGAGCAGACCTCACCCGAGTGGGCGTCGACCTGCGGCTGGTACCAGACGACGATCTGCCCGCGCTCGAGGCCCCGCCGCAGGTCCTCCGCTATCGCGAGGCGGGAACGGGAGAACTCGTCCTGCTCCGGGTCGTACACGAGGACGCCTGAGCGGCCTCGTTTCGCTTGAATCATGGCAACGTCGGCGCATCGCAGAAGGTCACTCTTCGTGGAGACGTCGGACGTGCGGATCGCGATGCCGACGGAGGTCTCCACGGTGACTTCGAGGCCGTCCAGGTGAATCGGACGCCGGATCAGTCGGCGCAGGTCCTCGGCCAGCTCGACGACCGCCTCCGTATCGGAGTTCCGCAGCACGAGCGCGAACTCGTCGCTGCCGAGTCGGGCCGCCAAGATGTCATCGGGAAGTGCATGCCGCAGCCGTCTCGCGATGATTTGCAGGAGGGCATCCCCCGAGCTGTGGCCGAGACTGTCGTTGATCTCCTTGAACCCGTCCAGATCGAGCAGCGCAACCGCGAGATGCTCGTTGGCCGCGACTCCGTCGGCCAGATCAGTCACCACCGCGCGCCGGTTGGGTAATCCGGTCAGATCGTCCGTACGGGACAGCCGGAATGCCTCGGCCGCATCACGCGCCTGGCGCAGGGCCAGCACGAGCCGCGCGCCCGCGGCCAGGATCGTCACGACGGCCGGAACGACGACGTACGGCCTTGCCGCCCCCGCCGGCTGGAAGGCGATCACGCTGAGGGCCACCGCGGCGGCTCCCACGGTGACCCGGCCGCCGGCGGCTGCACCTTCCCGCGGGGGCTTCGGCTCGACCGGACGGCGGCAGACGGAGTCGGCCAGCAGGATGTACGCCACAGTCCATGCGAGATCAGCCAGCCAGCCGAAGGCGTATGTCCCCTTCGCGAGGTACACGACCGTGCCGCTGGTGTCCGCCGCGGTCAGAAGAAGCAAGCCGCTCACAAGCACCGCGGTGCCTGCCGATACAGCGCGCTTGTGCAGAGCCACCTGGGCGACGACGACCGCGAGCAGCACCACGTCGAGGACGGGGTAGACGAGGGCTACGAGCAGCGGGACGCCTTGGCGGGCGAAATCGTCCGCTAGGGGCGTGACCACGAGGAGCGCGACCACGCAGACGGAGCCGCCGCTCGCCACCACCGCCTCGAGCCAATCGGCCGTCGAAGGCCGCACGCGGCCGGCGACATCGAGGAACAGATAGGCCGCCAGCGCGGCTGCACCAGCAAAGAAGAACCACTCCCCGGGCGCCGGGAAGGTCGTGAGAGTCGAGGCGTCGGGCGCAGCGTTGACCTGGACGCCTCCGGCGATCCACAGCGCGAGCGCGAGCGCGAAGCTGGAGGCGGCGAAGCGGCGTTGCCGGTCCCGAATGGCGGCCACGACGACCCGGGCGACCAGCGTCGTAAAGAGCAGCGCCATGCCCGGGACGAGGATCCAGTCGGGTACGGTGCCGGTCCGGCCGACGTTGGCCGCGGCCAGCGGCGTGCCGACAAGGGGTACCAGCCACGGCAGCGCGCCCAGGGCGATCACGACACGGTCGTTGATGCTCGGTCCGCCCCCCGAGCCAGGACCGCCTGGTCGCGGCCTCCAACTCACCCCGTGCCTCCTCTGTCGCGGCTACTTCGCGACGGCCACCCCCGGGACCCGGCAGGCGTGTCCTGCCAGGTCCCGTATCGGCGCGCGGCTCACGCTTCCTGAGCCGAAGGAGGCTTTGCGGGTCCATGCGGGTGACTTCAAAGGGCGGAGCGCCTGAGCCGCCGACGGCCCACACGATGCCCGCGTCGATGCGCCGACCAGCGTCAGTGCGACGGCGCGAGGAGCGGCGCTACTTCGGACGCCGCAAACCGGACGAAACCCTCCGGATCGGGATCGTCCGCGGTGGGCTGGAGCACGACGGCGTCCGCGCCGGCGTCGGCCCAGCGCCGAATGGCAGACGCGACAGTTTGGGCG
>JBKPLI010000257.1:0-35968 GCA_046731555.1 Actinomycetota bacterium | reverse complement strand
GCGACCACACGACGCGGACGGTCGTCGTGCGCGAGCCGGTCGGCGACGCGGGCAAGCCCGCCGCGGTCGTGGTCGCGAAGCCGCTCGTCGGCAACGGGTTCCAGCCCGCGCAGATCTACCGCGCGCGCTCGGCCGGGGTGGTGACGATCTTCTCGTTCTTCGACAGCTCGGCCTCGACGGACGCGCGCGCGGGCCAGGGCTCCGGCTTCGTCGTCTCGAAGGACGGCGTCGTCCTCACGAATGCCCACGTGATCACGACCGCCGGGGAGAACCAGCAGGGGAATGCCTCTCCGGCGAAGGAGGTCTACGTCGAGTTCCAGGACGGCCAGCGCCTCCCGGCCAAGATCGTCGGCTACGACCTCTTCGACGACGTCGGCGTGCTCCGGATCGACCCGAAGCAGCACGCGCTCGCGCCGGTGCCGCTTGGCGACTCGTCGCGGGTCGTCGTCGGCGCCCCCGTCGCCGCGATCGGGAGCCCGTTCGGCAACGAGAACTCGCTGTCGGTCGGGGTCGTCTCCGCGACGCGCCGCGAGATCCAGTCGCTCACGTCGCGGTTCGACCTCATCGACGCGATCCAGACCGACGCGCCGATCAACCACGGGAACTCGGGCGGCCCGCTGTTCGACGCGCGCGGCCGCGTGATCGGGATCAACGCCCAGATCCGCTCCAGCGCGGGCTCGGGCTTCGAGGGCGTCGGCTTCGCGGTGCCGATCAACTCCGCGAAGCGCTCGATGCGCCAGCTGTTGACAACCGGCAAGGTGGCCTACGCCTACGTCGGCATCAGCGCGGAGGACCTGACCCCCGACGTGGCGAAGAAGTTCGGCTACGCGGCGACGCGCGGCGCGCTGATCGACAACGTCTCGCGGGGCACCCCGGCCCAGAGGGCCGGTCTCCGCGCGGGCACGCGGGGCGCCGTCCTGAACGGCGAGCAGATCACGGTCGGCGGCGACGCGATCGTCGCGATCAACGGCGATCCCGTCGTGACCGCCGGCGACGTCGTCCGGATCGTCGGCGAGCAACTCGTGCCGGGCCAAGTTGCAAACTTCACGATCGTCCGCGGCAAGCAGAAGCTCGTGATTCCCGTTCGCCTGGACGTCCGCACCCGCTGACCGACGTGGGTTAGCAACTCCGGGCAACGGGAAGGCGGGGATCAGGCGATCCGCCGCGAAGTAGCATTCGGAAGGATTTTCGAGGTTTAGCTTTTCGAACCCTCGGGAAACGAGCGCAACGTGAATGAGAACGGCCACCGCGTGGTACGGCTCACGATTCCGGCGAAACCCGAGTACATCACCCTCGGGCGGCTCGCCCTGACCGGCCTCGCGCGACTGCGGCCGCTCTCGCAAGACGTGCTCGGCGACGTGAAGCTCGCGCTGACGGAGGCGTGCACCAACTCCGTGCGACACGCCTACGACGGCGGCGACGGTGTCGTCGACATCGTCTACGAGCTCCACGAGGACAAGCTGGTCGTCGAGGTGACCGACGAGGGCGAGGGCTTCGAGCACGAGCCCGGCGACTCGTCGCCCGAGGAGCTGACCGAGGGCGGGCTCGGCATCGCGATCATCGAGGCGCTGACGGACACGCTCGAGATCGGCCCGCGCGCCGGCGGCGGCTCCACCATCCGGTTCGTCAAGCTGCTCGACGACTGAGCCCGCAGGCGCGACCGCGTGCTGCAGCTCGTCAACGTCGGACGCAAGAGCCTGACCGACTACGGGACGATCGTCTCGCGCGGGCTCATGAACGAGATCCAGCGCCTCGCCGAGCCGCTGCAGGGCAAGCGCATCGTGCACGTGTCGGCGACGGCGTTCGGCGGCGGCGTCGCGGAGATCAACTACACCCTCGTGCCGCTGATGGCGAGCGCCGGCCTCGACGTCGAGTGGCGGATCATCCGCGGCGCGGACGAGTTCTTCAACGTGACGAAGGCGATCCACAACGCGCTGCAGGGCGACCCGCGCGGGCTGACGGCGGAGGAGATCGAGATCTTCCACCGCTACAACGCCATGAACGCGGAGCAGCTCCCGGCGGACGAGTACGACTTCGTGATCGTCCACGACCCGCAGCCGGTCGCGATGATCGACCACTTCCCGAACCCGAAGGCGAAGTGGATCTGGCGCGGGCACATCGACTTCTCGACGCCGAACAACGAGGTGTTCGACGTCCTCAAGCCGTCGCTCCGGCGCTACGACGCGGCGATCTTTCATATGCCCGAGTACGTCCCGGCCGAGAACGGCCTCCCCGATTCGTACATCTGGCCCCCGGCGATCGACCCGCTGACGCCGAAGAACATGGCGCTCTCCGTTGAGGACGCGGAGTACATCGTCGACCAGTTCGGGATCGACGTCGAGCGGCCGCTGCTCACGCAGGTGTCGCGCTTCGACCCGTGGAAGGACCCGCTCGGGGTGATCGACGCGTACCGCGAGGTGAAGGAGCGCTTCCCCGGCATCCAGCTCGCCCTCGTCGGGTCGATGGCGCACGACGACCCGGAGGGGTGGGACTACTACAACCGCACCGTCGAGTACGCGGACGACGACCCCGACATCTACATCCTGTCGAACATGAACAACATCGGCGCCGTCGAGGTCAACGCGTTCCAGGTGCATTCCGCCGCCGTGCTGCAGAAGTCGACGCGCGAGGGCTTCGGGCTCACGGTCACCGAGGCGCTGTGGAAGACGCGCCCGACCGTCGCGGGTCGCGTCGGCGGCATCGTCGCGCAGATCGAGGACAACGAGACGGGATGGCTCGTCGACTCGCCGCACGAGTGCGCCGAGGCGTGCATCGAGGTGCTGCGCGATCCGCGCGAGGCGCGGCTGCGCGCGCTGAAGGGGAAGGAGGCGGTGCGACGCCGCTTCCTCACGCCGCGCCTGCTGCGCGACTGGTTCGTGCTCTTCAACCGCCTGGTCGGGAACGACACGGGCGGCTCGGAGGTCACGGTCATTCCGGCCAGGTCCTAGAGGGTCCGACACGCCTGGGTGTACCTAGGCGCATAGGTACACCTGCGCAGGCGCATGGGCACACCTGCGCCGCCACGCAGTGCCCGTCACGGATACTTCGAACCAGCGTGAACGCCCGTCGCAAGCTCATCGTCGTGTCGAACCGCGGCCCCGTCTCGTTCGTCCGCGACGCCGACGGCAACCGTGTCGTACGGCGCGGAGGCGGCGGGCTCGTGACCGCGCTGCGCGGGCTCGTCACGCACCACGACGTCACCTGGATCGCGAGCGCGATGACCGGCGAGGATCGCGCGGTCGCCGACGAGTCCACGGGCGGCGCGATCGAGGAGACCGCGCGCGACGGCTCGCCGTACCGCCTCCGCCTCGTCGCGCACGACCCGATGGCGTACGACTGGTACTACAACGTCGTCGCGAACCCGACGCTGTGGTTCATCCAGCACTACCTCTGGGGTCTCGCGAACGAGCCCGACGTCGACCTCGGGCTGCACACCGCCTGGTACAGCGGCTACGAGCCCGTCAATCGCGCGTTCGCCGACGCCGTCGTGGCGGAGCTCGACAGCGACCCCGACGCGTCCGTCTTCTTCCACGACTACCACCTCTACCTCGCGCCGCGGTTCGTCCGCGAGCAGCGACCCGACGCGGTGCTCGCGCACTTCATCCACATCCCGTGGGTGCAGACCGACTACTGGTACGTGCTTCCCGAGCACCTGCGGCGCGCGGTGCACGAGGGGCTGCTCGCGAACGACGTCGTCGGCTTCCACACCGCGCGCTGGCGCCGGAACTTCCTGCGAACCTGCCGCGACATCGTCGGCGCCACGACGGAGCCCGACGGCGTCGTGACGCACCACGGCCGCGAAGTGCACGTCGTCCACCACCCGATCGCGATCGACCCGACGGAGTTCGAGGAGCTGCGCGACAGCCCCGCGGTGCTCGCGGAGGAACGGTCGCTCGTCGACCGGCGGCCCGAGCTGCTCGTGCTGCGCGTCGACCGCACCGATCCGTCGAAGAACGTGGTGCGTGGCTTCCGTGCGTTCGGCATCTTCCTCGACCGCTACCCGGAGTTCCACCGGCGCGTCACGATGCTCGCCCTGCTCGACCCGTCGCGGCAGGACATCCCCGCGTACTCCGAGTACCTCGCCGCGATCCAGCGCGAGGCGCGCGCCGTCAACGACCGCTTCCATTCGGACGGGTGGCTGCCGATCGAGCTGGAGATCGCGGACAACTTCCCGCACTCGGTCGCGGCGTACAAGCAGTTCGACGTCCTGCTCGTGAACGCGATCTACGACGGCATGAACCTCGTCGCGAAGGAGGCGCCGCTCGTGAACGGCCGCGACGGCGTGCTGATCCTGTCGGAGAACGCCGGCGCGCACGAGGAGCTCGGCGAGTGGGCGCTCACCGTCAATCCGTTCGACGTCTACGGGCAGGCGACCGCGATCCACGAGGCGCTGACGATGTCCGCGGAGGAGCGCCGCCGCCGCGCCGCCGCGCTCGCGGCGTACGTTCGCCAGCACGACGTCGAGGAGTGGATCGAGGGTCAGCTAACCGACCTGGACCGGATCGCGGCGCCCGTTCGCCGTTAGCCTCTAGCATCAGCGGGATGGCCACGGTCGCCGAGCGCGAGTTACGCGTCGTGAACCCGGCGACGCTCGAGGTCGTCGCGACGGTGCCGGCGACCCCGCCGGAGTCGGTGCAGGAGGCGGTCGCCGAGGCACGGCTCGCGCAGGAGGCTTGGGCGCGCACGTCGCACGCCGAGCGCGGCGAGCTGCTCGCAGCCGTCGCAGAGCTCGTGCTCGATCGCGCCGACGAGATCGCCGACACCGTCGTCGCCGAGACCGCGAAGCCGCGCGCCGAGGCGTTCACGTCGGATCTCTTCCCGGCCGTCGACACGGCTGTCTGGCTCGCGTCGGCCGCGCGCAGCGTGCTCGCGCCGGAGGCGGTTCGCTACTCGCAGCTGCCGCTGCGCCACAAGCGCGCGTGGTTCGTCTACGAGCCGCTCGGCGTGATCGGCGTCGTCTCGCCGTGGAACCTGCCGTTTGCGATCCCCTTCACGCAGGTCGCTGCCGCGGTTGCGGCCGGCAACGCCGCCGTGCTGAAGCCGTCCGAGCTCACGCCGCTCTCGGGCGCGTGGGTCGAGCGCGTCTTTGCCGAGGCCGGCGCGCCGCCGGGGCTCGTGCGCGTCGTCCAGGGCGACGGCGCGGTCGGCGACGCGCTCGTGCGCGCACGCGGGCTCGCGAAGGTCCTCTTCACCGGCTCGATCGAGGTGGGGCGCCGCGTCGCCGCGACGGCGGGTGCGAACCTCCTTCCGGTCGTGCTCGAGCTCGGGGGCAAGGATCCGATGCTCGTGCTCGACGACGCCGACCTCGACCGTGCCGTCGACGGCGCGCTCTGGGGCGCGTACCTCAACGCCGGCCAGACGTGCTCCGGGGTCGAGCGCATCTACGTGCAGGAGCCGCTGTACGAGGAGTTCACCGCCGAGCTCGTGCGACGCGCGCACGGGCTGCGGCTCGGCGAGGACGTCGGCCCGCTGATCTCCGAGGAGCGGCGCGCCAAGGTCGCCGAGCTCGTCGACGACGCGGTCGAGCATGGCGCGCACGTCCTCGTCGGCGGCCGCGCGCCGGAGCGGCGCGGGTGGTTCTACGAGCCGACAGTGCTCGCGGACGTCTCGCGCGACGCCCTCGTGCAGCGCGAAGAGATCTTCGGCCCGGTCGTCACCGTCGCCGGCGTCGAGAGCGACGCCGCTGCCGTCCGCGCGGCGAACGGCCCGTTCGGCCTCAGCGCGTCGGTGTGGACCCGCGACGACGACCGCGCGCACCGCATCGCCGAGCGGCTCGAGGTCGGCTCGGTCTGGCACAACGACGTCGCGTACTCGTACGGCGCCGGCCAGGCCTCGTGGGGCGGGCGCAAGCAGTCCGGGTTCGGTCGCACGCACTCGAAGCACGGGCTGTACGAGCTCTCGGCGGTGAAGCTCGTCGACCGCGACGCGGGCAACGTGCGTGTCCCGTGGTGGTATCCGTACGACGAGCGCGCGGCGTCGGCGTTCGCGGCCGTTTTGCCGGTGCTCTACCGACGCGGCCTGCGCGGCAAGGTGCTCGCGGCGTGGCGCCACCGGCGAGGACTTGTCGCCGCCGCGCGGAGGTACCGGCGGTGAGCGAGCTCTCGCACGTCGATCCTGCCGGCGCGGTGCACATGGTCGACGTCGGCGACAAGCCGATGTCGCGCCGCCGCGCCGTCGCCTCGGCGACCGTCGCGATGGCGCCCGAGACGGCGCGCCGCCTGCGCGACCTGCCCAAGGGCGACGCGCTCACGACCGCGCAGCTCGCCGGGATCATGGCCGCGAAGCGCACGTCGGAGCTGATCCCGCTCTGCCACCCGCTGCCGCTCTCGCACGTCGAGGTCGAGCTCGAGGTCGGCGAGCGCAGCGTCGAGATCCGCGCGTCGGCCGAGACGACCGCGCAGACGGGCGTCGAGATGGAGGCGCTCACCGCCGCGTCCGTCGCCGCGCTCACGGTCTACGACATGGCGAAAGCGATCGACAAGGAGATGACGATCGGCGACGTGCGCCTGCTGGAGAAGACGAAGACGTGAACGCGGGAGTGCTGACGATCTCGGACCGCGTGTCGCGCGGCACGGTCGCCGATACGAGCGGCGACATCCTCGACGAGCTGCTGCACGCCGACGGCTACGAGGTCGAGCGGCGTGTCGTGCCCGACGAGGCAGACGAGATCGCGCGCGCGATCGAGGAGCTGGCGGCCGGCGCGGGCGTCGTGCTGACGACGGGCGGCACCGGCCTCGGGCCGCGCGACGTCACGCCCGAGGCGACACGCACCGTGCTGCAGCGCGACGCGCCGGGCATCTCGGAGGCGCTGCGCGCGGACTCGATCGCGAAGACGCCGCACGGCCTCCTCTCGCGCGGCGTCGCGGGCGTCGTCGGACGCGCGCTCGTCGTCAACCTGCCGGGCTCGCCCGGCGGCTGCCGCGACGGGTACGCAGTGCTGCGGCCGGCGCTCGCGCACGCCGTCTCGCTCCTGCAGGACGCGCCGACGGAGCACGCCCAGACGTGAGCGCCCTCCGCGTCGCCCGGCTCTACTACCGGCTCGTCAAGTTCGAGCACACGATCTTCGCGCTGCCGTTCGCCTACGTCGGCGCGTTCCTCGCGGTCGGCGGCGTCCCCTCCGCGCACGACCTGTGGTGGATCACGGTGGCGATGATCGGCGCGCGGTCGCTCGCGATGGCGCTGAACCGCCTCATCGACGCAGGCATCGACGCGCGCAACCCGCGCACGGCCGGGCGCGAGATCCCGTCGGGGCTGCTCTCGATCGGCAAGGTCGTCGCGTTCTGCATCCTCGCGCTCGTGGTCTTCCTCGTGGCCGTCTGGCAGCTCGACCCGCTCGTGCGCTGGCTGTGGCCGATTCCGGTCGCCGCGTTCGTGATCTACCCGTACCTCAAGCGCTTCACGTGGCTGTGCCACCTGTGGCTCGGCGCCGTCGACGGCCTCGCGCCGATTGGGGCGTGGGCGGCGATCAAGGGCGAGATGCCGTGGCAGGCGTGGGCGCTCGGCGGCGCGGTTGCCGCTTGGGTCGCCGGGTTCGACCTCTTCTACTCGCTGTTCGACACCGAGGTCGACCGCGAGCAGGGGCTGCACTCGTGGTCGACCCGGTTCGGCGAGCGTGGCGCGTTCGCGGGCGCACGCGCGCTGCACCTTGTGACCGTCGTGCTGCTCGTGCTCGTCGGCCTCGGCCTCTCCGTCGGCTGGCTGTACTGGGTCGGCGTCGCGTGCGTGGGCGGGCTGCTTCTCTACGAGCACTCGCTCGTGCGGCCCGGTGACCTGCGCCGGCTCGACGCCGCGTTCTTCACGATGAACGGCGTGATCTCGCTCGCCTTCTTCGCGTTCGTGCTCGCCGACGTCCTGTGAATCGTTCGTCACACAATCGGCGCACTCCCGTGACGGACACGGCACGCGATCCTCGCTAGCGTTCGTGTAGGGGCGCGCGCTCGGGCCCCCTCTACACATGCGCGCGCACGCGCGCGCGACAACACAGACCCGTGATCCGCGCCCGCAATCTCTCGAAGCGCTACGGCGACAACCGCGTGCTCGACGACGTCGACCTCGACCTCGCGGACGGCGCGTTCCTCCTCGTCACCGGCCGGAACGGCTCGGGGAAGACGACGCTGCTGCGGATCCTCGCGCACCTCGTCGCGCCGACGCGCGGCACGCTCGAGCTGCCTCCGCGCGAGGTCGTCGGCTACCTCGGCCACGAGCCGCTCGTCTACCGCGCGCTGACGCCGCTTGAGAACCTCGACCTCTTCGGCCGCCTCTACCGCATCCCCGAGCGCGGCGAGCGGATCGGGATGCTGCTCGAGCGCTTCGGGCTCTGGGACGTGCGGCGCGAACGTGTCTCGACCTTCTCGCGCGGCATGCAGCAGCGGCTCGGGCTCTGCCGCGTCCTGCTGCACGATCCCGAGCTGCTCGTGCTCGACGAGCCGTTCAACGCGCTCGACGCCGACGGCAGCGCGCTCCTCGAGCGTGCGCTGGACGAGCTCCGGACGCGCACGTTCGTCGTCGCGACGCACGAGCCCGAGCGCGTCGAGCGCTTCGCCACCGACCGGCTCGCGCTCACGTGACGTACTTCAAGGACGTCGGGGCGCTCACGCGCAAGGACCTGCTGCTCGAGCTGCGGGCGAAGGAGACGCTGCCGTCGATGCTGCTGTTCGTGATCGCGGCGCTCGTGATCTTCCACTTCGCGCTACCCGCCGGGAGCGGCGAGCTGGCGGCGCACGGCCTGCTTTGGGTGGCGCTCGTCTTCACCGCGCTGCTCGCGCTCACGCGCGCGTTCGTCGCCGAGCGCGAGCAGGGCATCCTCGACGCGCTCGTGCTCGCGCCCTCCGACCCGAGCGCGATCTGGCTCGCGAAGTCGATCGCCGTGATCGCCTTCCTCGTCGCGGCGGAGGTCGTCGCCCTGCCGGCGTTCGCCCTGTTCTTCTCCAGCGTGGACGGGACGACGGTCGCGGCCGTCGCCCTCGCGGACATCGGCATCGCGGCCGTCGGCACGCTCGTGGGCGCGATGGCCGTCGCGGGGCGTGCGCGCGAACTCCTCCTCCCGCTGCTCTTCCTGCCGCTCGCGATCCCGATCGTGGTCGGCGGGGTCGGCGCGAGCGTCGGCGAGGAGGGGCCGCGGTTCCTCCTCTTCCTCGCGGCGTACGACGTGATCTTCGCCCTCGTGGCATGGGCCACCTTCGAGTACGTCGTGATCGAGACGTAAGAACCGCCCGAGGTGGGCACACGTACGTCTCGACATGGCGACGACGAGACTCGTGACACCGGCGCTGTTCTGCACCCTCGAGGCCGGGCTCGTCGGCCGCATCCTCCTGGACGCGCCCGTCCTGGAGTTCGGGGCCGGCGCGGAGCTTTCGGCTTCGGACCTCCCCGGGGTTTGTCTAATACTCCTCGAAGACGGCCTTGCCATCGTCCGCGCCGAGCACGTTGGGTCGGCGCGGGCCATCGTCACGTGCCATGCCGGCCCTGGCCGCGTCGTTCTGCCGCCCGGAGAGGGCGAGACGCTTCGGATGCTGACGCCGGCGCGTGCGATGCTCGTGACGACCGACATCCGCGACCGCCTCTTCGCAGTGCCCGAGGCCGCGGTGCTCCTGTTCGACGCGCTCGCCGCGACGCTGCGGCAGAAGCACGAGACGATCGCGACGCTTGCGAGCATCCACCACGTCGACCGGGTGCGGGACAAGCTGATTCAGCTTGCGCGGGAGCATGGTCGCGTCCGCCGTGACGGAGTGCTGCTCGACTTCCCGCTCACCCACGAGCTGCTCGGCGAGATGGTCGGCTCCGCACGCGAGACCGTCACGCGCGCTCTCGACGAGCTCGAGGAGGAAGGGTTCGTGACCCGCCGCGGGCGGTCGTATCGGCTCAACGTCGCCCCGGAGGTGCTGGGCCCGCAGTCACCGGCGTTGTGAGATACCGCACAATGCGACTTCGATCACTTCCGGTCGAGCGGACGGGCTCCTACGTTTTCGTGGCCGCCGATGTCGCTCGCCCGCTGGCTCCTACACGCCCTTCCGCTCGCCGCGCTGGTCTTGCTCGGCGTCGTTGTCTTCAACGCGACTGTCGACGCCACCCGAGCCGGGCGGTCGACGAGCCGGGCTACGCCGGCGGCGACCGGCCCGCTCGTCTCCCAGGGGCGGCAGACCTTCCGGTACGACACGTTCGGGGACGAGGCGTTCTGGACCGGTGCGCTCCAGCTCCATCGCGCGATCAGCGGCGCCAAGCTCGGCGGCGTCGGCCCCGGCGTCAGCCCGAAGACGGCGCTGGCGGTGGGGCTCAAGGTCGATGCGGCGAAGATCCCGGCGGAGGTCGCCCAGGGGATCAAGGCGGGGAAGGTCGATCTAGACGCGCCGGCGACGACGCTCGCGCTCCTGAAGCTCGACGCCGTCGTGGGTCTCAGGGGCCGGGTCGACGGTTCGGGAAGGCTGACGTCGCTCGGCATCACCTGCGCGCTCTGCCACTCGACGGTCGACGACTCGTTCGCTGCCGGAATCGGCAAGCGACGCGACGGGTGGCCGAACCGCGACCTGAACGTCGGGGCGATCGTCTCGCTCGCGCCGAACCTCAAGCCCGTCACCGATGCCCTGAGCGTGGACGAGCAGACGGTCAAGAAGGTCCTCGCAAGCTGGGGCCCGGGGAAGTTCGATGCCGAGCTGTTCATCGACGGCAAGGCGTTCCGGCCGGACGGCAAGCCCGCGGCGACGCTGATCCCGCCGGCCTTCGGGCTCGCAGGGGTCGACCTGCACACGTTCACGGGATGGGGCTCGGTGACCTACTGGAACGCGTTCGTCGCCAACCTCGAGATGCACGGGCAGGGGAACTTCACGGACGCGCGACTCGACGACGCGGGGCAGTTCCCGATCGCGGCGCGCGCGAAGCTCGGCCACACGCGCCACGACCCCGACCTCGTCTCGCCGAAGCTCCCGGCGCTCCACGTCTACCAGCTCTCGTTGCCGGCGCCGCGGCCGCCGCGCGGCAGCTTCGACGCTGCGGCCGCGGCGCGCGGCAAGCGGCTCTTCGACGGGAAGGCGAAATGCGCGGGATGTCACATGGCGCCGACCTTCAGCGAGCCGGGATGGAACTTGCACGAGCCGTCCGAGATCTGCGTCGACTCGTTCCAGGCCGACCGCAGCCCGACGCATCGCTACCGCACGACGCCGCTGAAGGGCCTGTTCGCCCATGCGAAGGGCGGCTTCTACCACGACGGACGGTTCAAGGGGCTCGCGGACGTCGTCGCGCACTACGACTCGTGTCTGAAGCTCGGGCTCGCCTCGGGCGAGCGAAGCGACCTCGTGCAATACCTCAAGAGCCTCTAGCACGGTTCGGCCGGACTACGATGGCGCCGTGATTGCCAACCGGCTGCCCCTGCTCGCGGGCGCCGCGACCGTCCTCCTCGGAACCGCGATCGGGCTGACGTTCTTCTACGCGCCGACCGACGCCGACCAGGGGCTCTCGCAGCGCATCTTCTACTTCCACGTGCCGATCGCCCTGACCGCGTACGTCTGCTTCGGCTGGGGCGCGTGGAAGGCGCTCGTCCACCTCTGGAAGCGTGATCCGAACGCCGACCTCGAGAGCTACGTCGCGATCCACCAGGGCGTGATCTTCGGTGCGCTCACGCTGCTCACCGGGTCGATCTGGGCGAAGATCTCGTGGGGCGTGTGGTGGACGTGGAGCGAGAATCAGCTCGTGCTGTTCCTCGTCCTGTTCCTGTTCTACGCGGCGTACTTCATGCTGCGCTACTCGGTGGACGACGGCCCCGCGCGCGCGAACATGTGCGCGGTGTACGCGCTGTTCGGCGTCGTGCTGGTGCCGGTGTCGTTTCTCGCGATCCGGCTCTCGCAGCACTTCATCCACCCCGTCGTGTTCGACCGGCACGGGCCGAACATGACCGGGTCGCAGTTCCTCACCTTCTGCGTCGCGCTCGTCGCCATGCTCGCGCTGTTCGCGACGCTCTACAACGTCGAGCTCGCCGGGAAGCGCCTGGACGCGCAGCTGCGCGAGCTTCGCGAGCTGCTCGCGTGACGCCGTCCGAGAAGTACACCGCCGCCGCCTACCTCGTCGTCTTCGTGGTCGTGCTCGCGTACGTGCTGATCATCGCCGCGAAGCTGCAGCGGCTGCAGCGCGAGGTCGACGACCTGGTCGAGAAGGTGCGTGCGCGTGGTTGAGGCGCTCTTCTGGCCGGCCCTGCTCGGCTACGGCGAGGCCGTGTTCGCGTACGCGTGGCCGCGCTTCTCGCGCCTCGGGACGTGGGGCGTCCGCGTCGGCTGGCTCGCGCAGACGGCGTTGCTCGTCGCGCAGGCGGTGAGCTCGGACGGCTTCCCGTGGTCGAGCTGGGCCGGCTCGCTCAACCTGTTCGTCTGGCTGCTCGTCGGCACGTACCTGATCTGGGGCTGCCGCCCGCGCTACCGGCTCCTCGGCCTCGCGGTGATGCCGCTCGCCGTCGCGCTGTTCGTCGCCGCGCGCATCGGCGGCGGCACGGAGGACGGGTCGAGCTCGCACTACGGCAACCTCTTCCTCGTCCTCCACGTCGGGCTCGTGCTCGCTGCGTTCGCCGGGTTCACGCTCGCGGCGGCGCTGTCGGCGCTCTACCTGCTCGAGGAACGGCAGCTCAAGCGACGCGCGGCGAGCATCCTCCGCCTCCGCCTGCCGTCGCTCGTCGTGCTCGAGCGCGTGACCGCGCGGACGATCCTCGTCTCGCTGCCGCTGTTGACGCTCGGCCTGATCGCCGGGTTCGTGCGGCTCCGCGAGGACGGCGGCGGCTTCGACGCCGCGATGACCGTCGCCGTGCTGACGTGGCTCGTCTACGGCGGCTTCCTCGCACTGCGCGCGCGCGGCCGGCACGCCGCGTACGTCGCGCTGTTCGGGTTCGCGCTCGTGATCGTCGTCCGCCTCGCCCTCGCCGGGAGCCACTTCGCATGAAGCTCGCGCTGGTCGGCATCTCGCACCATGCCGCGCCCGTCGAGCTGCGCGAGCGCGTCGCGCTGACGCCGCAGGACGCGGCGCACCTCGGCCGCGACCTCGGCGACGCGGTCTGCCTCTCGACGTGCAACCGCACCGAGATCTACCTCGCGGACGACACGGACGAGCGCGCGCTCGCGGCGCTCGAGTCGATCGCGGCCCGGCCGCTCGACTCGGTCGTCTACCGCCTGCACGACGAGGCGGCGGCCGTACACCTCTTCCGCGTCGCGGCGGGGCTCGACTCGCTGGTGCCCGGCGAGGGCGAGATCCTCGGCCAGGTCCGCGACGCGTTCGAGGCGGCCGAGCCCGGCCCGCTGCTCGACCGTACGTTCCGGCAGGCGCTGCAGGTCGGCAAGCGCGTCCGGACCGAGACCGCGATCGGTGAGAGCCCCGCGTCCGTCTCGTCGGCGGCCGCCGCGCTCGCGCAGCAGGTCTTCGGAGAGCTCGACGGGCGGCGCGTGCTGCTCGTCGGCGCCGGGCGGATCGGCGAGCTCGCTGCGGCGAACCTCTCGTCGCGCGGCGCCACGATCGCGTACGTCGCGAACCGCTCCCGCGAGGCCGCGCACGACCTCGCGCGGCGCTTCGACGGCGAGCCGATCCCCCTGGACGAGCTCGGCGCGCACCTCGGCGACGTCGACGTCGTGCTTGCCTCGACGAGCGCGCCGGAGATCGTCGTCCGCGCCGCGGACATTCCCGCCGTGCGTCACAAGCCGCTGTTCTTCATCGACATCGCCGTCCCGCGCGACGTCGACCCCGCGGTGCACGAGCTCGACGGCTGCTACCTCTACGACATCGACGACCTCGAGGCGGTCGTCGCCGAGACGCTCGCCGGCCGCCGCACCGAGGCCGCGCGCGCCGAGCAGCTCGTCGCCGAGGAGGCGGAGCGCTTCCGCGAGTGGGAGGCGGCGCTCGACGTCGTGCCGGCGATCGCGTCGCTGCGCGCGCACGCCGAGGAGATCCGCGCCGCGGAGCTCGCGAAGCTCGGCCGGCTCCCGGAGCACGAGCGCCGCACCGTCGAGTCCGTGACCGCACAGATCCTCAACAAGCTCCTGCATCTGCCGACGGTGCGCATGAAGCAGGCCGCGGCCGCCGCCGAGGGTGCGGCGTACGCCGACGCGGTGCGGCACCTGTTCGGGCTCGAGGAGAAGCGGTGAAGCCGGGCGAGCTGCGGCCGCTGCCGGCCGTCGCGCCGACCGCGTTCGTGAGGGCGCGCCCGCGGAAGCGGCCCTGCGACCCGAAGGACGGCGCGAGAGGGAGGACCTGTGCTCGTACGCGTCGGGTCTCGCGGCTCTAGGCTCGCGCTCACGCAGGCGGAGGTCGCAGCCTCAGCGCTACGGCGCTCGGGCCACGAGGTCGCGCTCGTGCCGATCACGACCGCGGGCGATCGCGACCGCAAGAGCCCGTTCGGCCAGATCGGCGAGCGCGGCGTGTTCGTGAAGGAGATCGAGGAGGCGCTGCTCGCGGACCGTATCGACGTCGCGGTGCACTCGGCCAAGGACATGACCTCGACCGACACCGACGGCCTCGCCGTCGGCGCGTACCTCGCGCGGGAGGATCCGCGCGACGCGCTCGTCGGTGCGGGTGCGGTGCGGCCCGGGATGCGCATCGGCACCGCGTCGGTGCGGCGGCGCGCGCAGCTGCTCGCGCTCGAGCCGTCGGTCTCGATCGAGCCGATGCGCGGCAACGTCGACACGCGTCTGCGGAAGATGCGCGAGCGGGGCCTCGACGCGATCGTCCTCGCCGCGTGTGGCCTCGACAGGCTCGGCCTGTCGGACGAGATCGGACTGCGGTTCGAGCCGGACGTGCTGCTGCCCGAGGCGGCGCAGGGCGCGCTCGCGTTGCAGGTGCGCGCCGGCGAGGAGGAGCTCGTAGCGGGATCGGACGACGCGGAGACGCGGCGGCGCGTCGAGGCGGAGCGTGCGTGCGTGGCCACCGTCGGCGCCGGCTGCCTCGCGCCGGTCGCCGCCTACCACGACGGCACGATGCTCACGGCCCTCGTCGCGGCCGAGGACGGCTCGTGGGTCGAGCGGCGCGCCGGAGACGACCCCGCCGCGGTCGCCGCCGAGCTCGTCGCGCTCGCCGGATGAAGGTGATCGTCACGCGTCCGCGCGACCAGGCGCGGCCGGTCGTCGAGCGCATCGAGGCGCTCGGGCACGAGGTCGTCGAGTGCCCGCTGATCGAGATCGAGCGCACCTCCGACGAGCCGATCGACGCGGCCGGCTACGAGTGGGTGATCGTCACGAGCCCGAACGGCGCGGACGAGCTCGTCCGGCGCGGGCGCAACCTGCCTAAGCTCGCAGCCGTCGGGCCCGGGACGGCCGAGACGCTGCGCCGGTACGGACTCGAGCCCGCGTTCGTGCCGCGGGTGTCGTCGCAGGACGGCCTGCTTGCCGAGTTCCCGCGCCCGGAGGGCCGCGTCCTGTTCGCCGCGGCAGAGGGTGCCCGTCGGCGACCGATCGAGGCGCTCGGCGCGGACTTCGTCCCGCTCTACCGCACGCGGCTGCTCGAGCCCGATCCGCCCGAGGGCGACGTCGTCGTGCTCGCGTCCGGCTCGGCGGCGCGCGCGTACGCGGCGATCGGCGGAAACGCCCCGGCGGTCACGATCGGGCCGGAGACGTCCAGGGTGGCCGAGTCCGTCGGCCTGACGGTCGCTATCGAGGCCGAGACGCATGACCTCGACGGCCTGGTCGCCGCAATCGGGAAGATGCCGCGGTAATGGAGAGGTACAGCTACATCACGTTCCTCACCGACTTCGGCCTACAGGACGACTTCGTCGGCGTCTGCCACGGCGTCATGGCGCGGATCGCGCCCGACGCGCGCGTGATCGACGTGACGCACGGGATCGCGCCGCAGGCCGTCCTCCAGGGCGGCCTCGTGCTCGCGAACGCGCTGCCGTACTTGCCGGTCGCAATCCACCTCGCGGTCGTCGACCCGGGCGTCGGCGGCGAGCGGCGCGGGATCGCGATCGCCACGCGGGACGGTCGCACCTTCGTCGGCCCCGACAACGGCCTGCTCGCGATCGCAGGCGACGCATGCGGCATCGCCGCCGTGCACGAGCTGACCGAGCAGCGCTACCACCTCGGGCGCGTCTCGCGGACCTTCCACGCGCGCGACATCTTCTCGCCCGTGGCCGCGCACCTAGCCGCGGGCGTCGCGCTCGCGGACGTCGGTCCCGCCGTCGAGCCCTCGACCCTCACGCGCATCGTGATCCCCGAGCCGGAGCTCGGCCGGACGGGCGTCCGGGCGACGGTCGTCGCGGTCGATCGCTTCGGGAACATCCAGTTGAACCTGCCGTCCTCGCACCTGACGGGCGACCGCGCCCCCGGCGAGCGCGTCGAAATCCGGCTCCAGCTCGACGCCTACTTCGCGCTCGTCGCAGAGACGTTCGCCGACGCCATGCCGGGCGAGCTGATCGTCTACGAGGACTCCTACGGCTCGGTCTCGATCGCCCTCAGCAACGGCAACGCCGCCAATCTGACCGGCGCCGGGCCCGGCGACGTCATCCGCATCTCACCCGCAAGGGAGTAGCGCAAGAAAAAGGACGTCCGGACCGGTGCTACCGCGTCGCGAACGTCCTAGTACGCGGGAGCTTAAGTGCGATTGCCCGGTCCGGCAAGTCGCCTGCAAAGAGCGCGGTTCGCGAACGTCCGGGGCTCCTCGGCGACGCTACACTCCTCCGGCGCGGCGAGGTAGCTCAGTTGGTAGAGCACACGGCTGAAAACCGTGGTGTCGCCGGTTCAAGTCCGGCCCTCGCCACTGTCGTCATGGCGTCGTCGGGATGTTCCGGATCTGTCCCGCGGCGAGCCGCTTCTTCACTGCCTGCACCTTCGCGACGATCGCCTTCGGCACCTTCGGGCTGATCTTGCCGATGTCGATGCCGCCGTTCGCGGCCGTGAAGGTCGCGTTGCCGCCGCCGCGGAAGCGACCGCTCGCCGTGTCGCGAATCGTGTCGAACACCGCGATGTCGGTCTTCTTCAACTCGCTCGACAGGATCTGCGGCCCGAGGTACGACTGGTCGGCGTCGCCGCCGAGCGACCACTTCTTCTTCTCACGCGCGGCGTCGTGCACGCCGAGGCCGCACGCGCCCGCGTCGGCGAACTCGACCTGCGAGCCGGCCGCGAAGTGGTTGAGCGCGAGCTCCTTGCACTTCGCCTGCGCGACGAAGTCCTGCGAGTAGTCGAGCAGCACCTTCACCTTCGGGTTCGCGGCGCGCGCTCCGGCCTTGAAGCCGGCGGCGAAGCGGTCGACGGGCGGGATCTTGATCCCGCCCACCACGCCGACGATCTGCTCGCCGCCCTGCTGCTTCGCGACGAGCCCGGCGAGGTAGCCGATGAGGTAGCCGCCCTCCTGCTCGCGGAAGATCAGCCCGCGGACGTTCTTCGGCTTGTGCTTCAGCGAGCCCTGGTCGACGTCGATGATCGCGAACCGCGTCTTCGGGAACTTCGGCGCCACGGAGTCGACGGCGTCGGACATGAGGAACCCGACTGCGATCACGAGGTCGTACCCCTGCCGCGCAAGCGAGGCGAGGTTCGGGACGTAGTCCGCGTTCTGCTTCGAGAGCACGACGCGCCCGTCGACGCCGAGCTTCGCCTCGGCGCGCTTGAGGCCTGCGTAGGAGAGCTGGTTGAAGCCGCGGTCGTGGAGGCCGCCGATGTCCGTCACAAGGCCGACGCGCAGCGGCTCGGCCTTCGGCGAGGCGCCCGCCGACGCCGCGGCGGCGACCACGAGCACTGCGGCTGCGAGCAACGCGATGCGACCCACACGCCTCGTCTACCCCGGTCGCCCCGTGGTTATTCTCGCCGGGGATGGCCGATGCCGCCTCGCGCTCCCGGATCGCCGACCGGACGCTCGCGCCCGAGGGCGAGCGGCGGATCGCGTGGGTCGCGCGGCACTCGCCCGTGCTCAACCGGCTCGCGCGCGGGCGGCTCTCCGACGGGGCGCTGCGCGGCCGGCGCGTCGCCGTCGTCGTGCACCTCGAGGCGAAGACCGCCTACCTCGCGACGCTGCTCGCCGAAGCCGGCGCCGAGGTCGTCGCGGCCGGGAGCAACCCCGGTTCGACGCAGGACGCGATCTGCGCCGCGCTCGTCGAGCGCGGGATCGAGGTGCACGCACGGCACGGCGCGCCGCCGGACGAGTTCACGCAGGATCTGCTCGACGTCGCCGACACCGGACCGGAGATCGTGATCGACGACGGTGCCGAGCTGACGCGCCGCATCGTCGAGCACCGGCCCGATCTCGCCGTGCGCCTGGCCGGCGTCAGTGAGGAGACGACGACGGGCGTCGCGCGCCTGCGCGCGCTCGAGGCGGCCGGCCGCCTCACGTTCCCGGCGATCGCCGCGAACGACGCGCGCTGCAAGCACATGTTCGACAACCCGTACGGGACCGGCCAGACCACGCTCACGGCGATCCTGCGGCTCACGAACCTGAGCGCGGCCGGCAAGCGCTTCTGCATCGTCGGCTACGGCTGGGTCGGCAAGGGGCTCGCGCGCCGCGCGGAGGGGCTCGGCGGCAAGGTGACGGTCGTCGAGCTCGACCCGGTGCAGGCGCTGACCGCGCACATGGACGGTCACCGTGTCGCGCCGCTCGCCGACGCGGTCGAGGACGCGGACTTCGTCATCGCAGCGACTGGCAACGTCGAGGCCGTCACCGGCGACGCGTTCACCCGGCTCAAGGACGGGGTCGTGCTCGCCAACGCGGGCCACCACGACCGCGAGGTCGACGTGCCGTTGCTGCGCGAGCAGGCCGACGAGGAGCGCGAGGTGCGGCCGGGCGTGACGCGATACGTGCTCGCCGGCCGCCGCATCCACGTGTGCGTCGACGGCGCGCTCGTGAACATCGCGGGCGGCGACGGCAACCCCGTCGAGATCATGGATCTCTCGTTCTCCGTGCAGGCGCTCGCCGCGCACCACCTCGCGTCGGGCGGCGTGCCGCCGGGCCTCAACCGCTTCCCGGCCGAGCTCGACGACGAAATCGCGCGCACGAAGCTCGCGACGCTCGGCATCGAGCTCGACGAGCAGTCCGAGGCGCAGCGGCAGTTCGCGGGGCAATGGACGGTGTGATCGCCGACGCGAGCCTCGCTCCGGCCGGCGAGCGCAAGATCGACTGGGTCGCCGAGCACATGCCGGTGCTGAGGGCGATCCGCGCCGAGCTCGTCGCCGACGGCAGCGTGCGCGGACGGCGCATCGCGGTCATCCTCCCGGTCGAGCCGAAGACGGCCTACCTCGCCGCGGTGCTTGCCGAGGCGGGCGCGGACGTCGCCGTCGCGTTCCAGGGCTCGATGGTGCACGACGACGTGGCGGCGGGCCTCGCCGCGCGCGGCGTCGAGGTGTTCGCGCGCCGCGGGTCGACGCACGAGGAGGAGCTCGGCTACTTCGACGCTGTGCTCGCGCGGCGGCCCGAGGTTGTGATCGACGACCGCGCCGACGTGATCCGGCTCGCGCACACCTCGCACCCGGAGGTGCTCGAGTCGCTCGTGGGCGCATCCGAGGAGACGACGTCGGGCGTCGTCGCGCTGCGCGCGATGGAGGCGGACGGGACGCTGCGCGTGCCGTGCATCGCGGCGAACGACGCGCGCTGCAAGCACCTCTTCGACAACCGCTACGGCTCAGGCCAGTCGGCGGTGAACGCCGTGCTCGACGCGACAAACCTGCTCCTCGCCGGCAAGCAGTGCGTGTGCGTCGGCTACGGCTGGGTCGGCAAGGGGATCGCGCGGCGCCTGCGCGGCATGGGCGGCCGCGTCACCGTCTGCGAGGTCGACCCGTTCGCCGCGCTCGAGGCGCACCACGACGGGTTCGACGTCGCGCCGCTCGTCGAGGCGTGCGCGACCGCGGAGCTCGTGGTCACTGCGACCGGCGTGCGCGAGGCGGTGGGCCTCGACGCGATCGAGGCGCTGCCCGACGGCGCGCTGCTCGCGAACGCGGGCGGCATCGACGACGAGTTCAGCGTGCCGAAGCTCGAAGGGCGCGCACGGGAGGTGCGGCGCGCGCGCGAGCACGTCGACGAGTACGTGCTCGACGATAGGCGCTCGGTGTTCGTCGTCGGCGGCGGCGTGGTCGTGAACCTCTCGGCGGCCGAGGGCCACCCGGCGGAGATCATGGACCTGACGTTCGCCGTGCAGGCGCTCGCGGCGCGGCACCTGCTGCTGCACGGGCGCGAGCTCGAGCCGCGCGTGCACCAGCTGCCGGACGAGATCGACGTGTTCGTCGCGCGCGCGAAGCTCGACGCGCTCGGCATCCGCATCGACGAGCTCACCGAGGCGCAGCGCGCGTTCCTCGCGAGCTGGGAGGCGTTCGCCTAGCCGCGCGCGCCGCGTGCGTTCCCGAGTCGCTCGACCAGCACGCCGAGCATCTCGGTCTTCTCGAGCACGCCGTCGGCGCCGGCCTCCTCGGCGGCGCGGTGGAGCGCGCGGTCCGGGTCGCCGGTCAGCGCGATCAGGCAGATCGTCGGATGGTCGCGCCGCATGCGCGCGAGCGCGCTCACGCCGTCGAGGAGCGGCATGTGGAGATCGACCACCGCCGCGTCCGGCTCGACCTCGTCGACGAGCTCGATCGCCTCGAGGCCGTTCCGGGCCGCCGCGACCACCTCCAGCTCGGGCTGGCGGTCGATCAACTCGCGCAACGAGTAGAGGAATCCCTCGTCGTCATCCGCAAGGAGCACGGTGATCGGCGCCGCTCCCATCGACCCGGTTAGCCTCTCCGCCGTGGCCGCGCGGGAAACAACGCAGGCTCCCGTCGCCGTCATCGGCGCGGGCCTCGACCTGGGAGCCGGCCGCCGCGGCGTCGACATGGGCCCGTCGGCCATCCGGTACGCCGGGCTGCAGGAGCGGATCGAGGCGCTCGGCCGCGCGTGTGTGGACTGGGGCGACGTCGTTGCCGCCGTGCCGGAGGCGACCGAGGAGGGCGATCCCCACGCGCGGTACCTCGAGCAGATCAAGGCGTCGTGCGAGCGTGTCGCGAAGCTCGTCGCGCAGGCGCGCGGCGAGGGGCAGATCCCGCTCGTGCTCGGCGGCGACCACTCGGTCGCGATGGGGACGCTCGGCGGGATGGCCAACGCGCACGGCGCCGGCGCGGCGTTGTGGATCGACGCGCACGGCGACCTCAACCGGCCGCAGACCTCGCCGACCGGCAACGTGCACGGCATGCCGCTCGCGGCCGCGCTCGGCGCGGGCGGCGACGGGTTCGAGACGGACGCGTGGCCGACGCCGTCGGTCGAGCGCGCCGCGCTGATCGCAACGCGCTCGCTCGACCCCGGGGAGCGCGAACTCATCCGCACGCTCGACGTGAAGATCTTCACGATGAGCGAGGTCGACCGGCTCGGCGTCGAGCGCGTCGTGCGCGAGTCGCTCGCGTTCCTTGCCGGCGCCGCGTTCCTACACGTGAGCCTCGACCTCGACGCGGTCGACCCGATGTACGCGCCCGGCGTCGGCACGCCCGTGCGCGGCGGGTTGAACTACCGCGAGGCGCATCTCGCGCTGGAGCTCGTCGCCGAGTCCGGCCTGCTCGACTCGCTCGAGCTCGTCGAGGTGAACCCGATCCTCGACAGCGAGAACCAGACCGGCACGCTCGCGGTCGAGCTCGCCGCGAGCGCGCTCGGCGCGCGGATCCTCTAGTCGGGCTCGGCGTCCGCGTCGCGCCCGACGTCCACCTCCGCGCCGTGCCCGGACGGCTCGTAGTAGACGCTGCCCTTCAATTCGTCGGGTAGGCAGTCGACCTCGAAGCCGGCGTCGTCCTCGTGCGGGTAGACGTAGCCCTGGCCGCGTCCGAGCTTGCGCGCGCCGTAGTACGCGGCCGAGCGCAGCGCGGCCGGCGGGCGCAGGTGCCCGTGCTCGCGCACGTCCTCGGTCGCGCGCGCGAGTGCCTTGTACGACGCGTTGGACTTCGGCGCGCGCGCGAGGTAGACCGCCGCCTGCGCGAGGTTCAGCCGAGCCTCCGGGAGGCCGACGTGCTCGACGGCGTGCGCCGCGGCGACGGCCACGAGGAGCGCCTGCGGGTCGGCGTTGCCGACGTCCTCGGACGCGAGCACGATCATCCGCCGCGCGATGAAGCGCGGATCCTCGCCGCCCTCGAGCATGACGGCGAGGTAGTACACGGACGCCTGCACGTCGCCGGCGCGCGTCGACTTGATCCACGCCGAGATGAAGTCGTAGTGCGCGTCGCCGCCCTTGTCGTAGACGAGCGGCCGCTTCGTCGCCGCGTCCTCGACATGCCGCTCCTCGAGCTCGACGCCCTCCGAGCGTGCGGTCTCGACGGAGAGCTCGAGGATGTTCAGCGCGTTGCGCGCGTCGCCGCCCGCACGCCGCGCGATCAGCGCGACGACGTCGTCGGCGACGGTGATGCCGAGCGTGTCGGCCCCGCGGCGGATCACGGTCGAGAGCAGCTCGTCGGAGAGCGGCTCGAGCTCGTAGATCTGCGCGCGCGACAGGAGCGCCGAGTTCACCTCGAAGTACGGGTTCTCGGTCGTTGCGCCGATCAGCGTCAGCAGTCCCTCCTCGACCCCGGGGAGCAGTGCGTCCTGCTGCGCCTTGTTGAAGCGGTGGATCTCGTCGAGGAAGAGGATCGTGCGTCGTCCCGACGCGCCGAGCCGCTCGCGCGCTCGCGCGATCACCTCGCGCACCTGAGACACGGTCGCCGACACGGCCGACAGCTCTTCGAAGTCGGCGCCCGTCGTGTGCGCGACGATCCGCGCGAGCGTCGTCTTCCCCGAGCCGGGCGGGCCGTAGAGGATCATCGACGGGACGCGGTCGGCCTCGATCGCGAGCCGGAGCGCCCTGCCGGGTCCGACGACGTGCTCCTGCCCGACGAAGTCGTCGAGGGTCGCCGGCCGCAGCCGCTGGGCCAGCGGCGCGATCTCGTCGAGGCGACGCCCTGCGGCCTCGGAGAAGAGGTCGCTCACGCGTCGAAGTATGCTCTCCGCCGTGCCGGAGGTCTGGAGCGCGGGTCTCTCGACGCTCTTCGAGCCGAGCCAGGACGAGCTCGTCGAGCGCCTGCAGCCGCAGACCGGCGACCGGTGGCTCGACCTCGGAGGCACCGCGGGCGTCGGGGTCCGGGCGGCGCGCGCGGGTGCGGACGTCACGGCGCTCGAGCCCGACGTGCCGCTCGTCGAGCAGGCGCGCCGCGCGGCCGAGGACGCGGGCGTCGACGTCCGCTTCGACCTCGGCGACGTCGAGTACCTCCCGTACGAGGACGCGTGCTTCGACGTCGTCTCCTCGCACTTCGGGCTGATCTTTGCGCCCGACCATGCGAACGTCGCCGCCGAGCTCGCGCGCGTGTGCCGCAGCGGCGGCCGCCTCGGCTTCACGGCGTGGAAGCCGAATCAGCGCCTGGGCGAGCTGTACCGCGCGTTCACGGACGAGCCGATCGAGGGGCGCGAGGCGTACGAGTGGGGCCGCGAGGACCACGTGGAGGACATGCTCGGCGACGACTTCGCGCTCGACTTCCACGACGGGATCCTCTGGCTGACCGCCGAGTCGGGCGAGGACGTGTGGGAGCTCTTCTCGACGACCGCGCCGCCGGTGATGACGCTGCGTGAGCGGCTCGACGACGAGCAGGCCGAGGCGTTCCACCGCGCGTTCGTCGAGCTGTACGAAAGCTATCGCGAGAACGGCGGCATCCGCGCGCCGCGGCGGTACCTGCTCGTGCTCGGGAGGCGCCGTTGAGCGAGGTCGTCGGGCTCCTCCAGGAGCTGATCCGCACCGACACGACGAACCCGCCCGGCAACGAGACCGCCGCCGCGGAGGTGCTGCGACGCTTCCTCGAGCCGGCCGGCGTCGAGTGCGAGCTCTATGCGCGCGTGCCCGAGCGCGCGAACCTGGTCGCGCGGATCCGAGGCACGGGCGACGGGCCGTCGCTCGCGCTCCTCTCGCACACCGACGTCGTGCTCGCGGATGCGAGCGAGTGGCAGGCCGACCCGTTCGGCGGCGAGCTGCGCGACGGCGAGGTGTGGGGCCGCGGCGCGCTCGACATGAAGGGCCAGGTGGCGGCGAGCGCCGTCGCGCTGGCGACGCTCGCGCGCGAGGGCTTCCGTCCGCGCGGCGACCTGATCTTCATCGCCGCGGCCGACGAGGAGGTCGGCGCCGACTATGGCCTGCAGTGGCTCGTGCGCGAGCACCCCGAGGCGGTGCGCGCGGACTTCTCGATCAACGAGGGTGCAGGCGACCGCGTCGAGCTCGCCGGCAAGGTGCTGTACCTGTGCGCGACCGCGGAGAAGATGACGGCGCCCTTCAAGCTGCGCGTGCACGGCCGTAGCGGACACGCGTCGATGCCGGGCATCGCAGACAACGCGCTCGTGAGGGCGGCCGGGCTGGTGGCGCGTCTCGGCGAGTTCGAGGTCGAGCCGCAGCTGAACGAGGAGACGGAGGCGTTCCTCGCGACGGTGCTCGACGGCCACGTTCCGACGGCGCGCGAGGCGCTCGAGCTCGCGCGGCAGGCGCACCCGATGGCGGGCGACCTGCTCGAGCCGCTGCTCGGGATGACGGTCGCGCCGACGATGATCCGTGCGTCGGAGAAGCGGAACGTCATCCCGGCGGTCTGCGAGGTGACGGTCGACTGCCGGCTGCTCCCGGGCCAGACGCCGGAGGAGGCGTACGGCGCCGTCTCCGCCTGGCTCGGTGAGGACACCTACGAGCTCGAGAGCGTCGAGAGCACGCAGGGCGGCACGCGCTCGCCGCTCGGCGGGCCGTTGTGGGACGCGGTCTCGTCGTTCGTGGCGGGCGAGGAGCCGGGCGCCCTCGTCGCCCCGATCTGCGTCGCCGGCTTCACGGACTCGCACTGGATGCGCGACGCGTTCGGCACGGTCGCGTACGGCTTCTTCCCGTCGCGCGCGATGGATCCGGAGCTCGCGGCGCGGCTGATCCACTCCGCGGACGAGCGCGTGCCCGTCGAGGATCTCGACCTCGGCGCGCGCTTCCTGCGCCACGTGGCGCAGGCGATCTGCGGCTAGGCGCGGGGCGCTCGGACTTGTCCGTTTCGGCCGTGGCCTGCGCGGACGGGGCGGAGCTTCGTGCGCTCATCCCCGCCCGGGTGGGGAGCTCCACCCGCCACCCAGTGTCAGCATCGCCAGCGGACGGGGCGGCCGCAAGGTGTCCTTCGTGACAATTGCGTGCCTTCTCGTCCACGGGTGCCCTGGGCGGACACGGCCGCACGCGTGGGCGACGGCGGTACGCTCGGCGGATGCTTGAGCTGTGGGAACCGGAGGGCGCGTTCGAGGCGCTCGAGGCGTACCTCGCCGAGGAGCTCTGCGACGGGCTCGTTGCGGACGTCTTCCTCGGCTACGGGCTCTCGGAGGCTCTTCGCCGGGACACGACGGCGCCGCCGCGCGAGCCGGCCCGGCTGCCGTTGCTCGCGTGCGCCGTCCGGTCCGAGCAACCCGACGAGGCCGACCCGCGCGCGGCCTTTCGGATCGGCGCGTGGGAGCGTTCGTGGACGGACGACGAGTACGCGGCCGCGGTCGAGGCCGTGCGCGAGGCGATCGCACGCGGGGACGTGTACCAGGTCAACCTCGTGCAGCACCTCACCGCGCCCTTCGCCGGCGACCCTCGCGCGCTGGCCGCCGCACTCGCCCCGCTGCGCCCGCTCCACTCGGCGCCGCTCGCCGGCGACGGCTGGGCGATCGTCTCCGCCTCGCCCGAGCTCTTCCTCGCACGGCGCGGCGACCGGCTCGTCACGATGCCGATCAAGGGCACGCGGCCGGCCGGCGAGGACGTCGACGACGACAAGGACACCGCCGAGCACACGATGATCGTCGACCTCGAGCGCAACGACCTCTCGCGCGTGTGTCGTCCCGGAACCGTGCGCTGGCCCGAGCTGATGGTGCAGCGCGAGCTCGCCGGCGTGACGCATCTCGTCTCGACCGTCGAGGGGCGGCTGCGCGACGTCGCGACGCTCGCAGACATCCTGCACGCGACGTTCCCCGGCGGCTCGGTCACGGGCGCGCCGAAGATCAGCGCGATCGACCACATCGCGCGGCTCGAGCCGGTCGGGCGCGGCGCGTCGATGGGCGCGCTCGGGACGATACGCGCGAACGGCGACTTCGAGCTCGCGCTGACGATCCGCACGTTCGCGGTCGCCGACGGGCGCATCCACCTCTGGGTCGGCGGCGGCATCGTCTGGGACTCCGACCCCGAGGCGGAGATCGAGGAGTCGTGGGTGAAGGCGCGGCCGCTGCTCGCGGCGGTCGGCGGGCTGGTGCACGCTTGACCCTGCTCGCGGCCGCCGTCGACGGCCGCGGTCTCGTCGACCCGGATGCGCCCGTCTTCCACGCCGACGACGAGGCGCTGCTGCGCGGCAGCGCTGCTTTCGAGACGCTGCGCGTCTACGGCGGAGAGCCGTTCGAGCTCGACGCGCACCTCGAGCGCCTCGCGGGGTCGATGCGCGCGCTTGGGCTCCCGGACCTCGAGGCGGACGTGACGCGCGGGCTCGTCGCGCAGGTGGTCGACGCGGCGGGTCGCCCCGACTTCGTGCTGCGCCTCTACCGCACCGACCGCACGGCGATCGCGACGGCGGCGCCGCTCCCGGACGGCCTCGACGCGCAGCGCGAGCGCGGCCTCGCGTTGCGGACGCTCGACGTCGGCCCTCCGACGGGGCTGCTCGCGCGCGTGAAGTCGACGAGCTACGCGCTCGCGTTCGCCGGCCGGCGCGACGCGCAGCGGCACGGGGACGACGACGTGCTCTTCGTCGCCGACGGCCGCGTGCTCGAGTGCGCGACCGCGAACATCTGGTGGCGCGACGGCGACGTGCTCTCCACGCCCGCGCCCGGAGCGGGTGTGCTTCCGGGCGTGACGCGCGGGGTGGTCGCCGGCCTCGCGGGCGATGCCGGCTACCGCGTTCGGCAGGGCAGCTTCACGCTGCGCACGCTGCTCACGGCCGACGAGGCGTTCACGTCGTCCTCGATCATGGAGCTGATGCCGGTGGTCGCGGTCGACGGCAACGCGATCGGCGGCGGGCGCCCCGGCGAGGCGGCCGCGCGGCTGCAGGCGGCACTCAGGCTACGCTCTGCGCCATGAGCGAGAAGGTGCGGCTCGGCGGCATGGCGCTCGTGAACGGCGTGCTCGTACACGGCCCGACCTCGTGGGCCGTCGCCGTGCGCACGGACGACGGGACGCTGAAGGTCGCCGGCGAGCGCAAGCGGTTCGTCGGCAACACCGTTACGAACCCGCTGCTGCGCGGCCCGCTGAAGCTCGTCGAGGCGTTCGCATTCCTGCCGCGCATGAAGCGCCTGATGCCGGAGGCGAGGCTGCCCTTCGAGCGCCCGGGCGTCGTGGCCGGGATGCTCGGCAGCGCGATCGCCGTGCACGGGATCCGCCGCTCGCGGCTGGGCTCGGCGACGCAGGAGGTTGCGGCCGGCGCCATCGCCCTCCTGCCCGCGCTGCTCGCGCTGCGGGGCGGCACGCTGGCCGCCTACCACGGCGCCGAGCACATCTCAATCGGCACCTACGAGCACGGCGAGCCGCGCGCGAAGGAGCACGAGCGCTGCGGGTCGCACCTCGTCGGCCCGCTGCTCGCGACGACGGCTGCCGGCAACGCACTCGCCTCGCGCGCACCCGTGCAGGCACGGACGGCCGCGCGCGCGGCGGCGACGGTCGGCGCGGTCGCCGCGGCGACGGAGATCTTCGGCTGGATGCAACGGCATCCGCGCCACCCGGTCGCGACGGCGCTCGCGAAGCCCGGTCACGAGCTGCAGCATCGAATCGCGACCGCCGAGCCGACGTCCGAGCAGCTCGAGGTCGCCGAGGCCGCGCTGCGCAGGTGCCTGGAGCTCGAGGGTGGCGACGCTCACCCGTAAGCGCCTCGACCCGGGGGTCTTCGACCTCCCCGTCGAGAAGATGCGCGCCGGGTATTACACGGACGCGTACTTCACGCACACACGCTCGGCGCTGCTCGCGGACGGCCGCCGCCCCCGCGTGACGATGCAGGTGTTCCAGAAGAACAACGCGTACCTCGGCGGCATGGACGAGGCGCTTGCGATCCTCAAGCTGTGCGCCGACGACTGGGACGGGCTGGTCGTCGACGCGCTCTACGACGGCGACCCGATCCAGCCGTACGAGACCGTGATGACGATCGAGGGCGACTACACGACGTTCGCGCACCTCGAGACGCTGTACCTCGGCACGCTGTCGCGCCGCACGCTGATCACGACGAACGTCGTGCGCGTGCTCGAGGCCGCGAACGGCAAGCCGCTGATCTTCATGCCGGCGCGGCACGACCACCACCGCGTGCAGACGGGCGACGGCTACGCAGCGTACGTCGCGGGGCAGATCGTCGGCGCGCCGATCGGCGTCACGACCGACGAGCAGGCGTCGTGGTGGGGCGGCCGCGGGCTCGGCACGGTGCCGCACGCGCTCATCAGCGCCTACGGCGGCGACACCGTGCTCGCGGCGAAGAAGTTCGCCGACTGGGCGGCCGACGACTTCAACATCGTCGTGCTCGTCGACTACGAGAACGACTCGGTGAGGACGGCGCTCGACGTCGCGCGCGCGCTCGGCGCGCGGCTGTGGGGCGTGCGCCTCGACACGTCGGAGTCGATGGTCGACCGCTCGCTCTGGCACGAGCTCGGCGACTTCAGGCCGACCGGCGTCAACGCGCGTCTCGTGTGGAAGGTGCGCGAGGCGCTCGACCGCGAGGGCTTCGACGACGTGCGCATCGTCGTCTCCGGCGGGTTCACGCCGGACAAGATCGCGGAGTTCGAGTCCGACGGCGTGCCGGTCGACTCCTACGGCGTCGGCTCGTCGCTCATCCGCGGCTCCAACGACTTCACCGCCGACATCGTGCGCACCGACGGCGAGCCCTCCGCGAAGGTCGGCCGCCGCTACCGCCCGAACCCGCGCCTCGAGCGCGTGGAGTAGCCGTGCCGGGGACGATCCTCTGGGACGTCGACACGCAGATCGACTTCATGCTGCCGTACGGGAAGCTCTACGTCGGCGGCGCCGAGAAGACCGCGCCCGCGATGAAGCGGCTCGTCGACGCGGCGCGCGCGGCGGGGATCGTGCACGTCGCGTCCGCGGACGACCACGAGCTCACGGACCCGGAGATCGTGGACGACCCGGACTTCCGGAACACCTACCCGCCGCACTGCCTGCGCGGGACGCGCGGGGCGCAGAAGGTGCCGGAGACCGAGCAGGAGGATCCGTTGCCGCTCGGCGGGATCCCCATTCCGCCCGGCCTCCTCGCCGGTCTCGCCGAGGGCCGCCGCGAGTTCCTGCTGCTGAAGAAGAACTTCGACGTCTTCACGAACCCGAACGCCGACGCGCTGCTCGCGGCGCTCGACCCGGACGAGGTGGTGCTGTTCGGCGTCGCCACGGACGTCTGCAACGACGCGGCGATCCGCGGGCTCCTCCTGCGCGGCCGCCGGGTCGTCTTCGTGGAGGACGCAGCGCGCGGGCTGGACGAGGAGCGCACCGCCGCCTGCCTCGCGGACTGGCGCGCCGGCGGCGTCGAGTTCGCCTCGGTGGACGAGGCACTGAGCCGCCTCGGCGCGCCGGTCGCCGCGCGCTAAAGCCCGCCGCCCCTCCCGCCGATGAGGGAGCAGATGGGCGCTGCCAACCCTCTCGTCGCGGGCTTCGACTTCGGACGCTTCATGTCCGACCTCGCGGTCACGTGGCTGCCCGTCATGTTCTTCCTCCTGATGTGCGTCGTCGTCTACCTGCTGTGGAAGACGGTGAAGCTCATGCCGCGGGTGAAGCCGATGGAGATCACGCCCGGCTCGTCGTCGTCCGTCACCTGGGACCAGGTCGCCGGGCTGGACGAGGCGAAGGCCGAGCTGCAGGAGATCGTGGACTTCCTGCGCGACCCGGAGAAGTTCGAGAAGCTGGGCGCGCGCGTTCCGAAGGGGATCCTCTTCCACGGGCCGCCCGGCACCGGCAAGACGCTCGCCGCAAAGGCTGTCGCGAACGAGTCGGGCGCGCGGTTCTACGCGCAGAGCGCGTCGGCGTTCGTCGAGATGTTCGCGGGCCTCGGCGCAGCGCGCATCCGCAAGCTCTTCGAGGAGGCGCGCAAGAACGCGCCGTCGATCGTGTTCATCGACGAGCTCGACGCGGTCGGCCAGGCGCGCAGCGGCCACTCGTTCAACCGCGAGCAGGATCAGACGCTGAACCAGCTGCTCGTCGAGCTCGACGGGTTCGGGCCGCGCGACCAGGTGGTCGTGATGGGCGCGTCGAACCGTCTGCAGGATCTCGACGCCGCGCTGCTCCGCCCCGGCCGCTTCGACCGGCAGATCCTCATCTCGCAGCCCGACCTCAAGGGCCGCACCGCGATCCTCGGCGTCCACTCGCGCGGCAAGCCGCTCGGGGAGGACGTCGACCTCGAGTCCGTCGCGCGGCAGACCGCCGGCCTCACGGGCGCGGACCTCGCGAACATCGTCAACGAGGCCGCGATCGGCGCCGGCCGCCAGGGCCGCAACGTGATCGTCCACGAGGACTTCGACACCGCGCTTGA
This sequence comes from Actinomycetota bacterium, assembly GCA_046731555.1. GTDB lineage: Bacteria > Actinomycetota > Thermoleophilia > Gaiellales > Gaiellaceae > PALSA-600. Next base: position 5,588 of record JBKPLI010000257.1, on the reverse strand, counting down.
GCGCGTCGTCGCCGGCCTGCAGCAGCGCCGCGTCGTCACGGACAAGGAGAAGCGCATCCTCGCCTACCACGAGGGCGGCCACGCGCTCATGTCGCACCTCGTCGGCAACGAGCCGCAGAAGGCGACGATCATCGCCCGCGGCACCGCGCTCGGCTACGTCCTCCACCTGCCCGAGGAGGAGCGCTACCTCGAGACGAAGGAAGAGCTCCTCGACTGGATGATCGTGGCGCTCGCCGGCCGCGCCGCCGAGCACATCGTCTTCGGGCGCGTCACGAACGGCGCCGCGAGCGACCTCGAGAAGGTGACTCAGATCGCGCGCTCGATGGTCTTCGAGTGGGGCATGGGCGAGAGCGTCACGTCGCGCACGATGCGCGCCGACAACTACGCGCTGTCGGAGGAGACGAAGCGCCTCCGCGACAGCGAGCAGGCGCAGCTCACGGACCGTGCGTACGCCGAGGCGCTGCGGCTGCTCGCGAAGCACCGCGTCGCGCTCGACCGGATCGCGGCCGCGCTGCTCGAGAAGGAGACACTCACGCGCGACGAGCTGCAGGGCCTCTTCGCGGAGCTCGAGCCCGAGTCGCGCGCCGCCGAGACGGTCGGCGTTGTGCGCGCGCTCAACGCCGACCGGCTCCGTAGCGACCGGTAGCATCGGCGGCGATGGCCGCCCGTGCGATCCACCATCTCGGCGTCGCAGTCGACGACCTCGACGCGGCGGTCGACACGTACACGCGCCTCTTCGGCGCGCAGCTCGAGCACCGCGACACGGTCGCGGATCAGGGCGTCGAGGCGGCGTCGATGCGCGTCGGCGACGGCCGCGTCGAGCTGCTGTCCGCGCTCGGACCGGACACACCGGTCGGCCGCTTCCTTGCGAAGCGCGGGCCGGGCATGCACCACGTCGCTTTCGAGGTCGAGGACGTGAGCGCCGAGCTCGACCGTCTCGCGGCGGACGGGACGGAGCTGATCGACGAGCGGCCGCGGCACGGGCTCTTCGGCCTCGAGGTCGCGTTCGTCCACCCGGAGGCGACGGGCGGCGTGCTCGCGGAGCTGGTGAGCCGTGTCTAGCTCGGAGCGGCTCCGGATCGAGGTCGCGCTGGACGGTCAGCAGGTGCTCTCCGTGCTCGTGCCGCCCGGCGCGGCCGACGAGCTCGACCAGGCCCTGGCCGGCGACCGCGACGGTGCCTACAGCTTCGAGGCCGAGGACGGCCGCTACACCGTTGTGCTGAAGCGGGTCGTCTACGTCAAGCGGTTCGCGCGCGAGAGCCGCGTCGGCTTCGGCTCGGGTTCCTAGCGTTACAGGCGCGGCGGCTCGGGGCAGTCAGAGACAGGTGTCTTCCGAGGCGACGGCCCAGGCGAAGGTGAGCGAGGCGCAGCGCGTGCGCGAGCTCGTCGACCGCGCGCAGCAGGGCGATCGGCAGGCGCTCGAGGAGCTGTACCTCATCCACTTCGACCGCATCTACAGCTACCTGCACGTCAGCGTCGGCAACCGACACGACGCCGAGGACCTGACGACGCAGACGTTCCTGAAGATGCTCGAGTCGATCGGCAAGTTCCGCTGGCAGTCGGCGCCGTTCTCGGCGTGGCTCTTCCGCATCGCCCACAACCTCGCGATGGATCACTTCCGGGCCGGCCGCCGCTGGCAGCCGGAGGAGGAGGTGCCCGAGCCTGCTCCCGACGAGGCGACCTCGGCCGAGGAGGGCGCGCTCGAGTCGATCGGCCGCCGCTCGATGCTCGAGCTGATCGACGACCTGTCGCCCGAGCAGCAGCAGGTGCTGACGCTGAAGTTCGTCTTCAACTTCGCGAACGCCGAGGCCGCGACGATCCTCGGCAAGACCGAGGGCGCGATCAAGTCGCTCCAGCATCGCGCGCTCGTGTCGCTGCAGAAGCAGCTCGAACGGCGCGAGAAGACGCTCTAGAGCTACGGTCCGCGCGTGGCGCTCGAGGTCGGCATCGTCGGCTTGCCCGGCAGCGGGAAGACGACGCTCTTCACCGCGCTCACGAAGGCGCACGGCGGCGAGTATGGCAAGACGAACGTCGGCATGGCCGCGATCGCCGACGAGCGGCTCGGCGCGGTCGCCGAGGTCGTGCACGCGCGCAAGATCACGCCGGCGACGATCCGCGTCCAGGACGTACCCGGCACCGGGCCGGCGCTCCTCGGCAACCTGCGCCAGGTCGACGCGCTGCTCGTCGTGCTCGACGGATTCTCGGCGGGTGCGGACCCGGCGGGCGACCTCGAGAACCTGCGGCTCGAGCTGCTCGTCGCCGACCGCGACCACGTCGAGCGGCGGCTCGAGCGCGTGGAGAAGCAGGCGAAGTCGGGTGACGCGAAGCTGCGCGCCGAGGTGGACGAGTTGCGGCGGGTGCTCGCGCACGTCGACAGGGGCGCGGGACTCGACGCCTACCCGGGCGGGGTGCCGGCGGAACTCGAGCCGCTCACTACGAAGCCGCTGATCGCGGTCGAGAACGGCGCAGGGGGCATCGACCTGAAGCTCGAGTCGGAGCTGGCGGAGATGGACGAGGAGGACGCGGCCGCGTTCCGCGAGGGCGGGGCATCGGCGCTCGAGGAGGTCGTCCGGCGCCTGCGCGACGCGCTCGACCTCATCACGTTCTTCACCGCCGGCGACAAGGAGACGCGTGCGTGGACGCTCCGGAACGGCGAGACGGCGCTCGACGCCGCCGAGTCGATCCACTCGGACATCGCCCGCGGCTTCATCCGCTGCGAGGTGATCGACTGGCGGGATCTCGTCGAGACCGGCTCGCACGCGGAGGCGGCGCGGCGCGGCGTCCAGCGGCTCGAGGGCAAGACCTACGTCGTCCGGGACGGCGACGTCCTGAACATCCGCTTCAACGTCTAGCCGGGCCTGTCCGAACGGCCTAGGGTGACCTGTATCCCCTTCGAGGTGACAGGTCACCCCACGTAACTCATCCCTAACAATGGCCGGTAGCGAATCGTCTATACAGCGGTACCCAGTGCGTCGCGCGGCGGACATCGACCGGCTCACCCGGGCGGTTCAGGTCGCCGAGCGGCTGCGCGCGAACGTCGAGTCGGTCGTCCACGGCAAGACGGACGAGATCAAGCTCGTGCTCGCCGCGCTCGCCTGCGAGGGGCACGTCCTCTTCGAAGACGTTCCGGGCACGGCAAAGACGGTCCTCGCGCGCTCGATCGCGCAGTCGATCTCAGGGCTCGAGTTCGCCCGCGTGCAGTGCACGCCCGACCTGCAGCCGACCGACGTCACAGGCCTCTCGATCTACAACCAGAAGGAGCGCGACTTCGAGTTCCGGCCGGGCCCGGTCTTCGCGAACGTCCTGCTCGTCGACGAGATCAATCGCGCGATGCCGAAGACGCAGTCCGCGCTGCTCGAGGCGATGGCCGAGCGCCAGGTGACGGTCGACGGCGAGACGCGGCTCCTGCCCGAGCCGTTCCTGCTGCTCGCGACCGAGAATCCGATCGAGCACGAGGGTACGTTCCCGCTGCCGGAGGCGCAGCTCGACCGCTTCTTCATGAAGACCGCGCTCGGCTACCCGGCCGCCGAGGACGAGCTGCAGATCATCCGTGAGCAGCGCGCCGGACACCCGCTCGCCCACCTCCGGCCGGCGGTGACGATCGACGACGTGCTGCTGCTACAGGCCGCGGTCGAGGACGTCTACGTCGACGAGCTCGTCGAGCGCTGGATCGTCGACCTCGTGCGTACGACGCGGTCGCTCGACTCGATCTCGATCGGCGCATCGGTGCGCGGGAGCCTCGCGCTCGAGCGCGCGGCGCGCGCGTGGGCGCTGCTCGCCGACCGCGACTTCGTCACGCCGAGCGACGTCGAGCGCGTCTTCCTGCCGGTGCTCGGCCACCGCGTCGCCTTCACGCCCGCCTATCTCGCCGAGATGCGCAAGCACGGCTGGGAGGCCGCGCTCGGCCGCTTCTGCGACGACTGCTTCAGCGCGGCGCCGCGGCCCGAGTCGACCGACACCGAGCTGCTCTCGCGACCGGCGTCGTCAACCTAGGGCCGTAGGCCTGTGCCGAACGCCGAGCCGACGTTCCCGCTCGTCCTCCGCCGTCGGCTGATCGGGCTTGCGTACGGCGCGATGCACAGCGCGCGCCGCGGCACCGGCTCCGACGTCGCCGGCTCGCGGCCGTACCGCGCCGGCGACGACATCGACGCGATCGACTGGGCCGCGTCGGCGCGCCTTTCCGCCGCCCACGCGCAGGACGAGTTCATCGTCCGCGAGCGGTTCGCGGAGGAGGCGCCGCGTGTCGTGCTCGTCTGCGACCGGCGGCCGGCCATGGGCCTCTACCCGTCGGGGCTGCCGTGGCTCTCGAAGCCCGAGGCAGTCGCGGCGGCCGGAGCGCTGATCGCCGAGAGCACCGTCCGCGCGCGCGGGATCATCGGCTACCTCGACTTCGCGAACGGGGAGCTTCCGTTCTGGCGGCCGCCGTCGTCGAAGGCGGAGGCGCACCACATCCGCGACGGACACCTGCTCTGGCCTCGCTACGACGCACCGCGCGACAACCTCACGCTTGCGCTGCGGCACCTGCAGGACACGCGCGGGGCGCTCACGTCGGGGAGCCTCGTCTTCGTCGTGTCGGACTTCCTCGTCGTGCCCGACGAGGAGGTGTGGACGCGCGCGGTCGAGCGCCGGTGGGACATCGTCCCCGTCGTCGTGCAGGACCCGGTGTGGGAGGCGAGCTTCCCGGACGTCGGCCGCGTGACGATTCCCGTGGTCGACCCCGAGACGGGCAAGCTGCGGCCCGTGCGCATTTCGCGCCGCGAGGCGGCTGTGCGTCGCGAGCGCAACGAGGCGCGGCGTGAGCAGCTGCTGTCGTGGTTCCGCACGTTCGGCCTCGACCCGGTCGTCGTCGACTCGAGCGAGCCCGGCGACGTGCTCGGCTCGTTTCTCTCGTGGGCCGAGCAGCGCCAGTGGGAGCGGGGGCGCGGATGGTGAGGCGCGCCGCGCTCGCCGCCGCCGCGCTCGCCGTCGCCCTGGCCGCGGCGACCGCGCAGGCGGCCGTCGGTACAGGCGTTTCGTACCGCGCCACGCTGACGCCGCGCGAGGCGCTCTTCGGAGACCCGCTCGACGCCCGCGTCGACGTTGCGGTCGATCGCGGGCGCGTCTCGCCGTCAACGGTGCGCGTGCACGTCGACCTGCGGCCGTACAAGGTCGTCTCGACGACGAAGGTCGAGCGCGCGGCCGGGAAGATGACGCGGGTCGAGTTCCGGTACCGACTGCTCTGCCTCGACACGCGGTGCCTGCCGGGCGGGCCCGAGCGGACGCTCAAGTTCGCGCCCGTCCGCATCTCGTGGCGCGACGACGCCGGCCGGCGGCAGACGCAGTCGCTCCTCTGGCCGCCGGTCCGGCAGGCCTCGCGAGTGGACCCCAGGGACCTCGCCGAGCCGACGCTGCGCTCGGACGTCGTTCGGCAGCCGGCCGTCACGTGGGGCGTCAAGCCGTCGCTCGTCGTGACGCTGCTGCTGCTCGCCGCCGCCGCACTGCTCGCGTACCCCGCGCTGCTCGTCGCGCGTTGGGCGCGACAGCGCTGGCACGTGATGCGCACGAGCCGGCTCGAGCGGCTCAGCCCGCTGGAGCGTGCGCTCGAGCTC
>JBKPLI010000256.1:0-6436 GCA_046731555.1 Actinomycetota bacterium | reverse complement strand
GATCGCCGCGCTGCTCGTGCCGACGCGCGTCGGCTCGCGGGCGCGCATCGTGGTCGCGGCGGTCGCGGCCGCGCTGCCCGTGCTCTTGCCGTACGGGCGGTTGTTCGCGGGCGAGGCCGTCGCGGACACGCTCGCGCTGCTCCCGTGGTGGTGGGCGCACGACCGCTTCCTGCCGCTCGCGGCCGTGCGCTGGGCAGCGTTGGTCGCCGCCGCCGCGGCGGCAGCGGTGTTCCTGCTCGCGTCGCCGCGGACTGCGGTCGCCGTCGTCGCTGCGGTTTTCGTGGTCACGACGGCGTTCGCGCTCGTCGGCCGGCACGGCATGCGCTCGGCCTCGACGGCTGCGCGCGCGGCCGGCCTCGGCGACGCCGAGAAGGACTGGATCGACCGCGCGGTCGGCCGCGACGCGGACGTGGCCGTCGTCTGGAACGGTGCGGCCGCGCCGTACACGGTCTGGGAGCCGGAGCTCTTCAACCGCTCGGTCGGGACGGTCTACTACCTCGGTGCGCCGTTGCCGGGCGGTCTCGCGGAGACGCCTGTGCGGCGCCGCGCCGACGGTGTGCTCGTCACCGGCACGCGTCCGGTGCGCGCGGCGTACGCGCTCGCGGACGCGTCGCTCGACATCGACGGCCGCGTGGTCACGCGCGACGGCGCCGGTCAGCAGCTCGTGCGCGTCGACGGGCCGCTGACGGTGCTGACCGAGACGCGCGGCCTCTACCCGTCCGACACGTGGTCCGGCGCGCGCGTGACGTACACGCGACTGCGCTGCGACGGCGGCCGGCTGCGGGTGACGCTCGCGTCCGACCCGCAGCTCTTCCGCGCCGACCAGCGGGTGACGGCGACGGTCGCCGGCCGCGACGTGGCGCACGCGACCGTGCCGCCCGCGCTCACGTCGACGATGACCGTCCCGCTCCGCAGTGAGGACGGCCGCTGCGTCGTCCGCTTCCGCGTCGCGCGCACCGTCGTGCCGGCGCACGTCGTCGCCGGCAGCACGGACGAGCGCGAGCTCGGCGTCCACTTCATCCGCCTCGAACGTGTCGTTGATTAGGAGGCTTTGGCGAAAGAGCGCTGAGCCGTCAGGCCGCGCTGCTCGCCCCGATGCTGCGTCCTCGGTTGCCCCGGTAGCGCCGCTACCGGGGCGCCCTGCGTCCTTGCCTCGCGACGATCAGCGCACCCTGACGACGAGCGCCGTTTCACCAAAGCCTCCTATGGCTAGAGCGCGCGCCGTGCCGGCGTGGGCGTGGCTCGCGCTCATCGTGGCCGTCTCGACGGTCGTCCGCTTCGCCGTCGCGCGCCGCATGGTCGCGCCGTGGATCATGATCGACGAGATCGTCTACTCCGAGCTGGCGAAGAGCTTCGCGGCGACCGGGCACTTCAGCGTGCGCGGCGTCCCGACGTCGGGCTACGGGCTCGTCTACCCGATCCTCATCAGCCCGGCGTACGCGCTCTTCGACGCGGTGCCGGCCGCGTACTCGGCGATCAAGGCGATCAACGCGTTCGCGTTCTCGCTCGCGGCCGTCCCGGCGTACCTGATCGCGCGGCGCGTCACGCGGCCCGTGCTCGCGCTCGTTGTCGCGGTGCTGACGGTCGCGGTGCCGTCCGGCGTCTACGCGGGCGTCGTGATGACCGAGAACGCGTTCTACGCGATCTTCCTGCTCGCCGCGCTCGCGCTCGTCGCGGCGCTCGAGCAGCCGACGCCCATGCGCGTCGTGCTGCTGCTCGCGGCCACGGGACTCGCGTTCCTCACGCGCGCGCAGGCGATCGCGATCGTGCCGGCCGCGCTGACGGCGCCGCTGCTCGTTGCGCCGCGCAGACTCTGGCGCTACCGCTGGCTCTACGGGCTGATCGCGGGCGCGTCGCTGCTCGTCGTGCTCTCGGCCGTCGTGCGCGGGCGCTCCGTGCGTTCGGTGCTCGGCGCGTACGCGGCGGCGACGGACAGCTACGACCTGGGCTCGATCGGCAAGTGGCTCCTCTGGCACGCGGGCGAGCTCGACTTCTACGTCGGCGCGATCCCGGTGCTCGCGCTCGTCGTGCTGCTCGCGATGCTGACGAGGCTCGAGACGCGCGAGCGTGCGCTCGTGGCGGCGACGGCGTCCCTCGTCGGCTGGTTCCTGCTCGAGGTGGCGGCGTTCGCGACCCAGGGTTCGGTGCTGCGGATCGAGGAGCGCAACCTCTTCTACGTCGCGCCGCTCCTGTTCGCGGTGCTCGGGCTCTGGATCGAGCGCGGCCTGCCGCGTCCGCGGGTGACGACGGCCGTTGCCGCGGTCGGCACGGTCGCGCTGGCGGCGACGGTGCCGTACGAGCGCTTCATCGGCGTGTCGTCGACCGCCGACACGCTGATGACGCTGCCGCTGTGGTCGGTCTCGAACTGGTTCGTGATCCGGCTCGACGACCTGCGCTGGGTCGTCGCCGGTATCGCGCTCGTGCTCGTCGTCGTCGCCGCGCTCGTCCCGCGGCGCGCGTGGGTCGCGCTGCCCCTGCTCGTGCTCGCGCTCTACGCGGCGGTCGCCCAGCCGGTCGACGCCCGCACGCGCAAGGCGTCGGTCGGCGCGCTCTTCCAGGGGATCACGAACCCGGACCGCGACTGGATCGACGACGCCGTCGGCCGCAACGCGACCGTCGCCCTGCTCTGGTCGGGGCTGCCGAACATCGACCGGCTCACGGTGAACGAGAACGAGTTCTTCAACCGCAGCGTCGGCCCCGTGCTCTACCTGCGGACGCCGTCGCCCGGGAACCTGACGGAGACGCAGGTGCGCGTCGACGAGGGCACCGGCCACCTCGTCGACCCGTCGGGGCATTCGCTGCCGACCGCCTACATCGTCGCCGACACGTCGCTCCCGCTCGCGGGCGAGCAGGTCGCGGAGGACCAGAGCCGCGGGCTGCGCCTGCTTCGTGTCGGCGGCATGCTGCGCGTGCAGTACGTGACGAAGGGCGTGTACGAGGACGGCTGGGCCGGCAGGACGTTCTCCCTCCGCGGCTTCGAGTGCCGAAGGCCCGTGGCGGTGCGGTTCGCGAGCGACCCGAGCCTCTACTCGAAGCCGCAGGTCGTGCGCGCGTACGCCCGCGGCCGGCTAGTGGGGACCGTGCGCGTGCCGCCGGAGGAGGAGCGGACGCTGCGCCTGCCGGCCGGTTCCGGCTGCGACGTCACGTTCCGCGTCGAGCGCACGAAGGTGCCCGCGAAGGCACAGCCCGGCTCGACCGACACGCGCCGGCTCGGCATCCGCGTCGTCGCCGTCCGCTGATGCGGATCGCGTTCGACGTCAGTCCGCTCTCGCACGAGCGCACGGGGATCGGCAATTACATCCTCGGCTCGTTGCGCGGCGTGGTCGCGGCCGCCGGCGCCGAAGACGACGTGGTGCCGTTCGCGCCCACGAGCCACCGCGGCACGCGCGTCATTCCGGCGGAGCTCGGGGGGCTCGGCGTGCGACCGCGGCTGCGCTTCCTGCCGAAGTCGCACTACTGGCGGACCGCCTGGTCGCAGGTCGGGTGGCCGCCGGTCGAGCGGTTCGTCGGGCCGGTCGACGTGCTCCACTACAGCGACTGGATGTACCCGCCGCAGCGCGCGGGCGTCCGCTCGACGATGATCCACGACCTCGTCCCGATCCGCTTCCCCGAGTGGGTCACGCCGCGCACGCGGCGGATGCACGCGCGCAAGTACCGCGACGCACGCACCTGCGACACGGTGTTCGTCAACTCGGAGTTCACCGGTCGCGACGTGGTCGAGCTGCTCGGCGTCGACCCCGCGCGCGTGCACGTCGCGCCGCCCGGCGCCGGGCCGGACTTCGTCGCGGAGGGCGAGCGCGCGGACCTCGGCGGCGACTACGTGCTCACGGTCGCGACGCTCGAGCCGCGCAAGAACCTCGGCGTGCTCGTCGAGGCGCACCGGCTCCTCGGCGGCCGGTTGAAGCTCGCGGTCGTCGGCGGCGCCGGGTGGGGCGAGCAAGCCGAGCTCGAGGCACCTGGGATCGTGCGGCTCGGCCGCGTGTCCGACGAGGAGCTCGCGCGCCTGTATCGCGGCGCGGCGGCCGTCGCGTACCCGTCGCGGTTCGAGGGCTTCGGCATCCCGATCGTCGAGGCGATGGCCTGCGGCGCAGCGGTCGTCGCGTCGTCGCACGCGTCCCTGGACGAGGCGTCGGGCGACGTCGCGTTGCGCGCGGACCCGGACGCGCCGCGCGAATGGGCCGAGCGCCTGGAGGAGGCCGCGACGCGGCGCGCCGAGCTGGGCGCGCGCGGGCGCGGGCACGCCGGGCGGTTCACGTGGGACGCCGTCGGCAAGACGATGCTCGCCGCGTGGCGGGAGGCGCGGTGAAGGTCGGCGTCGACGTCGCGCCGCTCGTCCTCGACGCGGCGGGAACGGCGCGCTACGTCCGCGGCCTCGTCGGCGCGCTCGAGGAGCGTGACGACGTCGAGTTGCGCCGGCTCACGTGGGGCGGCCTAGGCCGCGTGACGGCGGTCGCGCGCGACGTCGGCTGGTATCTCGCCGGCCTGCCGCTGCAGGCGCGCGACCTCGACGTGCTGCACTGCACGACGTTCCGCGCACCGCTGCGCGCGCCGCTGCCGGTCGTCGTGACGGTGCACGATCTCGCGGTGCTACGCCATCCGGAGTACTTCACGGCGTGGACGCGGGTCTACGGCCACTCGCTGCTCGTGCGCGTGCTGCGCGCCGCCGACCGCGTGCTCGCCGTCTCCGAGTTCACGAAGCGGGAGGTGACCGCGCTCGCAGGCGTGCCGCCCGACCGGATCCGCGTCGCGCACAACGCGACGAGCGACGTCTTCGCGCCCGAAGGTCCTGCGGCCGAGGGCGACTACGTGCTCGCGGTCGGGACGCTCGAGCCGCGCAAGAACCCGCCCCGGCTGATCGAGGCGACGCGCCGGCTCGGCGTCGAGCTGCGCGTCGCGGGCGCGCGCGGGTGGGGCGGCGTCGAAGTGGCGGACGACGCCGGCGTGCGCTGGCTCGGGCGTCCCTCCGACGCGGAGCTCGCGACGCTGCTGCGCGGTGCGCGCTGCCTCGCCTACCCGTCGCTCTACGAGGGCTTCGGCATCCCCGTGCTGGAGGCGATGTGCTGCGGGACGCCGGTCGTGACGAGCGCGGCGAGCGCGATGGAGGAGGTGGCCGGCGACGCGGCCGAACTCGTCGACCCGCTCGACGTCGCCTCGATCGCTGCCGGGATCGAGCGTGCCGTCTCGCGGCGCGACGAGCTGCGCGCCGCCGGTCTCGCGCGCGCGCCGCGGTTCTCGTGGGCCGCGACGGCCGAGGCGACCGCGGCCGTCTATCGGGAGCTTGCATGACGCCGCTCGTGGTGCTCGATGCAGACGTGCTCGGGCGGCAGCGCACCGGCGAGGAGACCTACGTCGCGAACCTGCTGCGCGAGCTGCCCGGCGTCGCGCCCGATCTGCGCTTCGCGGCCGTCACGCGCCGACCGGAACTCGTGCCGGCCGGCGTCGAGGCCGTCGCGCTGCCCGCGCGCTCGCAGGAGCTGCGCATGGCGTGGTCGCTGCCCCGGTTGTTGCGGCGGCTGCGACCCGCGGTCGCGCACTTCCAGCACGCTCTGCCGCTCGGCTGGCGCGGGCCGAGCGTCGTCACGCTGCACGACCTGCACTTCGAGCGCGACCCTTCCGTCATGGGCTTGGTCGATCGGGTCACGTTCAGGACGGTCGTGCCCCGCGCGGCCCGGCGGGCCGCGCACGTGCTCGCGGTGTCCGAACGGACGAAGGCGGACGCGGTCGAGCTCTACGGCATCCCACCGGAAAAGGTCACCGTCACGCCGCACGGCGTCGACCCGGCCTTTTCGGCCGGTGTGCCACTAGGCGCACATGTACACCTGCGCCGCCCGTATCTCCTGTTCGTGGGCGCGATCCAGGCCCGGAAGGACCCGTTGACCGCGGCCGAGGCCGCGGAGGCCGTGGGCCTGCCGCTCGTCGTGGCCGGGCCGGCGAAGGAACCCCAGCTCGCCCGCGCCCTCGAGGCGCGCGGCGCCGACCTGCGCGGCTGGGTGGAGAAGCCGGAGCTCGCCGAGCTCTACCGCGGCGCCGCCGCGCTCGTCTGGCCGTCGCGCTACGAGGGATTCGGCATCCCCGTGCTCGAGGCGATGGCGTCGGGCACACCGGTCGTGCTCTCGGCGGACCCGGCGCTGCGCGAGGTCGCGGGCGACGCGGGCGTCTACGCGGAGAACGGCGACTACGCCGCAGCGATCCGCCGCGCACTGGACGACCGCGAGCGCTTTGCCCGCGCCGGCGTCGAGCGGGCGCGAGGCTTCTCGTGGGCCGAGGCCGCCCGCCGCACGGCCGACGTGTACCGGCAGGTGATCGCGTGAAGGTCTCGGCCGTCGTCGTCTCGCACGGGCACGCGGAGAAACTCGAGACGTGCCTGCCGGCGCTCGAGCCGCAGGTCGACGAGCTCGTCGTGATCGCGAACGTGCCGGGCTCCGTGCCGCCGGGC
>JBKPLI010000255.1:0-7575 GCA_046731555.1 Actinomycetota bacterium | reverse complement strand
GCGAAGCCGCGCGAGCCGATCTCCGGCCGCCTCGTCGCCGACATGCTGCAGCTCGCCGGCGTCGACCGCGTGCTCACGATGGACCTGCACGCGGGACAGATCCAGGGCTTCTTCACGATCCCCGTCGACCACATGACGGCGCTGCCGCTCTTCGCGCGCCACTTCCGCGACCTCGGCCTGACGGGCGAGGGCGTCGTGTCGGTGTCCCCGGACGCGGGCCGCGCGCGCATGGCGGTGCGCTTCGCCGAGATGCTCGACGCCGGCTTCGCGCTGATGCACAAGATGCGCCCCGCGCACGACGTGGTCGAGGTGACCGAGATCACCGGCCGCGTGCGCGCCAAGGCGGTGATCGTCGGCGACGACGTGATCACCACCGGCGGCACGCTGCTCGCGAACGTCGAGGCGCTGCGCAACGCGGGCGCGACCGCGGTCTGGCTGTTCGCGACGCACGGCCTCTTCGTCGGCGACGCCCTCGAGCGCTTCGCGGCAGCGCCGATCGAAGGGATCGTCGTCACCGACACGGTCCCGATCCACCCGCTCCGCCGCCCGTCGAACATGACGGTCCTCCCGGTCGCGGGCCTCCTCGCCGAGACGATCATGAACGTCTTCTCCGACGACTCGGTCTCGGCGATCTTCGGCGGCGAGAACCAGCTCTTCTAGAAAGAACGGCTTAGCCAAGCGGCTAGGCCGGTCTTTCTACCCGGAGTTTCTACCGGCGCGAACGTCATCCGGTGCGTGAACCCCACGCCACCGCGAATCGCTGCTGTCGTGAGGATCGTTGAACACGCGACTAGGCCATCCGGACTCAGGAGGTTAGAACGTGAACAGGAAGCTGGGAGCGGCGCTCGTCAGCGCGCTTGCGCTGACCGCGTTCGCGCTGACCGTGCCGGGAACCGCGGTCGCAGCCACGACGTACACGGACTCGATCGCTGGCTACGAGTACTACGCGACCTCGACCGACGGCAAGTTCGCCGGCAGGGCTTCGGGCGCATTGCCCGGATACTGGAACGCCGACGTGCAACATACGCCGCTCTGCATTTCATGCGGGACGACGGCGACGATCACAGGCGGGAGCTTCTCCGTCGCCTCGACGCTGAACGGCAGCTACACCGTCATCACGGGCAGGTTCACGGGCGGAACGGTTCAAGTGAACGACTCCGGCGCCGGCTGCAAGAACCAAGTGTTCACCGTCAAAGGCATCCTCGGCAGCGTCGGGCCGTGGGGCGGTGGCAGTGGCAGTGGCAGCTTCGCAGCGACACTGACCCACTACCGCCAAGCCGTGTTCGGGAGCTGCGTTACCTACGCTGCCTCGGTCACCGGCACGGTGTCGTTGACCTTCTAGGGGGTGGCGCTCGACGCGCGACCCTCGGCCCCGAAATCAAGCGGCGAGCCGGACGTTGCAGACAGACAACCATCTGGCATCGTCGGCTCGCCGCTCGCCGCAGATGGCCGCGTCCCGTTCTGCCTCACCGCCGCCAACGCTACCCGTCCCGCCGTGTTTGGCTTGAACCAGCGATCCGTGAGGGAGTCTTAGGAACGCTTGGCGACTCGAGCGGCGGCTACTCGGGTCGAAGCCGGTAGAAAGTTCTACCGATCTCAGATGACCTCACCCGCTCTCGCATGACCTGAGGTCGCAGAAACAGACGGTTCCCGACGCCAGCAACGTGGGTGTCGGGAACCAGCTCTTCTAGTCGCGGAGCCCCACGCCGCCACGTGGGGCTCCACTCGGTGGGGGAGAGCAGCGCCCCTGCCGTGCTTGGGGATCGGATTCGAAAACGGGTCGCTGCTCCGCGTCGGTTTCACCGGTAGACCCGGCTTTCGCGCTGAACTTGCGCGCTGCTGGCTACAATCCGCCGCCGTGGCCGGAGAGCGCGTCAAACTCGTCGTCCGCCAGCGTCCCGTGCACGGCTCCGCGGAGTCGCGGCGGCTGCGCCGGCAGGGTCTGATCCCGGGCGTCCTGTACGGACGCGGCGAGGAGCCGCGCGCGATCGCGATTCCCGAGCGCGACCTCCGGCACGCGCTGACGGGAGCCGGGGGCACGCACGCCGTGCTGGACGTCGTCGTCGACGGCGACGGCGCGAAGTCGCACGCGTCGGTGCTCAAGGAGTTCCAGCTGCATCCCGTGCGCGGCACGATCACGCACGTCGACCTCCAGGAGGTTCGCCTCGACCAGCCGATCCAGGCTGTCGTCTCCGTGACGCTCGTCGGTGAGCCTGCCGGCGTCAAGGAGGGTGGGGTCCTCTCGCAGCCGACGACCGAGATCAACATCGAGGCGCTGCCGCTCGAGGTTCCGCAGCACCTCGAGTTCGACGTCTCCGAGATGCATATCGGCGACACCGCCCGCCTGTCCGAAGTGACCATCCCGGAGGGCGTCACGCTGCTCGACGACCCCGAGGAGGTCGTGATCGCGACGGTCACGATGCCGACGCGCGTCGAGGAGCCGGAGCCCGAGGAGGGCGAGGAGGGCGAGGGCGTCGAGGCCGAGGGCGAGGCCGCCGAGGGCGAGGAAGGCGAGGCCGCGGGCGAATCCGGCGAGGCCGAAGCCTCCGCCGAAGGCTCTTCCGAGGGCTGATCCGTGCGGCTGCCGTGGCGTCGGGGCGAACGCGCCTCGTCGCTCGACCTTCTCGTCGTGGGTCTCGGTAACCCGGGACGCGAGTACGCGCGCAACCGCCACAACGTCGGGTGGATGGTCGTCGACGAGCTCGCGCGGCGGCACGGCGGGTCGTGGCGGTCGAAGTTCTCCGGGCAGCTCGCGGACGTGCGCATCGACGGCCACCGTGTCGGGCTGCTGAAGCCGGAGACGTACATGAACGAGTCGGGCCGTGCGGTGAAGGGCGCGACGCAGTTCTTCAAGCTCGAGCCGGACGCCGTGCTCGTCGTGCACGACGAGGGCGACTTCGACTACGGCCGGCTTCAGTTGCGGCTCGGCGGCGGGCTCGCGGGGCACAACGGGCTGCGCTCGATCGCGCAGCACCTGAAGACGCCGGACTTCATGCGCCTCCGCATCGGCGTGGGCCGTCCGGAACGCGGCGACCCGCGGCCGCTCGCCGACTACGTGCTCGCCGACTTCGAGCCGCACGAGGACGCGCCCGCGCTGATCGCGCGCGCGGCGGACGCGGTCGAGACCCTCGACGCAGAGGGCCTCGACGCGACGCAGCGGAAGTACAACTAGCTCGCCGGGGCGGCGCGGCCGCGCGCGTCGCACTCTTTTCACAGACTTGGCACGGACACGTGCAACCTCGCGTGGCACTCTCAGGTTGTTCCCCCTTTAGGGAGGGCGGGGGGTTTGTGGGTGGGTGGTCCTACGGAGCGGTCGTCGCGCGCGCCCGCGCGCGCGAGAACGGCGGCCGCAACCGCCGACGCAGAGCGCCATCTGCGGCCACCCGACGCGACCGTGCTCTAGGTCCTCCGGCCCTGAACCCGCGGCGACGCTCGAGGCGCGATGGGCCGTCCGGCCTCCCCCGGCCGAGGGAGGCCGGACCCCCAATTTGGGTCATACGGCCCGGCGCGAGCCCTGCTGAACTGGCCGCTCCCCAACGACCGCGCGGCGCCGTGCGCGCTGCCGCCCCGCCGAAGGGAGCCCTCTCCTGTCAGACCGTACTCGTGCCTTGCTCATCCTTGCCGTGCTGATCGCGATTGTCACCGCGCGCGCGACCGGGGCGCTCGCGGCGCCGCAGACGTCCGCGCACACGACCGTCCGGGGCGAGCGCGTCGTCCGCTACGCGCGCACGCTCGTCGGCGTCCGCTACCGCTGGGGCGGCGAGTCGCCGCGCACCGGCTTCGACTGCTCCGGCTTCGTCCGCTTCGTCTACCGCCACTTCGGGATCGACCTGCCGCACTACTCCGTCGCGCAGTTCGGCCTCGGCCGTCGCGTCGCGCGCGGACGGCTCCGGCCCGGCGACCTCGTCTTCTTCGGTGGGCTCGACCACGTCGGCCTCTACGTCGGCAAGGGCCGCTTCATCCACGCGCCGAGCAGCGGCCGCACCGTCTCCGTCGAGCGGCTCGCCGCGCACCGCGGCTACGTCGGCGCGCGGCGCATCCTCCGCCGCGCCTAACGCTCGGCGAGGTGGCCGCGCGGCGGATGGGCGCCGCCGCGCGACCGTCGCCGATCTTTCAGAAGAGCCGCGGGCTCGCGAGCTGCGCGAGCTGGAGCGCCTGCTGCGGGAACCATTGTCCCGCGGCCGGGTCGACGAGGCCCCACTCGGGGTCGACCGACCCGGCGGGCGCGCCGCGCGTGCACGTCCCGTCGGACTCGCCGGGGACCTTCACCCAGAGCAGCGCGTCGGCGAGCGGATTGCCCGTGTTCGCGGTCGCGCGGAGGCCGAGGCCCCGCCCGGGCGGGTTGCACCAGTCCTGCGGGTCCGTGTACTTGCCGGCCGGCGGCGTCCACGGGCCTTGGCCGTTCCGGCTCGTGTCGACGACGAAGTGCGTCGTCGGCTGCGCCGTGCCGAGGTTCGCGGCGAACCACTCGTCGGTGAAGTGCCACGTGCTGATGTCGTCGGGGTTGACCGGCCCGTTGGGCGAGAAGTACTGGCTCGCGCACCAGTCGTAGTGGCCGAGCCGCCAGCCGCCCTCTTCGGGGTTGTTGGCGAAGGCGATGCACTGCGAGATCCACGTCCCGAACTTCAGGCCGTCGGGCGTGGCGCGGAAGTTCGACACGTTGAGGAAGAACCCGCGCGCCCGCTGCACGCCCGCGTTCACGAGCCGGAGCGAGATGTCGCCTACGCCGAGCCAGTGACTGTGTGTGCCGTCGAGGTACACCATCGCGCCGGCCTGCTGCCCGAGCCGGTCGACGGCGTAGTTCAGCTCCTCGTAGCGCTGTGCGTCGGTGAACGGGTAGCCCGGGTTCGGGCCGCCGCAGTTCGACGGCAGGAGGCCGAGGCCGTCGGGCTCGAGGATGACGATTGCCTTGCGGCTGCCGAGCCCCGATGCGAAGCCGTCGATCCAGGCCTTGTACTCCGCGGTCGTCAGCGCGCCGCCGGCCGACAGCCCGCCGCAGTCGCGGCCCGGGATGTTGTAGGCGACGAGCACCGGCACGGCGCGCTGGAGCGCCGCGCGCGCGACCGTCTCGCGCACCTCGCTGCGCGCCTCGGCCGGCGTGCCCTGCGTGATCCACACGGCGCGTGGCTGCAGCTCCATCGCACCGATGAGCAGCGCGTCGCGGATCCGGCCGCTGCGCAGCAGGTCGATGCCCTGCCGGATCGCACCCGCCTCCGGCCCGGGCGCATAGAAGCGCGTGCCGGGATCGAGCGCCTGCGCCCCCGACCCGGCGCTCGATCCGGCCGCCGCGAACACCGGCAACGCTGCGACGAGCACAACTCCGAGCGCGACGCCGAACAGCGTGCGCCTCAACGACCCGTGGCTCACACGAACCCACCCCTTTCCGGCCGCGCGACGTCGCGCGGCGTGTAAGCGTTTACACGCGGCGGAGCCTCGCAGCCCCGGGCGCGCGGGTCAAGGTCACGCCGAGTCGCGCCGGACGAGCTCCGTCGGGAAGACGACGTGCTCGTCGTCGCGCGCCTCGCCGGCGATCCGGCGCAGCAGCAGGTCGGTGAGCGCGCGCGTCATCTCCTCGAGCGGCTGCCGCACGGTCGTGAGCGGCGGGCGGGTGGTCCGCGCGACCGGCGCGTCGTCGAAGCCGACGACCGCGACATCCTCCGGCACGCGACGCCCTGCCGCACGCAGCGCGTGCAGCGCGCCGACCGCCATCGGGTCGGACGCGGCGAACACCGCGTCGAGGTCCGGCTCGCGTTCGAGCAGCGCGTGCATCGCGCGCTCGGCGCCCGCGACGGTGAAGTCGCCGGTCTCCGCGAGCTCGGGCGTGCCCGCCGGGATCGCGTCGCGGTAGCCGTCGAACCGGTCGGCGGCGACGTTCATGTCGACCGGCCCTGTGATGGTCGCGACCTTCGCCCGGCCGGATGCGAGCAGCAGCGCGGTCGCCTCGCGCGCGCCGCCGCGGTTGTCGGCGTCGACGTACGGCAGCCGCTGCCCCGACGGCGGCCGGCCGATGAGCACGATCGGCACCTGTGCGTCGGCGAGGCGGTGCGCGAACGTGTCGCCCGCGTGCAGCGCCATCAGCATCAGTCCGTCGACGTGGCGGTGGCGCACGTAACGCTCGACCTTCGCCTGCTGCCGCTCGCCCTGCGCGAGCAGCAGCACGACCTGAAGCGGCGTGTCGGCGACAGCTGTGAGCACGCCGTGCACGACGGTGGCGAAGAACGGGTCGGAGAAGATGAGGCTCTCGGGCTCGGAGAGCACCAGCGCGATCGTGTCCGTCCGCCGCCGGACGAGGCTGCGCGCCGCCGGGTTGGGGACGTAGCCGAGCTGCGCGACCGCGTCCTCGACCGCCTCGCGCGCCTCGGGGCTCACGCGCGCCGAGTCGTTCAGCACGCGCGAGACCGTCGCGATCGAGACGCCCGCGAGCGACGCGACCTCCGCGAGCGTCGGTCGCCCTTGCGCGTTCAGGTCGGTCTCGCCGCTCACGGCTCGGACGGAGGCGGGCGGCGCGCGTCGCGGTGCGGCCTCCCGCTGCCGCGTGCGCCTATTGCGTCTCCGCCGGCGGCGCCTCCGGCGGCTCGGCTGTGTCGGCCGCGGCCGGCGACGACGAGAACGAGTCCTTCGACGGCACCTCGACCCCCTCATCGCGCGCGCGCACGAACGCCGCGCCCGCGATCACGATCGCCGCCAGCAGCCCGATCCATGCAGGCCAGTGGCGCGCCTCGTCGTGGCTGATGAACGTGATCACCGTGAACACGAGGAGCAGGAGGGCGAGCGCGGCCGACACCTGGCCCGGCGTCGCCGAGCCGAGCTCCGGGTCGCGCCCGAGCAGCCGGGCGACCTCCCAGCCGAGCAGCACCACGATCAGCAGCGCCGCGATGGTGCCGACGCCGTTCCATTCGCTCGCGCCGGCGCAGGCGTTCACGACGGACACGCACACCTGCTGCCAGTCGAGGAACGACACGATCAGCGCGACGATCGCGCCGACGAAGACGATCTGTTCCGCAGGTGACAGCCTCCTGAAGTTGTCCATGCTCGCTGCTCCTTCGTAAGGGTCGGACGCGAATGAGCTTGGCAGAGCCGCGGGACGGAGCCAAGCGCCGGCGCTGCGTCGCGAAGGCCGCGCGGATTACCATGACCACCCGCGGGACGCCGTTCCCGTCGTTCGTCATGGACCGTCCGATCCTCCACAGCCTCGTCGACCGGCTCCGCGCCGAGGAGCGCGTCCCGCAACTCGCGGCCGCGCTGCCGACGCGTGCGCGCGTGTCGGAGCCGGTGCTGCCGCTCGTCCTCGCTGCGCTGTACGAGGAGCTCGGCCGCGCGGTCGTCGTCCTGCTGCCCGAGGACGCCGACACGCGCGACGTCGCCGAGGCGGCGGGGTGGTTCCTCGGAGAGGAGACGGTCGCGCTCTTCCCGTCGCGCGGCGTGCACTGGGGCTCGGGGCTCGAGCCGCCGCCGCACCTCGTCGGCGAGCGGGCGCGCGCGCTCGACGTGCTCGAGCGCGGCGGGCTCGTGTGCGCGTCGGCAGCTGCGGTCGCCGAAGGGCTGCCGCCGGTCGCTGCACGGCCGGCCCCTCTG
>JBKPLI010000254.1:0-4409 GCA_046731555.1 Actinomycetota bacterium | reverse complement strand
GCACTTCGGCGACCTCGTGTTCAGCGCCGTCGTGCCGCGTTCCGTGCGCGTCGCGGAGGCGCCCAGCCACGGCCTGCCCGTCACGCACTACGACCGGCGCTCGCGCGGCGCCGAGGCCTACTGGAAGGTGGCGATGGAGCTTGTCGAGCGTTCCTAGACGCGGTCTCGGCCGGGGGTTCGAGGTGCTGATCGGCGCCGGCGAGCCCGAGCTGGCTCATCTTCCCGTCGAGCAGATACACCCGAATGCGCGGCAGCCGCGCAAGCGGTTCGAGGACGAGCCGATCGCGGGCCTCGCCGACTCGATCCGCGTGCAGGGCGTGATCCAGCCGGTCGTCGTGCGCTCGCGGCTCGGCGGCGGCTACGAGCTGATCGCCGGCGAGCGCCGCTGGCGCGCCGCGCGCGAGGCGGGTGTCGAGACGATCCCGGCCGTCATTCGCGAGGCCGACGACCGCGACACGCTGCTGCTCGGCCTCGTCGAGAACGTCGCGCGCGAGGACCTCTCGCCCGTCGAGGAAGCGCGCGGCTACGCGGTGCTGATGGACGAGTTCGACCTCGCGCTCGGCAACGTCGCGGAGCGTGTCGGCCGCTCGAAGCCGGCCGTCTCGAACAAGCTGCGGTTGCTCGAGCTGCCGGAGGACGTGCTGGACATGCTCGAGCGGCGTGAGCTGTCGGAGTCGCACGCGCGCGCCGTGCTCGCGGTTCCGGACCAGGCCGAGCGCCGACGGCTCGCGCGCCGCGTCGTCGCCCGCGGGATGTCCGTGCGCGCGACCGAGCGGGCAGCGGCAGAGCTCGGCGCGCGCCGTAAGCCGCGCCGCGCGTCGCCCGTCGACCCTGCCCTCGCCGCGCGCGTGCGCGAGGGCCTTCGGCGGCTCACCGGCCTGGAGACGCGCGTCGCCTCCGGCCGCGTCGAGCTTGTCTACGCAGACGAGCATGACCTCGAGGCGCTCGCCGAGGCGCTCGACCGGCTGCCGTAACCAACGCTCCACTCCGGTCGTTGCACCGGTGTGAGCGGGCAAGTTCAGGGTCTGTGGTTGCAGGATCTCGAGTCCCTCGAGGCGATCTCGCAGGACGACGACACACGCAACCTCTTCCTGCGCATGGCGCAGATGAGCCAGATGGGGCGCCTTGTCCCGTTCCTCCGCGAGCTCGAGGACGACCAGGACCTCGACACGGAGACGAAGGTGACGCTCGCGGAGCTCGCGAGCGACCGCAGCTTCCTGCACGCGGTCGAGGACTACGTGCACAGGACGAAGGCCCTCCACTAGCGAGGGCATGCTCGACCGCGACACGCCGGCCACCTACGCCCGCGCGGAGCCGCGCTGGTTCGGGGTGCCGCCGCTCGGCCTCGTCGCCGCGCTGACCGCCGTGGCCGCCGTCGCCGGCCTAGTGCTCGTCGCGGGATCGCATCCGCTCGCGGGCGCGCTCATTCTGGTGCTCGCGCTTGCCGGCGTGCTGCTGCTCGCGGCCGAGGTGCGCCGCCGTCGGGATACGCGCTTGCAGAACGCAGTCGCGGACCGCGTCGACCACGCACGCGACGCGTCCCGGTTCGGCCTCGCTGCCGCGGCCGGTTGGACGCGGACCGCGGTTCGCGTCGCGCGGCTTCGCTTCGAGGCGTCGCGGCTCCTGCGCGAGCGCGAGCACGCGGACGAGGCGCGCCGTGCCGAGATCGACGCTCGCCTCGCGGTCTGCATGGGCGAGGTCGAGCGCGCAGTCGACGAGACCTCCGCGCGTGTCGCCGAGGAGCGCCTCGCGACCTCCTCGACGGCGATCGTCCCGCCGGAGGACAGGCAGGCCGAAATGGGCGATCGTGGATTCGAACCACGGACCTCCGCCTTATCAGAGCGGCGCTCTAACCAACTGAGCTAATCGCCCGCGCGGGCGGCAGTGTAGCGACACGCCGGCGCACCCGCCTACCGCCGAGGGGGCCCGTTCGCGTTTGGCTCGAGGGGCGGGGGTAATCTAGGTCTCGATGGTTGAGATGACCATCTACGGCGTCTCCTTCGACCTCGTCGGGAAGCAGCCGATCGTGCTCCTCAAGACCGCGGACGGGAACAAGTTCCTCCCGATCTGGATCGGCCACCCGGAGGCGGCGGCGATCCTGATGAAGCTGCAGGGCGCCTCCGCGCCGCGGCCGCTCACGCACGACCTGCTCGTGAACATGCTCGGCGAGCTCGACGTCGAAGTCGTGCGCGTCACCGTCACCGAGCTGCGCGAGAACACGTTCCACGCGTCGATCACCGTCGCGCAGAACGGCAACGAGATCGAGGTCGACTCGCGCTCGTCCGACGCGATCGCCGTCGCCGTGCGCGCGCACGCGCCGATCTTCGCCGCCGACGCCGTGATCGAGGAGTCCGCGATCGAGTTCGAGGGTGAAGAGGTGAACGAGGAAGAGATCGTCGACGAGTTCAAGCGCTTCCTCGACCGCGTGTCGGCGGAGGACTTCGCGGACGTCGAGGACGGCGAAGAGGAGAGCGAGAGCGAGACCGAGCGCGACGACTAGCCGTCGCCGAGCTCGCGCTTCGTCAGCGCGAGGATCTCCGTGTAGAGCGCGCGTACTCCGTCGTCCGAGAGCGGGCCGGCGTTCACGCGCGCCAGCGACGCGAGCAGCTGCTCCTCGCGGCCCGGCACGACGAGCGGCAGGCCGTTCGCACGCTTGTGGCGCCACAGCTCGTCCACCAGCTCGAGCCGCTCGTTCACGGCTGCGACGATGCGGGCGTCGACGTCGTCGATGCGCTCGCGCAGGCGCTCGACGACCGGGTCGCTCTCCATGAGCGAACCCTAGTTGTAGACGTAGACCGAGAAGTCGCCGGGGATCTCCGAGTACAGCACCGGCGCGATCCACATCGGGATGCGCACGCAACCGTGCGACGCCGGGTACGCCGGCACCTCGGGGTAGCCGTGGATCGCGAACCCGCGCAGGAAGAAGCTCGGATACCAGAGCACGCCGTTCCAGCCGGGCACCTTGAGGTACACGTGCCAGAGCCCGAGCGGCGTGTTGCCCGTGGCACCGGTCGAGACGTGCACGACGAGCTCACCCGGCCGTCCTTCACCATGAAAAGCACCTGCCGCGTCTTGTCGACCTCGACGTGCGTCCCGCCGTAGCGCGCGCGCGGCGGCGTCGCGCTCATCAGGCGCGCCCACAGCGAGCGATCGATCCGCCCGGTGCGTGCGAGGCCGTTCACCTTCTGGAACGCGAGCATCGCCTCCACGTCGTCCTGGCCGTAGTAGCCGTCGGCGCCGCGCAGCGCGTAGTGCAGCTCGCGCAGCCGTCCTTCCAGCACGCGCACGCTCGGCCCGCGCGACCCCGGGCCGAGCGACGGCTCGACGACCGCCGCCGTCAATGTGCGGCCGGGACCGGCCCAGCCCTTGTGCGGCACGGTCGAGACCGCGACGCGCACACGGCGCGCACGGGCGGTGGGAACGAGGTTCGTCGCGCGGCCGTCGACGCGAACGCGCACCGTGCCGGCGTGCGCGGGTCGCAGCACCGCGCGCACGCGCAGCGAGGAGCCGAGGGTCGGCGAGCCGACGAGCTTCACGTCGAGCCGCGGGCGCACGAGGACCATCGTCGAGGCCGTCACGCCGCCGGCGACCGCGGTGAATCGTGGGTGCGTCGCGCGCACGGTCGCCTTCCCCCGGACGACCGTCTTGCCGGACAGCATCCGCACCGGCAGCTTCGGCACGACCGTCGCGCGCAGCGTCACCGGCCGGCCGTAGTCGACGCGATGCGGCGCCCGGAGCACGAGCGCGATCGAGCGGACCGCGGGTAGCGTCTGCCTGCCCGCCTCCGTCGTGAGCGTCGGCGCGAACGCGCCCGGCCGGTAGACGTGCTCGACCGACGGCCCGTCGGCGGCCGACCCGTCGCCGAAGTCCCAGTGCAGCGTCGCCGCCTGGCACCCCGCGGTGTACGTCAGGCGCAGCGGCGCGCGCCCCGACGAGACTGACGAGGTGACCGCGCAGTCGGCCGCATGCGCCGCCGGCGCGAGCACGAGGAGCGTGAGCGCAGCCAGGGCGGTGCGGCGCGCGCGGCGGAGACTACTGATCGATCGTGACGGCAGCGATCAGCGCGAGGGCGTTGAATATCGCGTGCACGACGACGCCTGGGAGCACGCTGTCGGTGCGCCAGCGCAGCCAGGCCAGCGCACAGCCGAAGATCGCGAGCTCGGGGAACGCCTGCAGGAGTCCGTGCGCGAGCGCGAACGCGACGCCCACGCCGCAGATCGCGATCCACTTGCCGAAGCGCGCGAGCAGCGAGAAGCCGAGGCCGCGAAAGGTCAGCTCCTCGACGATCGGCGCGATCACCGCGACCGCGACGAAGTTCGCGGCATAGGCGTCGGCGCGTGACGAGTCCCAGCCGCGCGGCGTGAGCCCCTGCTCCTCTCCGCCGTGCAGCAGCGGCTCGAGCACCGCGA
>JBKPLI010000253.1:0-18418 GCA_046731555.1 Actinomycetota bacterium | reverse complement strand
TCAGATGTGTATAAGAGACAGGCCGTGCACCTCGCCCTCGGCGGTGACGAGCGCCCGGTCGCCGCGCTTCGTCGACGCCGGCCGCTCGACGCGCACGACGGTCGCGAGCGCGAACGCCCGCCCCGCGGCGGCGAGCCGGCCCGCTTCGACGAGCACGTTCACTGCGCGAGCCCCGCCTCGTTCAGCGCGGCCCACACGCGGTCGGAGGTCATCGGCATGTCGATCTCGCGCACGCCTGCGTGCGCGAGCGCGTCGACGACCGCGTTCACGAACGCGGCCGGCGAGCCGACGGTCGCGGACTCGCCCACGCCCTTGCAGCCGATCGGGTGGTGCGGCGACGGTGTCACGGTCTCGTACAGCTCGAACTTCGGCGTCTCCCACGCGGTCGGCATGAGGTAGTCCATGAAGTTGGAGCCGATGCAGTTGCCCTCCTCGTCGAACGTGATGAGCTCCATCGCGGCCATCGCGAAGCCCTCGGTGAGGCCGCCGTGGATCTGGCCCTCGACGATCATCGGGTTGATGCGCGGCCCGCAGTCGTCGACCGCGACGAGCCGCTGCACCTTCCACTCGCCGGTACCTCGATCGACCTCGACGACGACGACGTAGCTGCCGAACGGATACGTCATGTTCGGCGGGTCGTAGTAGTTGACCGCCTCGAGCCCGGCCTCGACGCCCTCCGGATGGTCGGTGTACGCGGCGAACGCGATCTCCTGGATCGTCTTCGCACGGTCGGGCGCGCCCTTGACCGCGAAGCGGTCGTCGAGCCACTCGAGGTCCTCCTCGGCCGCCTCGAGCAGGTGCGCGGCGATCGTGCGCGCCTTGTCGCGCACCTTGCGCGCGGCGACGGCGGTCGCGGCGCCGGCGACCGGCGTCGACCGTGACGCGTACGTTCCGAGCCCGTACGGCGTGTTGTCGGTGTCGCCCTCCTGCACGGTGATGTCCTCGGGCGGGATGCCGATCTCGTTCGCCACGATCTGCGCGAACGTCGTCTCGTGCCCCTGCCCCTGCGACTTCACGCCGAGCTTGAGGATCGCCTTCCCGGTCGGGTGCACGCGCAGCTCGGCGGAGTCGAACATCTTGATGCCGAGGATGTCGTACTGCCGGCTCGGCCCCGCGCCGACGACCTCCGTGAAGGTCGCGAGCCCGATCCCGAGCAGCCGTCCCTCCTCTTCGCGCGCCCGCTTCTGCTCGGTGCGCAGCTCGGCGTAGCCGACCTTCTCGAGCGCGAGGTCCATCGCCCGCTCGTAGTCGCCCGAGTCGTACTCGAACCCGGTCGCGGAGGTGTACGGGAACTGCTCGGGCTGGATGAAGTTCCTCCGCCGCAGCTCGGCGGGGTCCATGCCAAGCTCGTACGCGGCCGTCTGCACGAGCCGCTCGATGAAGAACGACGCCTCCGTGACACGGAACGAGCAGCGGTACGCGACGCCGCCCGGCGCCTTGTTCGTGTACGCGCCGTTCGTGACGACGTGGGCGGCCGGAATCGCGTACGAGCCGGTCACGATGTGGAACAGGCCGGCCTTGAACTTGCTCGGCTGCGCGTCGGCGTACGCGTAGCCCTGGTCGGAGAGCATGTTCACGCGCAGGCCGAGCATCTTGCCGTCGTCGGTGAGCGCGAGCTCGCCGTCCATGTAGAAGTCGCGCGCGAAGCCGGTCGAGATGAGGTTGCCCGTGCGGTCCTCGATCCACTTCACCGGCCGGCCGAGCAGCAGCGACGCGGCCGTCGCGACGACGTAGCCCGGGTAGACGGGCACCTTGTTGCCGAACCCGCCGCCGATGTCGGGCGAGATGATCTGGATGTTCTGCTCCGGCAGGCCCGCGACGAGCGCGAACACCGTTCGGTGCGCGTGCGGCGCCTGCGACGTCATGTAGATCGTCGCCTTGCCGGTCGCAGGATCGACGTCCGCGACGCAGCCGCAGCACTCGAGCGGCGCCGGGTGGCAGCGCGGGTAGAACGTCGTCAGCTTCACGACGCGGTCGGCCTTCGCGAACGCCTGCTCCGTCGCTGCCGCGTCGCCGGCCTCCCAGTGGTAGATCCGGTTGTCGGTCTGGCCTTCCTTGTCGTCGCGGATGACCGGCGCCCCCGGCTCGAGCGCCTGCTGCGGCGTGACGACGACGGGCAGCGGGTCGTAGTCGACCTCGATCAGCTCGAGCGCGTCGTGCGCGACGTACGGGTCCTCGGCGATCACGCACGCGACCTCCTGGCCCTGCATGCGCACCTTGTCGGTCGCGAGCACCGCCTGCGTGTCGCCCGACAGCGTCGGCATCCACGCGAGGTTGTGCTGCGCGAGGATCTCGCCGGTCACGACCACGACGACGCCCGGTAGCTCGCTCGCCTTCGACGTGTCGATCGAGTTGATCTTCGCGTGGGCAAACGGGCTGCGCAGGATCGCCATGTGCAGCATGTTGGGCAGCACGACGTCGTCGACGTAGTTGCCCCGGCCGCGGACGAAGCGCTCGTCCTCCTTGCGCTTGACGCTCACTCCCAGCCAGCGGTTCGGCCGCTCGGTCGCCGCCATCACGCCTCCCTCCGCTTCGCGGCCGCCCACTGCACGGACTTGACGATGTTCTGGTAGCCCGTGCAGCGGCAGAGGTTGCCGGAGATCGCCCAGCGGATCTCCTCGTCCGACGGGTCCGGGTTCTCCTCGAGGAGCACGGAGGTGACGAGCAGCATCCCCGGCGTGCAGAAGCCGCACTGCAGGCCGTGCTCCTCCTTGAAGCCCTGCTGGATCGGATGCAGCTCGCCGCCGCTCATCAGACCCTCGACCGTCGTGACCTGGCGGCCCTCGGCCTGCACGGCGAAGTAGGTGCACGACTTCACGGGGGTGCCGTCGACGAGCACGGTGCACGCGCCGCAGCTCGTCGTGTCGCAGCCGACGTGCGTGCCGGTGAGAGCGAGCTTCTGGCGCAGCAGGTGCACGAGGAGCAGCCGCGGCTCGACCTCGACCGACCGCTCCTCGCCGTTGACGGTCAGCGTCAACGTCTGCGTCGCGATGTCCTGCGTGGCGCTCACGTCTCCTCCTTCTCGCGGATCTCGTCCATGACGCCTTCGATCGTCTCGTGGCCCGAGAACGACTCCTCGTGCTCGCCGCCGGCCTCGCCGGCGTCGGCGGGCCGTTCGAGCGTGACGTTCTCGCCGCACGTCGGGCACTGCACGAGGCCCGAGGTCGGCGTGAGCGCGTGCTGGCCGAGCTCGGCCGGCAGCTCCGCGCCGCAGTTGGGGCACCGCTGCTCGCTCATGCCTGCGCCGCCTTCCGCAGCGCGCGGGCGGTGAGCACGCGGACGACGTTCCGCTTGTACTCCTCCGTGCCGCGGTGGTCGCCGTGCGGCTCCGCCGCCTCTGCGGCGAGCTGCGCGGCCTCGTCGATCGCCGCATCGTCGAGCGCGCGGCCGGCGAGCGCATCCTCGGCCTTCGACGCGCGGATGTTCGTCGGACCGACGGCGGTGAGCGCGATGCCGGCCCGCTCGACCGAGCCGTTCTGGAACGCGAGGTGCACCGCCACGCCTGCGGTCGCGAAGTCGCCGATCTTGCGCTCGAGCTTCTCGTAGGCGCCGCCGGCGCGACCACCCGGCGCGGGCACGCGCACCTCCGTGACGATCTCGGTCGGCTCGAGCGTCGTCGTGAACGGCCCCTGCAGGAAGTCGTCGATCGCGATCGTGCGCTCGCCGCCCGCGCTGCGCACGACGATCTCGGCGCGCGCGGCGAGCATGACCGACGGCCAGTCGCCCTGCGGGTCGGCGTGTGCGAGCGAGCCGGCGACCGTGCCGAGGTTGCGGACGATCGGGTCGGCGATCTGCCGCGCGGCCTCGCCGAAGACGCCGTAGCGGCCGCGCAGCAGCTCCGAGCGCTCGCACGTCTTGTGCCGGACGAGCGCGCCGAGGCGCAGCCGTCCGTCCGTCTCGTCGAGGCCGTCGAGCCCCTCGACGCGGTTGATGTCGACGATGGCGCGCGGCGCCGCGAATCGAAGCTTCATCAACGGGATGAGGCTCTGTCCGCCGGCGAGAACCTTCCCTTCGTCACCGAAGCGCTCGAGCGTCGACAGTGCGTCGTCGAGCGTCCGCGGCGCGAAGTACTCGAAGCTCGCGGGGTACATCGGGGGTCGACCTCCTTGGAGGGGGCTGGTCGAGAATACGCGGCGCGCACATCCGTGCGCAATGCGCGCAATCTCCTACGATGGACGCGTGCAGTTCGGATCGGCGGACGAGGTCGCGCGCGCATTCGCGGACGAGTCGTACCTCGCCGACCGCGGCCTCGCGACGGCGATCTACCTCTCGCTCGCGATGGGTCGCCCGCTGCTGCTCGAGGGCGAGGCCGGCGTCGGCAAGACGGAGGTCGCGAAGACGCTCTCGCGCCTTCTCGAGGCGGAGCTCGTGCGGCTGCAGTGCTACGAGGGCATCGACGCGGCGCAGGCGCTGTACGAGTGGGACTACTCGAAGCAGCTTCTCTACGCGCGGCTGCTGCAGGAGGGCGAGCTCGACCCGGACCGGCGGCTCGCGGTGCTGCACGGGCCGGAGTTCCTGCTCGAGCGGCCGCTGCTGCACGCGCTGCGCGCGGGCTCGGGCGCGGTGCTGCTCATCGACGAGCTCGACCGCGCCGACGACGAGTTCGAGGCGTTCCTGCTGGAGCTGCTGTCGGACTTCGCGGTCACGGTGCCGGAGATCGGGACGATCGCCGCCGACAGGCCGCCCGCCGTGATCGTCACCTCGAACCGCACGCGCGAGCTGCATGACGCGCTCAAGCGGCGGTGCCTCTACCACTGGATCGACTTCCCGGACGTCGAGCGCGAGGCGGCGATCGTCCGCCTGCGCGCGCCGGACGTGTCGGAGCGGCTCGCGCGCTCGGTCGCGGAGGCGGTCGCCGTGCTGCGGGGCTGGGAGCTCGCGAAGCTGCCGGGCGCGGCGGAGGCGATCGACTGGGCGACCGCGCTGTCGCTGCTCGGCGTCGACGTCCTCGACGCGGAGGCTGCGCGTGCGACGCTCGGCTGGGTGGTGAAGAACGAGGACGACCTACGCCTTGTCGACGCGCGACTCGATGAGCTCGTCGCCTGACCCGCTGACGCACCTGGTCGCGTTCGGGCATGCGCTGCGCGACGAGGGCCTCGCCGTCGGGACCGGCGCTTTGGTCGACTTCGCGCGCGCGGCGTCGCTCGTACCCGCCGGCGATTTGTACTGGGCGGGCCGCGCGACGCTCGCGCCTGGGCAGGCGGAGATCGAGCGCTACGACAGGGTGTTCGGTGCGTTCTTCGGCGGCTCGTCGCGACGCCCGGTGCCGCCGCCGGCGCGCGTTGCGGGGATGGCGTTGCAGATCGGCTCCGGCGGCGCGGACGGTGAGGCCGAGCGCGAAGGCGCGTCCGCGGTGCGCGTCGTCGCGAGCTCGGCCGAGGTGCTCCGCCAGACGACCTTCGACCGCCTCTCGGACGAGGAGCTCGAGCGCCTGCCGGCGATCGTCGAACGGCTGCGGCTCACGCCTCCGCGGCGCCGGTCGCGCCGGCGCCGTGCGGCGCGCGACGGCCAGCTCGACCTGCGGCGGACGCTGCGGCAGTCGTTCCGCACCGGCGGCGACCCGGTCGAGCGCCGGTACCGCGCGCGTGTCCGCCGCCCGCGGCGGCTCGTGCTCGTGCTCGACGTGTCGCGCTCGATGGCGCCGTACTCGCGCGCTCTGCTGCTGTTCGCGCACGCGGCGATGCGCGCGGACGCGAAGTGGGAGGCGTTCTGCTTCGGCACGCGGCTGACGCGGCTCAGCACTGCGCTGCGCGACACGGACCCGCGGCGCGCGCTCGAGCTCGCGACGGAGGCGGCGCTCGACCGCGATGGCGGGACGCGCATCGGCGAGTCGCTCGCGCAGCTGCTCGCGCGGCGCGAGCAGCGCGCCGTGTTGCGCGGCGCGGTCGTCGTGCTGTGCTCCGACGGCCTCGAGCGCGGCGACCCCGAGCTGCTGCGCCGCCAGATGGCGCGCCTCGGCCGCCTCGCGGCGCGCGTCGTGTGGCTGAACCCGCTGAAGGAGGATCCGCGCTACGAGCCGCTCGCCCGCGGGATGCGCGCCGCGTTGCCCTACGTCGACCTGTTCGCGAGCGGCCACGATCTCGCGAGCCTCCAATCGCTCGCCGAGCGGCTCGCGAGTTTGCGCGAGTAGGTCGCGGAGCATCGGGAACAGGCCGCGCGTGGACTCGCTACAGGGACATCTGCTGGTCTCCTCCCCCGCGCTCGTCGACCCGAACTTCCGGCGCACGGTCGTGCTGATCGCGCACCACGACGAGGACGGGGCCATGGGGCTCGTGCTCACGCGTCCGTCGGACGTCAAGGTTGCGGACGCGGTGCCGGCGCTCGAGACGCTCGTCGAGGGCGACGCCGTCGTCTCGGTCGGCGGCCCGGTGCAACCCGAGGCGTTCATGGTGCTCGCCGAGTTCGACGACCTCGACGAAGCCGCCGCCCCGATCATCGGCAGCATCGGCTTCATGCCGGCCGAGGCGGAGCCGGAGGAGCTCTCCATCCGCCGCATGCGGGTTTTCGCCGGCTACGCGGGCTGGGGCGCCGGCCAGCTCGAGGCCGAGCTCGAGGAGCCGTCGTGGATCGTCGTTCCCGCCGAGCCCGCCGACGCGTTCGCGGACGACCCGGACGCCCTGTGGAAGACCGTGCTCGCGCGGAAGGGCGGCAAGTACGCGCTGATCGCGTCGATGCCGTTCGACCCTACGCTCAACTGAGCTTGCAGGTTCGCCAACATGATGTGGCGTAGCATTACCTCTACCTCACGCTGAGCAGGGACTTTCAGACCGGCGGCCGTCCGACGGACTCGCCTTCGACCCGCGGCCCGGGCACGTTCGGGAAGCGGAAGAGCCCCGGCTCGCGGCCCGGCTGCACGAACCAGGCCTGTCCGGTCTCGTCACTCGTGGCGGCGAGCCACGCCGCGTCGGCCACGTCCTCCGGAGCGAGGAGCGGGAAGTCGGCCGCGGCGAACGCCTCGCGCTGCGCGTCGAGCATCGGCGTGTCCGCCATCCCAGGGCACACGGCGTTGATGCGGGTCGGCGCGAGCCACGGCGCGACGCTGCGCACGAAGCCGACGACCGCGTGCTTCGTGAGCGTGTAGATCGGGTCGCCGGGCATCGCCGTGAGGCCGGCCAGCGACGCGGTGGCGACGATCGCGCCGCCGTCCATCACCTGCGCGAGCCGCCGCACGCCGAGCACGACCCCGTCGACGTTCACGCCGAGGACGCGTGCGTAGTCCTCGTCGGTCAGCTCGCGGATGTCGCCCGTCGCCGCCGTCACACCCGCGTTCAGGAACGCGAGGTCGACGGCGCCGACCTCCTCCCACGCGCCCGGGTCGGCGACGTCGAACCCGGTGCGCACGTCGAGCGAATCCACCTCGTACCCCTCGCGCTCGAGTCGGGCGCGGATCGCCCGGCCGATGCCGCCCTCGCCGCCGGTGACGAGCGCCTTCACGGCTCGAGGACGACCTTCGCCACGTGCTCGCGACGCTCGATGAGCGCGTGCGCCTCCGCCGCCTGCTCGAGCGGGAACGTCGCGCCGACGACCGGCCGCACCTCGCCGCGCCGCCACAGCGCGATCAGCTCCCGCGCTGACTCCTGCACGTAGTCGGGACGCAACTGCATGAGCCGGCCGAGGTAGAAGCCGACGACCGACACGTTGCGGCCGACGACGAGCGCCGGGTCGAGCGGCTGCCACTGCCCGCCCGCGAACCCGACCGCGACGATCGAGCCGAGCGGCTCGAGCAGCTTTAGCGAACTCGCGAAGACGTCGCCGCCGACCGGGTCGAACACGACGTCGACGCGCACGTCGTCGAGCTCGTCGTACCCGCGCACCTCGTCGGCGCCGTGCTTTCGCGCGAAGGCGCGCTTCTCGTCCGTGCTCGCCGTCGCGATCACGGTCGCGCCCGCGAACTTCGCCACCTGGATCGCCGCCACGCCCACGCCGCCCGAACCGGCGTGCACGAGCACTGTCGACTCCGGCGTCAGCCGCACGAGCCGTTCGAGCGGGATGAACGCGGTCAGGAACGTCATGAGGAACGACGCGCCCTCCGCGAACGACGCGCTCTCGGGTAGCTCGAACGTCCAGCGCGGGTCGACCTCCACGCGCTCCGCGTATCCGCCGCCCCTCCCGCGCGGCAGCGCCATCACACGCTTGCCGTCGAGCTCGCCGGCGACCTCCGACCCGAGCACGTGCGGCAGCTGCGGCATCTGCGGGTACGTCCCGTGCCGCACGAGCACATCGAGGAAGTTCACGCCCGCAGCGCGGACGTCGACGACGTGCTCGCCCTCGGGGTCGGGGACGTCCTCGACGGCGAGGTCGCCGTCGACCTCGTGCAGGACGACAGCCTTCAACGGCCGGCCCAGTTCGGCTCGCGCTTCTCGAGGAACGCCGCGACACCCTCCTGCCCGTCCTCCGACCCGAGGCAGTCGGCGAACGCCCGGAACTCGCGCTCGTCGTCGCGGCCGTCGCGCGTGTCGCGCAGCAGGTCCTTGATCTGGCGCAGCGCGTGCGGGCTCTGCTTCGCGAGCGCGCCCGCGTAGCGCTCGATGCCCGCCTCGAGATCCTCGACGACGAACTCGACGAGCCCCCACGCCTCCGCCTGCGCGGCCGGGATCCGCTCGCCGGACATGATCAGCCAGCGCGCGCGGCCCGCTCCGACGAGTCGCGGCGCGCGCTGCGTGCCGCCGCCGCCCGGCAGGAGGCCGAGGTTCACCTCCGGGAAGCCGAGCTGCGCCTCGGCGTGCGCGACGCGCAGGTCGCATGCGAGCGCGATCTCGAGGCCGCCGCCGAGGCAGTAGCCGTGGATCGCCGCGACGACCGGCACGGGCGTCCGCTCGATCAGGTCGGCGACCGGCTGGATCCCCGCGGGCCGCTCGCTCTCTGCGCCCGCGACCTGGAAGCCCGCGATGTCGGCGCCTGCCGAGAACGCGCGCTCGCCGCGCCCGCGCAGGACGACCACGCGCGTATCGTCGCCCAGGTCGTCGTCGAGCTCGCGCCAGAGCGTCTCGATGATGCCCGCGTTCACCGCGTTCACCGGGGGATTGTCGAGCCAGACCGTCTTGATCGCGTCGCCCACGCGCCGTCCTTTCCTCGCTTGCCTTCGCGCGGACCCTACGTGGTCGTCGTCGTGGCGGGCTGAGCCGCCGCCTCCCCTGCGAACATCTCGCGCAGCGCCGTCTTGCGGAACTTGCCGACGGCCGTCTTCGGGATCTCGTCGACGAACTCGAAGCGGTCGGGCAGGCACCACTTGACGAAGTTCGGCGCGAGGAACTCGCGCAGCTCGCCCTCGGTGGCCGAGGCGCCCTCGCGCAGGACGACGACCGCGAGCGGGCGCTCGTCCCACTTCGCATCCGGGATCGCGATCACCGCCGCCTCGAGCACGGCCTGGTGACCCATGAGCGCGTTCTCGAGGTCGACGGACGAGATCCACTCGCCGCCGGACTTGATCACGTCCTTCGAGCGGTCCTTGATCTGGATGAACCCCTTCGGGTGCAGCGAGACGATGTCGCCCGTCTTGAACCACCCGTCCTCGGTCCACCGGTCGGCCTGCTCGGGCGTGTCGTAGTAGCTCGCCGCGATCCACGGGCCGCGGATCTCGAGCTCGCCCATCGTCTCGGCGTCCCACGGGATCTCGTTGCCCTCGACGTCGCGTGCGCGCAGCTCGACGAGCGGCAGCGGGATGCCCTGCATCGCGACGTAGTCGAACTTCGTCTGGTCGTCGGCGGTGCCGAGCTCGCCCGGCAGCATCGCCTCGCTCGCGACCGGCGACGTCTCCGTCATGCCCCAGCCGTGCACGATCGTCAGGCCGTGGCGCTCCTTGAAGCCGGCGATCATCGCGCGCGGCGCCGCGGAGCCGCCGACGAGCATGCCCTTCATCGCCGAGAGGTCCCAGCCGTCCGGCTTCGCGTCGAGGAGCTGGAGGATCCCCATCCAGATCGTCGGCACGCCGGCCGCCCAGGTCACCTTCGCCTCGACCATGTCCTCGAGCAGGCTCTCCGGGTCGAGGTAGGGCCCGGGGAACATGAGGCTCGCGCCGGTCATCGCGGCGATGTACGGGTAGCCCCACGCGTTCGCGTGGAACATCGGCACGACCGGCAGGATCATGTCCGGCTCGCCGACGCCGAGGCCGAGCGGCTGCGCGGCCGCGACGCCGATCGTGTGCAGCAGCGTCGAGCGGTGTGAGTAGAGGACGCCCTTCGGCAGCCCCGTCGTGCCGCTCGTGTAGCACATCGCCGCCGCCTCGTTCTCGTCGAGCTCCGGGTCGACCCACTCGTCGGGGTCGGCCGACGCGAGCAGCTCCTCGTACGAGTCCTCGACCACGAAGACGTGCTCGATCTGCGTCTGATCCTTGAACTGGTCGAGCAGCGGCACGAGCGAGCGGTCGACGATCACGACGCGGTCGCCCGCGTGGTTCGCGATGTAGCCGATGTCGTTCGGGTGCAGCCGCAGATTCAGCGTGTGCAGCACGTAGCCGCCGCACGGGATGCCGAGGTACGCCTCGAGGTGCTGGTAGTGGTTCCAGCACAGCGTCGCGACGCGGTCGCCCCGCTCGAGGCCGAGGCCCTTGAGCGCGACCGCGAGCGCACGCGCGCGCCGCATCGACTC
Source organism: Actinomycetota bacterium (assembly GCA_046731555.1). Lineage (GTDB taxonomy): Bacteria > Actinomycetota > Thermoleophilia > Gaiellales > Gaiellaceae > PALSA-600. The sequence goes on along the minus strand of JBKPLI010000253.1, from coordinate 7,831 downwards.
GCGGTAGGTCGTGCGGTGGAACGACCGGTCCGGCATCCGCGTGACGATCTCCTTGTCGCCCCAGTACGTCTCCGCGCGGCGCAGGATCATCGGCAGCGTCAGCTGCATGTCCATCATCAGGCCGTTCATCGCTGACCTCCGTGCGAGATGCCCTGGCGCTTCGCCAGCTCCTCGTCGCTCGTGACGTGCCCGTCGCGCTCGACGTAGCCGCCTTTCCCGCCGACGACGAAGACGACGAGCTCCTCCTCGGAGCGGTTCGTGATGCGGCGCGGTGTCGTCGACTCGACGTGCACGAGCCCGCCTTCGCCGACCTCGTGCTCCTCGCCTTCGATCTCGAAGACGGCTGTGCCGCGGTGGACGAAGTACAGCTCGTCCTGCGTGTCGTGGTAGTGCTCCGGCCCTTCGTACTGCGGCGGATAGACGATGGCGTTGACGCCGAAGGCGGTCACGCCGAGCGGCACGCGCACCTTGCGGAAGCCGTACCCCTCACCGAGCTCGTCGAGCGAGCTGACCTTGTATCCCATGGGCGGACTCTATTCCGGACTGCGTCTCGGCGGTATAGAGCGGACCCCGGAAGACGCCCCGCACGGCCGGGCCGGCGGCGGCGTCCCCGACCAGGTGGTAGAGGTGGCTCGTCCCGCCGAGGACGCCGGCTCCGACGTACTCGTTGAAGTCGCGCGCGAGGCCGCGGATCGTGAACCCCATCTCGGCGATCGCGCGCTGGACGAGCAGCGCGGCGCCCGGGCGCCGCGACCCGAAGGAGAGGAACACGTCGCCGCCGGCGGCGAGCGCCTCGGCCGCCCGCGACAGGAAGAGCCGCGCGCCGCCGACCGTGTACGGCGGGTCGGTCAGCACCGTCTCGAAGCGGCCCGCGAGCGCGGGCGGCAGAGGCTCGCGCAGGTCGTGCTCGAGGCACGAGACCGGGAACGGCGCGCCGTCGAGCTCGCCGCGCAGGAAGCGGAGCACGGCCGGGTCGGCGTCGAGCACGGTGAGCGAGGCGACCGTCGACGGCGCGCCGTAGCGCCGTACGAGCGTCCGCAGCGCAAGCGCGATCAGGTCGTCGTCGCCGAGCAGGAGGATGCGCCGCCCGACGAGCGCGCCGGCCTCCTCCACGGCGAGGACGCGGCGGAGCTTCGTCTCGACCGTGCAATGGCACTGGTCGAGGTCGAACCGCGGCTCCGGGCCGCGCGACGCGACGCGGACGAGCTCGCGCACGGCCGCGCGCAGCCCCGGCGGCAGCGCGTGCCGCGATGCCGCCCACGTCGACAAGCCGGGCTCGAGCCGAAGCCGGCCGGCCGCGAAGAGCGCACGCCCCTCGCCGGTCAGCCGGGCGGGCCGCTCCTCGGCGACCACAGACCGCTTGCGCAGCTCGCCGCACACCGACGCGACGATCGGGACGGGCAGCTCGACGGCGCGGCTGACGCGCCGGATCGAAACCGGCTCGAGCCGCGCCAGCGCCTCGATCACCGCGCGCACGCCCGACTCGCCCTCGGCCAGGCCGACGGCCGCCGCGACCTCGCGCACGATGACGCCGGCCTCAGCCAATCGCACGCGGGATGCAGACGACATTCGAGCGCTCGACGCCGAGGCCGTCGCAGACGGCGCCGAGCACGACATCGCCGCGCACGTCGCCGTACGAGAGCAGGTCGACGTTCGCGAGCGCGAACTCGGGCCACGTGTGGATGCTGAGGTGTGACTGGGCAAGCACGAGCACGCCCGTCACCGCACCGTTCGGGAACACGTGGAACTCCTCGCCGACGACGACGGCACCGCCGGCGCGCGCCGCGTCGCAGAGGACGTCCCTCAATCGGTTGTCGTCGGTGAGCACCGACGTGTCGCGCACCCACGCGTCCAGCGCGTGGAGCTGCATGCACTCGGGCAATCTAACTCCTTCGCTCGTGGTCGGTTCGGCGTGAGGCGCCGCCCGAGCGGAGGACCGAGTGCTACGCGGCCGGGATCAGGCGACGCCGAGGAGGGCGGGAATCGCAGTCGCAGTCACTGACACGCACCTCCTTCAGGGTCGCCGACGCAATCGAGGGTAGCTGCGGCCCGGACGGCCCGTCAAGGCGCGGGCTCGCCCCACACGCGTGCGGCGACCGCCGTCGCGACCGCGACCACCGCGTACGCGATCGCGAGCACAGGCTGTCCGACCGCGAAGAGCGCAGCCGTCGCGCCGGCGAAGATCACGAGCTCGAGCGCGATGCGCGCCGGATCGTCGAGGCGCCGCAACGCCTTCGGCGCCACGAACGCCGCCCAGAGCGCAATCACCGCGAACGCGGCGACGAGGCCGAGCACGATCCCGAAGCCGCCGACGTCGATCCCCCACCACACGAACGCGACGAGCGCGCCCAGCTCGGCGACGAGGAATCGGAGTGCGAGCGCGAGCGCCTTCACCGGCCGAAGAGGAATCGCTGCAGCGCGCGGTCGCGGAGGCGGTCGGGAAGGCGCTGCACGCGGGCGCGCCGCTTCGCGTCCGGGCCGACGAGGTAGCGCGTCTTCGGCCGGTCGGAGGTGAGCGCGTGCTCGACGACGCGCGCGACCTCGTCGGGCGAGACGCCCTTCGACGAGCGCGCGGCCGCCTTCGCGCGGAACTGTGCGATGCGGGGGCCGTAGCGCTCGAGCTGCTCGGGCGATAGCTCCTCGGCGTTGCGCTGCGGCTTCGTCCAGATCGGCGTCGCGATCGTGCCGGGCTCGACGATCGCGACGTGCATGCCCTCGGGCGCGAGCTCGAGGCGCAGCGAGTCGGCCATCGCCTCGAGCGCGAACTTCGACATCGCATACGCGCCGAGGAACGGCAGCGCGGACTGGCCCGCGATCGAGCCCATGAGGACGACGCGGCCGCGTCGCTTCCGCAGTGCGGGCAGGAACGCCTGCACGCAGCGCAGCTGCCCGACGACGTTCACGTCGAGCTGCCGGGTCAGCTCGTCGGGCGGCAGCGCCTCGAGCGGTGCGGCGATCGCGACGCCGGCGTTCGCGACGAGTGCGTCCAGCTCCTCCGTCTGCGTGGCGGCGTGCCCGACGCCGACCGGGTCGGTGACGTCGAAGACGAGTTCGCGTGTCCCCTCGGGGGCGTCGCCCGTGCGGCGCACCGATGCCCAGACGTCCCAGCCGCGCCCGAGCAGCCACCTCGCGGTCGCCTCGCCGATGCCGGTCGACGCGCCGGTTACGAGGACAGCAGGGATGCGGCGACCTCCGCCCGGTGCTCGCGGCCGTAGCCGAGCGCGGACTCGATCCAGAGCGCGCGCTTGTAGTACCGGTGGAGCACGTGCTCCCAGGTGAAGCCGATGCCGCCGTGCGCCTGGATCGAGCGCTCGCACGCGTCGACCGCCGCCTCGGACGCCTGCGACTTCGCCGCCGCGCACGCAAGGGGCGCCGCCTCGTCGCCCTCGGCCACGCACCACGCGGCCCAGTACGCGAGCGACCGCGCGAGCTCGACCGCGACGTACGCGTCGACGATCGAGTGCGAGACGGCCTGGTACGCGCCGATCTTCTTGCCGAACTGCTCGCGGTCCTTGGCGAAGGCGACGGCGAGCTCGACCGCCTTCGAGCCGATGCCGACCGCCTCGAGCGCGAGCGCCGCCAGCAGCCGCAGCCGCACCTGCTCCCACTCGCCCTCGGCCGGCTCGGCGCCGTTCGGCGACAGCACGCCGAGCCGCAGCGTCTCGTCGACCGTCTCGACCGCCGTGCCGTGCGCGGCGACGGCCGTCATGTCGGGCCGCAGCACGCGGTCGACCTGCTCGAGGTGCGGCACGAAGCCGTCGACCTCGATCGACCACGTCGCGTCGCCAGGCTGCCCGGCGACCTCGTTGAAGACGTACGGCCCGTCGTACAGCGAGCGCCCGAGCTCCTCGAACAGCACCGCCGCGTCGAGGAACGAGAAGTCGTCCGACTGCAGCACGCCGACCCAGCCGAGCTCGCGCAGCTGGTCCATCGTCGGCGTCTCGTTCGCGTCGAGGAAGCTCCGCGCCTCGCGGCGGAGGTCCTCCTGCTCGGGCGAGAAGGTGAAATCCACTAACGACTCCTTGGCAGGTCGAGGACGCGCTCGGCGACGATGTTGCGCAGGATCTCGCTCGAGCCGGCCTCGATCGTGTTGCCGCGCGAGCGGAGCTGCTGGTACTGCCAGTACCCGTCCTGGTAGCCGCCGCCGTCCGTGAGCTGCGCGTGCGAGCCGAGGATCTCGAGCGCGAGCTTCGTGAGGCGCTGGTTGTTCTCCGACCAGACGAGCTTGGACGCGGAGCCCTCAGGCCCGGGGATGCCGGTCTTCATCAGCGTCGAGAGCGAGCGGATGTTCGTGTAGCGCAGCGCCTGCAGCTCGATCCACTCGCGCGCGATCCGGTCGCGCAGGATCGGGTCGGTAACGTTGCGCTCCTTCGCGAGCGCGAGCAGCTTGCGCACCGCCACGTCGAGCGTCGCCGCGAGCGCGAAGCCGAGCGTGCCGCGCTCGTGCAGCAGCGTCGTCATCGCGACCTGCCAGCCGCCGCCGATCTCGCCGAGGAGGTTCTCCTTCGGCACCTGCACGTCGCTGAAGAAGATCTCGTTGAACTCAGCGTGGCCCGTGATCTGCCGCAGCGGCCGCACCTCGACGCCGGGCGCCTTCATGTCGGCGATCACGTACGTGAGCCCCTTGTAGCGCGGCGCATCCGGATCGCCGAGGCCGACGAGGATGCAGTGGTCCGCGATGTGCGCGAACGACGACCACACCTTCTGGCCGTTCACGAGGAAGTGGTCGCCCTTGTCCTCGATGCGCGTGCGCACGGCCGCGAGGTCGCTGCCCGCGCCCGGCTCCGAGAAGCCCTGGCACCAGATCTCCTCGGCGCTGAGGATCTTCGAGAGGTAGCGCGACTTCTGCTCCTCGGTCCCCCAGGCCATGATCGTCGGGCCGGCCATCCCGAGCCCGATCACGCCGATGTGGCTCGGCGCCTCGGCCGCGGCCATCTCCTCGAGGAAGATCGCCTGGTGGCTGTACGGCGCGCCGGAGCCTCCGTATTCCTTCGGCCAGGTGAGCCCCGCGTAGCCCGCCGCGCCGAGCTTCCGCGACCACTCGCGGTCCGCGTCCTCGAACCGGCGCGCGCCGCGGCGCTTCGACTCGTCCGGGAGGTTCTGCGCGATGAACTCGCGCACCTCGGTGCGGAACCGTGCCTCGTCGGGCGTGTCGCGAAGATCCACGACGCGATCCTGCCGGATTGCGCGGGCGCTCGCAACGGAGATGCGACCGCCGGTAACACCAGGCGCCGCCGCATCCCCCTTCTGTTTCTTGACCGCTTGGATATATCCGCTTAAATACGACGACCTCAGGCGGGGCGGCGCCCCCTCGTGGCGCGGCCCAATCGCACGAAAGCTCTGATCTCCGAGGGGGAGGACAACTTGAAGAGACCCGCACTTCGAGTCCTTGCGGTCCTGTCGGCGCTCGCGTTCGCAGTTGCGTTCGCGGCCTCGCTGACGTCGGCCGCCTCGAACGACGCCGGGGCGAAGCCCGAGAGCGTCGAGTCCAAGACCGATGCCGCCGTCGCGAAGCTCGACGACGCGCTCCAGCAGAAGCTCGAGGACGGCGCGACGGCGTCCGTTCCCGTCTTCGTCGTCGCGACCGACGCGAACGCCGCTGCGGTCAAGGCGCTCCTGATGGACGCGCACGCCGCGTCGCGCAACGGCCGCTCCATCGTCGTCGGGCGCATCGCCGTGCAGAAGCTGCCGAAGCTCGCGAGCTTCGACAGCGTGCGCTCCGTCGGCTCGGTCACGTTCAAGCCGACCAACATGCCCTCGACCGAGAATCCGTTCGTCCCGCGCGGCGACCGGCACAAGGTGCAGAACGAGGCCCTGCAGGCGTACTACAAGCGCGAGGTGCCGTACGCGCAGGCCCCGCCGCTGCGTGGATCGCACTTCGAGGAGCTGAAGACGCTCAACGTCCTCGACGCGAAGACGCACAAGTTCGCCGACGCCTGGAAGGCCGGCTACACCGGCGAGGGCACGACCGTGTCCGTCCTCGACGGCGGCACCGACTGGGGCCACCCCGATCTCGTCGGCACGTGGCAGACGTGGGGCGCCGACGCGCCGGATCCCGGCTGGGTCGGTTGGCCGAAGGCGTTCGACCCCTACGACACGCTCCTCTTCCTCGCGGCGCCCGACTTCGTCGACCAGGGCCTGAGCTGGTACCGGCCGACGACGGCCGCGACGGCGACGTGCGCGAAGCCGCGCAACCGCCACGACAAGCCGGACTGCAAGGTCGGCTTCGGCACGCCGACCGGCCCGTCGCGGAACTTCAACGCGCCGACCGGCGTCAAAGAGCACACGTACTCGTTCCCGGCGTCGTTCTCGAAGTCGGGCAACGTCTTCCTGAGCTCGCACCCGGACGACTACCTGCTGCAGCTCTACGGCGAGCGGCCGGCCGTGCTCCTCACGGACCCGAACACCGCCGGCCGGTACGACACCGTGTACGTCGACCTCGACGACGACTTCGAGTTCGGCGACGAGAAGCCGGTGACGAAGGCGTCGCCCGCCGCGTACCGCGACATCAACGGCGACGGCTTCACCGACATCTCCGGCGGTCTCCTGTACTTCATCGCCGACGGCAACACCACGATCCCCGGCGGCGTCACCGAGTTCGGCGTCGACGACAAGCCGGCCGCGGGCTCGCTGCTCGCGTGGTCGGGCGACTTCGACCCGGCGATCGAGGGCCACGGCACGCTGACGGCCTCGAACGTCGTCGGCCAGGGCGTCATCAACGGCAAGGCGCCGACGTTCCGCGACCTGCCGGAGCAGCGCGACAACCACGGCCGCTTCGCGCGTGACGACTGGAAGAAGGGCTGGTGGTGGAGCCGCTGGCGCTCCGACGACGACGGCGGCACCTACCCGGGTGCGGTCATCGGCGGCGCCCCGAAGGCGAAGCTCGCCCCGATGGGCGACATCTACTTCTCGTTCGACTTCTCGACGCAGCTCGGCTACCTGCTGACGACGACGTACGGCGTCGACGTCACGTCGAACTCGTACGGGTCGAGCGACCTCGACAACGACGGCTTCGACGCCGCGAGCCAGGAGGCCGACTTCTGGCACGCGGGCACCGCGACGACGCCGCTGTTCTCGACCGGCAACGGCGCACCGGGCTTCGGCACGGTCACCGCACCCGCGCCGCTCGCGGGGATCCAGGTCGGCGCCTCCACGCAGTTCGGCGGCACCGGGTGGGACTCGATCGCGAAGATCTCGCAGGTCGTCGACAACGACGTGATCGAGTGGTCGAACCGCGGCCCGGGAGCAACCGGCCGCGCGGGCACCGACGTCGTCGCCGACGGGTCGTACTCGGCCGGCGACGCGACGCTGAACAGCGTCCTCGACGGCCAGACGGCGTGGGAGACGTGGGGCGGCACGAGCCGCTCGACGCCCGTCGCCGTCGGCGCGACCGCGCTGATCTACCAGGCGTACCGCCAGTCGCACCCGGGCGCGCTGCCGACGTCGTTCGGCGGCGAGTTCTGGCGGCAGGCGAAGCAGTACCTCAAGTCGTCGGCGACCGACCTCGGCTACGACTCGTTCGCGCAGGGGTCGGGCTCGGTGGACGCGTTCCAGGCCGCGAAGGCCGCGGCGGGCGCGGCGCCGAGCGTGTCTCCGTCCGACTGGCGCGCGGGCAACTACCGCGGCCAGAAGTTCGAGGTGTTCCCACGCGTGCTGTCTCCGGGCGGCAGCGACTCGCAGACGTTCACGGTCGCGAACCCGGGCTCGGGCTCGCTGAGCGTCTCCGACCGCACGCTGCAGAAGGTCGCGACGGAGTCGTTCGACTTCCAGAGCGGCTCGGTGAAGAGCGAGCCGGTGCCGAACTTCAACGCGCCGGACTACCTGATGGACA
>JBKPLI010000252.1:0-13875 GCA_046731555.1 Actinomycetota bacterium | reverse complement strand
CTCGTGAGCCACGCGCGGACGACCGACCTGATGGTCGAGCTCGTCAAGCTCGCCGCCGCGAACCTCGAGCGCTTCGCCGCCGACACCGGGGAGCCGCTCGACTGGACGCGCTCCGGCAGCCTCAAGGTCGCGCGCCGCCCGCAGGACGTGCCGGTGGTCGCGGCCGACGTCGAGCGCGGCTCGCGCCACGGGCTCGACGTGGAGCAGCTCACGGCCGAGGAGGCGCACGCGCTGAACCCCTTCCTGCAGCCGGACGGCGTGCTCGCGGTGCTGCGTTGCGGCGACGACCTCTACTTCGACCCCGCGCAGGTCGCGATCGGCTTCGCGCGCGGGGCGGAGGCGCGCGGCGCGACGATGCTGCCGCACACGACGGTCACGCGCGTCGAGATCGACGACGGTCGCGTCATCGCGGTCGAGACCGACCGCGGCACGATCCGCACGCCCGTCGTCGTCGACGCGGCCGGCGCCTGGACGCGGCAGGTCGCCGAGGCGAGCGGCATTCGTGTCCCGCTCGTGCCGACGCGGCACCAGCTGTTCGTCACCGAGCCGATCGAAGGCGTGCGGCCGGAGTTCCCGATCGTGCGCGTGATGGACGCGGCCGTCTACGTGCGGCCGTGCGAGGGCGGCCTGCTGTGGGGCGGGTACGAGGCGGGGCCGCGCATGCTCGACGCCGGCGAGCCCGGCCCGGGGTTCACGGTCGCGGACACGCCGCTCGACGCCGGCGTTCTGCGCGGGCTCGCGGACGAGGTGCGCGAGCAGCTGCCGGTGCTCGGCCGCGCACCGGTGCGCGAGCATCGCGGCGGGCTGCCGACCATGACCGGGGACGGGCAGCACATCGTCGGGCCCGCGCCGGGCGCCGAGGGCTTCTTCGTGGCAGGCGGCTGCAACGTCGCGGGCTTGTCGGTCTCGCCGGCGATCGGCGACGCGCTCGCGGCCTGGATCGTCGACGGCGAGCCGCCGCTCGACCTCGCGGAGCTCTCGCTCGCGCGCTTCGCGGACGGCTCCGAGGAGCAGCTGCGGCGCGACGCCGCATGGCAGTACCGCCACTTCTACGGCGCGGTATGACCGTCGCGGTCGTCGCCGGCGAGAGAGCGCTCGAGCTGCGCGACGCGCTCGCGGACGTCTACGGCGCCGCGTTCGGCGCGCCCGGCTACGACGAGCCCGAGGAGTCGGTCGCGCGGTTTCGCGAGGAGCAGCTGCCGCGACACGCGACCCGCGACGGCTTCCGCTGTGCGATCGCGCGCGACGGAGACGCCGTCGTCGGCTTCGCCTACGGCTACACGGGCGAGCGCGGACAGTGGTGGAGCGACCAGATCGCCGCGAACGCGCCGGCCCACGTCGTCGAGCGCTGGCTCGGCGGCCACTTCGAGTTCGTCGAGCTCGCCGTCGAACCCGCGGTGCAGCAGCAGGGCATCGGCCGGGCGCTGCACGACGCGCTGCTCGCCGGGCTGCCGCACGAGCGCGCGCTGCTCACGACGTACACCGACGACCGGCCGGCGCCGCGTCTTTACCGGCGGCTCGGCTGGCAGCTCCTCGCGCGCAGCGTCTTCGACGACAGCGACCTCTACGGGCTCGAGCTGCAGCGGGCGCGCGCGTGACCCGCGACGCGCCGCCGCTCTACGGCCCGAACCAGTCGGCGTTCGCGCGCTACCTCGAGCGGCGCGAGCAGCGGAAGCCGGACACGGTCTCGCGCGAGCTGCGGCGCAAGCTGCTCGCCGGGGTGCGCGGCCGCGTGATCGAGATCGGCTGCGGCGACGGGGGCGCGTTCGAGCTCTACCCGCCGAGCGTCGAGCACGTGCTCGCCGTCGAGCCCGACCCGGTCGCACGGGCGGTAGCGGCCGACCGCGCCGCGGCCGCGCCGGTCGTCGTCGAGGTCGTCGACGGAGTCGCCGGTGCGCTGCCGGCCGGCGACGCGTCGTTCGACGCGGCGGTGCTGCTCTGGGTCCTCTGCAGCGTCCCGGACCCGACGGCCGCGCTGCGCGAGGTGCGCCGCGTCGTCGTACCCGGCGGCGAGCTGCGCTTCTTCGAGCACGTGCGCTCGCGGAACGCGCTCTTCCGCGGCGCGCAGCGTGCGTGCGACGCGCTCTTCTGGACGCGCATGCTCGGCGGCTGCCGCACGACGCGCGACACGGAGCGGGCGATCCGCGCGTCGGGGCTCGAGATCGCCGAGCTCGAGCGCGGCTTCCACTCCTCGTCGATGCTCACCGTCACGTCGGCGCCGTACGTGCTGGGCGTCGCGCGGAACTGAAGCGACGCGCGGCGCTAGTGGCGGCGCGAGGTGACGAGGTAGGCGACGCGACCCATCTCGCCGGCCGCCCAACAGGCGTCGGAGTGCGCGCAGTCGACGGTGTCGAAGCTGCCGGTGTCGAACCGCTCCCACGAGCGGCCGCCGTCGTCGCTCACGTCGCTGCCGGTCGGGCCGACCACGAGCGCGTCGCCGGCGTTCATCCACGCCGCGCCGGAGCGGTACTCGTTCGGCGGGTCAGGTGAGAGCTTCCAGGTGCGGCCGCCGTCGAACGTGAGCGCGAGCGCGTCCGGCGCCGTCGTCGGCGTGGTGAAGTCGCCGCCGACCGCGAAGCCCCGGTGCGAGTCGCGGAACGCGAGTGCGAAGATGCCGGCGGTCGGGCCGCTGCGGATCGGCGTGGCGCTGACCTCCCAGGTTTCGCCGCGGTCGTCCGAGCGGAACACGCGCGCCTGCGCGCCGCCGCCGGTCGCGAACCACGCGCGCCGGCCGTGATCGGAGACGAGGCACTGGCCGCTCGCCGCGAACGCGAACTCGCCGGGGAGCGCATCCGGCATCTCCGCGTCCACGACGCGCCAGCTGCGGCCGCCGTCCGTCGTCGCGATGATCCGGAACTTGCCGTCCACCGGATCGGAGAGCGCCAGGCCGCGCTTCCGGTCGAAGAACGTCATGCAGTCGTAGAACGCGTTCGGGTCGTCGTTCGTGAACGTGAGCGTCCAGTGAGCGCCAGCGTCGTCGGTGACGTAAACACGCGAGCTGTCGCCGGGGCCGATCGCGAGGATGACCGCGTGGTCCGCGTCGAACGCCTCGATGTCGCGGAACTGCAGCGCGGAGGTCCCGGGCGGGCCGACCGACTGCCACGTCGCGCCGCGGTTCGTCGTGCGCAGCACCGTGCCGGCGCTGCCGCTGGCCCACGCGACGCGCTCGCTGATCGCGGAGAGGCCGCGCAGGCGGGCGTCCGAGCCGGTCGGCGTGAGCTGCCACGCGAGCTGCCGTCCCCCGTGCGCGCCGAACGCGCTCGTCACCGCGGCTGCGGCGACGAGGGTGACGAGGGTGACGAGGAGCGCGATCCGCTTCGACACGCCGGGGAACCTAACGGGCGAGGGTGGCGGCCGCAAGCGGCGGTCAGCGCACGAGCAACGGCGGGCTCGTCACGCTGCCGGAGACGACGCGGACGAGCGTCCCCGCGGGGAGCGCGCCGGTGAACACGAAGTAGGCGCGCCGGCGCGCCGGCCGCGGTGTCGTGACGTTGCGCCACGCCGTGCCGACCCGCCGCTGCAGCCGGTACGAGCCGGTCGCCGCCGCCGGCGCGCGGAGCTGTCCCCACAGGCGCACGCGCGCGCCCGTCCGCGCGACCTGCGCGAGCGGGAGCTGGAACGCGGCGAACGACGGTTTCTTCACGCCGTTCAATCGCACGAGCCCGCTCTGGAACCGCTCCAGGTTCGGCTCGTCGCGGTAGAGGAACTGGATCAGCATGTCGACGCGCGCGGTGCGATACGCCTGTAGCGCGCCCTCCGCGAGGTAGCGCGCCTGCAGCGCGCGCGACACGCCGAGCAGCCGGTCGGGCGGGTTCGTCTGGTAGCCGTACTCCGTCAGCCAGATCCGCGTGCGCGCGCCGAACGCGCGCGTGACCTCGGTGACGAGGCGCTTCATCGTCGACATCGTGATCGTCAGGCAGTGCCCGCAGCCGCCGGCGAGCGGCGACTCGATCTTCGGGCTCAGCGGGTACGGGTTGTGCGCGTACGCGTCGACGCGCGCGTGCGCGGCGCGCATGCCGCGGATCCACGCGACGGGCGAGACACCGTTCGTCACGCCGCGCGGCGCGGTGACGCCACCGCCGACCTGCACGCCCGGGATCTGGCGGTGCAACGCGGTGTACGCCGGGTTGAGGAGGCGCGCGACGTAGACGTTCGGCCGGGTGGGCAAGAGCCACCGGCGCTGGTTCGGCTCGTTCCACACGAGCCACCGCTTCACCCACGGGTAGTGAATCGCCGCCGCGGTCGCGAAGCTGCCGGTGCTGCTCGCGCTGTTCGGAGCGTAGTTCGGGCCGCGGCCGCCGTTGGCCCAGCGCGGTGTGCCGACGAAGCCGAGCACGACGCCGATCCCGTGCGCGCGGAGCCCGTTCACGATCGCGTCGTCGGCCTCCCAGTGGTACGCCGCGTCCTCGTCGTCGGTGGCGGCCGCCGGGCGCTTCGGCGCGATGACGTTCCAGCGCAGGTTGTAACGGACGAGCTCGACGCCGAGCGAGTTCAGGGTCGAGAGGCGCTGCTCGAGCGAGCCGGGGCCGTCCCGCAGCCACGCGTCGTCGTGGATGCCGTACTTCACGCCGGGCGCGGCGTGCGCAGGAGCGCCGGCGGCGCCCGCGACGAGGGCGGCGCCAATTGCCACGAGCAGCTTCGCGCGCGGGTGCGTGAGGAACCTCATCGTTCCGTGTCGCATCGACCGGATCGGCGCCTTCCAAACATGGGGAACGTTCGGCACACACTTGTTGCAGAGGCGTGTCAAACGCGTCACAGCTTCCCGGCTACGGTCGTTGCATGCCTTCCAAGACCGCCACTCCATGGGGCGCCGCGGAGATCGTCGAGGAGATCTCGCTCCCGCAGCGCACCGGCGACAAGCGCTTCGCCTCGGTCGTCCAGCTGCTCGAGAACGACCGCGGCGAGCGGCTCGTCCGTTTCGCGTACACGACCGGCGGCGCGGCCCGGCGCGGCCCGGTCACCTTCCGCGTCAAGGACCTCGACAAGCTGCGGACCGCGCTCGCCGCGCGGCCGGGGCTCGCCGAGGCGCTCGGCCTTCCGATCGACGGAGCCGCCTAGACGAGCGCCGCGGCCGACAACCGAGCAGCGTCGACGAGCGAGCCGAGCAGGCGCGCGCCGTCGGCCGAGCCGAGCAGCGGATCGACTGCGTGCTCCGGATGCGGCATGAGCCCGAGCACGTTGCCGTCGGTGTTCACGACGCCGGCGACGTCGGCGACCGCCCCGTTCGGGTTCTCGCCGGCCGCGTAGCGGAGGACGAGTTGACCGTTCGCATCGAGCTCCGCGACCAGCTCCTCGTCTGCGAACCAGCAGCCTTCGCCGTGCTTGACGGGGATCGTCAGCTCGTCGCCCGTGTTGCAGCGCGCGGCGAACGGGAGGTCGTCGCGCTCGACGCGGATGCGCACGTCGCGGCACACGAACGAGAGCGATTCGTTCGGGCGGAGCGTTCCCGGCAGCAGGCCGGCCTCGGTGAGGATCTGGAAGCCGTTGCAGATCCCGAGCACGAGGCCGCCGTCGCCGGCGAACGCGTGCACGGCTCGCATGACGGGCGAGAACCGCGCGATCGCGCCGCAGCGCAGGTAGTCGCCGTACGAGAACCCACCCGGGAGAACGACGGCTGCCGTCGCATCCGGCAGGTCGGACTCGCCGTGCCAGACGCGGGTCGCGTCGGCACCGAGCCCGTCGAGTGCGAGCTGCGCGTCGCGGTCGTCGTTCGAGCCTGGGAAGACGACGACGGCGACGCGCGGGCGCGGCTCCGCGTGGCTCACGCGCGGTCGTCCTCGAGCTCGATCGCATAGCTCTCGATCAGCGGGTTCGCGAGCAGCTGCTCGCACATCCGCTCGATCGCGGCGCGTGCCTCGTCCGCGTCCGTCGCGTCGACCTCGAGCTCGACGAGCCGGCCGACGCGCGCCTCGTCCACCGCGAAGCCGAGGTGGCGCAGCGACGTCTGGACCGCCTCACCCTGCGGGTCGAGAATCCCGGCCTTCGGCCGGACGAGCACCGTTGCTCTCACCGCAGCACGACCTCGGGGTCGGCGAGGTAGTCGTCGAAGGAGATCTCCGTGAGGCGCTCGAACGCCTCGACGTAGCGCGCGCGCGTCCCGGCGACGACGTCCTCGGACAACGCCGGGCCGGGCCGCGTCTTGTCCCAGCCGAGCGTCTCGCAGTAGTCGCGCACGAACTGCTTGTCGAACGACGGCTGCGGGCCGCCGCGTGCGTACTCGTCGGCGGGCCAGAAGCGGGAGGAATCCGGCGTGAACACCTCGTCGGCGAGGACGAGCCGGCCGTCGGCATCGACCCCGAACTCGAGCTTCGTGTCCGCGAGGACGATTCCGCGCGCCCGCGCGTAGTCCGACACCCACGAGTAGAGCTCGAGCGCGAGGCGCTCCACCTCGTCGAACCGCTCCTCGCCGACGAGCGCGACGGCCGCGGCGCGGTCGATGTTCTCGTCGTGCCCGGTCTGCGCCTTCGTCGCAGGCGTGAAGATCGGCCGCTCGAGCTGCGCCGACTCGGTCAGACCTTCCGGGAGCGTGTGCCCGCAGACCTCGCCCGTCGCGAGGTAGTCCTTCCAGCCCGAGCCCGAGAGGTAGCCGCGGACGACGCACTCGATCGGCAGCATCTCGAGCCGGCGGCACTCGGTCGAGCGGCCGTCGTCGCGCAGCGCGAGCAGGTGATTCGGGACGATCGACTCCGTCCGCGCGAACCAGAAGCCCGAGAGGCCGGTGAGCACGCGGCCCTTGTCCGGGATCTCCGTCGGCAGCACCACGTCGAACGTGGAGATGCGGTCGCTGGCGACGAGGAGCAGGCGGTCGTCGTCGAGCGCGTACAGCTCGCGAACCTTTCCGCTCCCGACGTGGAGTGCTGCCTCAGGCATGGACGGGTTCCTCCTTCCGGACGAGGGTGCGTAGGCGGTCGAACGCGACGTCGACGTGCGCGACCGTCGCGGCGAGGTCGAAGGCATGCTCGAGCGCGTCGGCGTCGAGGCGCGAGGTGATCTCGGGGTCGGCGGAGACGAGCTCGCGGAAGTCGCGCTCCTCGTCCCATGCGCTCATGGCGTTTCGCTGCACGAGCCGGTACGCGGCGTCGCGGTCAAGGCCGGCGTCCACGAGCGCGAGCAGCAGCCGGTGCGAGAAAACGAGGCCGTGCGAGGCCTCGAGATTCCGCAGCATTCGGTCGGGATACACGACGAGCCCGTCGACGATCCACGCAAACCGGTCGAGCATGTAGTCGAGCGCGAGGAACGCGTCCGGGACGACGACGCGCTCGGCCGACGAATGCGAGATGTCGCGCTCGTGCCAGAGCACGACGTTCTCGAACCCGACGAACGCCGCACTCCGTACGACGCGCGCGAGCCCGGAGACGCGCTCGGCGACCTTCGGGTTCCGCTTGTGCGGCATCGCCGACGATCCCTTCATGCCGGCTGCGAACGGCTCCTCGACCTCGCGCACCTCCGTCCGCGCGAGGTGGCGGATCTCGGTCGCGAACCGGTCGAGCGACGTGGCGCACAGCGCGAGCGCCGACAGCAGCTCCGCGTGCCGGTCGCGCGCGATCACCTGCGTCGACACGGGATCGGGCTCGAGACCGAGCCGCTCGCACGCGATGCGCTCGACCTCCGGGTCGAGCTGCGCGTACGTCCCAACGGTGCCGGACAGCTGCCCGACGCGGTTCGCCTCGAGCGCGTTGACGAGGCGCGTCCGCGCGCGGTCGAGCTCGAACGCCCACCCGGCGAGCTTCCAACCGAACGTCGTCGGCTCGGCGTGGATCCCGTGCGAACGGCCGATGCAGATCGAGCCGCGATGCTCCTCCGCCCGCCGCACGACGGCGTCGAAGGCGCGGTCGATGCCGGCGACGATCAGCGCGCCCGCGTCGCGGATCTGGAGCGCGAGCGCGGTGTCGACCACGTCGGACGACGTCAGCCCGAAGTGCACCCAGCGCCCCTCAGGCCCGAGCTGCTCGGTCACCGCGTCGACGAACGCCGCCGTGTCGTGGTCGGTCGTCCGTTCGATCTCCGCGACCCGCTCGGGCGTCGGCACCTGCACACGCGACCGGATCGCGTCGACGTCGTCGGGCGGCAGCGTGCCGACCGCGGCCCACCCGTCGAGCGCTGCGAGCTCGACGTCGAGCCACCGCGCGAGCTTCCCTTCCTCCGACCAGATCCGGCTCATCTCCGGCCGCGAGTAGCGCGCGATCACCGGGCCAGTCTAGAGGCGGCTCAGGCGGTCATCCGCAGACGGCCCGCGCGACGGCGACGTACACGTCGCGGCAGCGCTCGACCGACTCGAGGTCGACCCACTCGACCAGTGCGTGCGCACCCTCGCCCGCCGGGCCGAAGAGCACGGTCGGGATGCCGGCCGCCGCCGTCAGCCCGGAGTCGGCCCAGAACGGCAGGCCCACGATCTCGGGCTCGCCGGCGGCCGCGGCGAGCGTCCGAACGAGCTCGTGGCCCGCATCGATCTCGAACGCGTCGCGCGAGAGCAGCAACCGCGCCTCGACCTGCAGCGACGGGTCCGCCTCCCGCGCACGCGCAAGTACGTCCTGCAGCTCCGTCTCGAGATCGGCGGTCGACTCGCGCGGCAGCAGCCGCCGCTCGCCCGTGACGAGGCACCGCTCCGGGTAGCTCGAGTACTCCTGGCCGCCCTCGATCAACGACGCGTGCAGCGAGCCCGGACCGAGCAGCGGGTGCGGGGCTCCCGCGAGCAGCCGGTCGCCGAGCGCCTCCAGCTCGACGAGCACGCGGCCCATCTTCGCGATCGCGTCGATCCCCAGATCGGGCCGCGAGCCGTGCGCCGCGCGGCCGTGCGTCTCGATCTCGAAGCCGGCGAAGCCGCGGTGGGCGACCGCGAGCCGCAGCTCGGTCGGCTCGCAGACGATCGCCGCGTGCGCCGTCACACGCTCCAGCACCGCCTCGGTGCCGATCGACCCGACCTCCTCGTCGGCGACCGCCGTCAGCACGACGTCGCCCGCCAGGCCGAGCGCGCACGCCTCGACGACCGCGGCCATCGCGGCCGCGACCGCGGCCTTCATGTCGTAGGCGCCGCGGCCGTACAAACGACCGTCGGCGACGCGCGGCTCGAACGGCGCCTCAACCCCGGCCACGCCGACGGTGTCGAGGTGCCCGTTCAGGAGCAGCGTCTTCCCGCCGCCCGTCCCGCGCGCCGTCGCGATCACGGACGGCCGCGCGTCGTCGCCCACGAGCTCGACCTCGAGGCCGCGGTCGCGCAGCCACCCCGCCGCGTACCCGGCGGCCTCGCGCTCGCCGGCGCCGCCCGGCACGAGATCCGGGTTCACGGAGTCGATCGCGACGAGCGCCGACGCGAGCTCGACGAGCGCCGCGTCAGCCACGCAGCTCGATCCGGCAGGTGCCGCTCGCGCGGAGGTGCACGACGGCGCGCCGCACGCGCTCCGCGATGAACCGCACGCGCGTCTTGCACGGGTTCGTCGGCCCGTCGAGCACGCTGCAGTTCCCGTCGCACGGGCGCACGTAGCTCGACACCACGTGCCAGCCCGCGGCTGCGCGCAGCGTCGCCGTCCGCGCGCGCACGATGCGGTGCCGCCCGTCGAGGCCGAGGAACCAGACGTACCCCTCGATGTACCGAACCTCGCCGTCGTCCACCGTGACCCGCACGCCGGTCG
The DNA here is from genome assembly GCA_046731555.1 of Actinomycetota bacterium. Lineage (GTDB taxonomy): Bacteria > Actinomycetota > Thermoleophilia > Gaiellales > Gaiellaceae > PALSA-600. The sequence continues at coordinate 4,246 of JBKPLI010000252.1, read as the reverse complement.
CCGTCGACCCCGCCGCGACCCCAATCGCGGCCGCCGCGGCGAGCACGGCCAGGCGGATCACAACGCGAGGATGCGGGCCGCCAGCACGGCGGCGTTCTTCGCGTTGTCGACGCCCACCGTCGCGACAGGCACCCCGGGCGGCATCTGCGCGATCGAGAGCAGCGCGTCGAGCCCGTCGAGCACGCTGAGCGACGACCGCAGCGGCACGCCGATCACCGGCAGCTCGCTGTGCGCGGCGACCACGCCCGGCAGCGCGGCCGCGAGGCCCGCGCCGCAGATCAGCACCTTGATCCCACGCCCGGCCGCGCCGCGCGCGTACTCCGCCACGGCGTCGGGATTGCGGTGCGCCGAGCGCACCTCGAACTCCCACGGGATCTCGCGTGCGTCGAGCTCGTCCAGCGCGGCCTTCATCCGCTCGCGGTCCGACTCGGAGCCGACGAGGATCCCGACGAGCGCCTCAGCCACTCGCGACCGCCGCGATGTCGCGCCGGAAGCGCGCACCCTCGAACGTCACCTTCTCGACCGCCGCGTACGCGCGCTCCCGCGCGTCGTGCACGTTGTCGCCGAGCGCCGTCACCGAGAGGATCCTGCCGCCGTTCGTGACGAGCTGCCCGTCGCGCACGGCCGTCCCGCCGTGGAAGACGAGAGCGCCGTCCTCCTCCGCGTCGTCGAGGCCGTCGATCGCGGCGCCGGCGTAGTCGCTCCGCTCCGGGTACGTCGGCCCGGCCAGCACCACCGTGACGGCCGCGTCCGGGTGCACGCCGAGGGTCGCGCCGGAGACGTCGCCGTTCGCCGCGGCCGCGAGCGCGGAGAGCACGTCGCCCTCGAGCCGCGGCATGAGCACCTGCGTCTCGGGGTCGCCGAAGCGCGCGTTGAACTCGAGGACGCGCGGCCCGTCCTCGGTCATCATCAGCCCCGCGAAGAGGCACCCGACGAACGGCGTGCCGCGCCGCGCGAGCTCGTCGACGACCGGCTTGTGGATCGACTCGACGAGCGCCTCGGTGTCGTCGAGCCAGGGCACGGGGGAGTAGGCGCCCATGCCGCCGGTGTTCGGGCCGACGTCGCCGTCGCCGATGCGCTTGAAGTCCTGCGCCGCCGCGAGCGGGACGACGCGCTGCCCGTCGGACAGCGCGAAGAGCGACACCTCGTCGCCCTCGAGCAGCTCCTCCACGACGAGTCGGCTGCCGTGCCCCGCCGCCGCGCGCACGCCGGCGTCGACCTCCTCCCGCGTGCGGCACACGAAGACGCCCTTGCCCGACGCGAGCCCGTCGGCCTTCACGACGCAGGGCGGCCGCGCGACGGGCAGCGCCCGCGCGGCAGGCACGTCGGCCGCTCGCATCACGTCCTTCGCGAACGTCTTCGAGCCCTCGATGCGGGCCGCCTCGGCGCCGGGCCCGAAGACCGCGACGCCGGCATGCCGGAGTTCGTCCGCGACGCCGGCGACGAGCGGCGCCTCCGGACCCACGATCGCGAGGTCGATCTCGTGCGCCCGGCAGAGGCCGAGCAGCCCGTCGGCGTCGTCGGCCCGGACCGGGTGGCACGAGCCGAGCGCGGCGATGCCCGGATTGCCCGGCGCGGCGTGCAGGGTCCCCAGCGCCGGACTCTGCGCGATCCGCCATGCGAGCGCGTGCTCGCGGGCGCCGGAGCCGACGATCAGGACGTTCACGCGGCGAGTCTACGCCGTGTCTCAGACGCGCCCCTCCCCGGCGACGCCTGTCACGCGAGTGTCACGGAAGTGCGCCGAGAGTGTGACGTGCTCGATGCGCCCCTACGGGCCACGGTAACCGCTCGCGTGTCACGGCGGTGTGCCGGCTCCGTGCCGGATCTGCACCGAGTGCGACGGCGGTAGCCTCCAGTCGTGCCTCGCGGAGGACCGCGCACGTGACCCACGCGCCGCCGTACACGACCGCGCGCGTCGAGGTGCGGCGCCTTCCGGGCGGCGAGGCCGAGGACGTCGTCGCGGTCGAGGAGCCGCTCGAGATCCGGATCGGCGGCGAGCCCGTCGCGGTCACGATGCGCACGCCGGGGCACGACGAGGAGCTCGCGCTCGGGTTCTGCCTCTCCGAGGGGCTGCGGCCGCGGGCGGCGCGGCTGCCGGACGACCTCGCGGCCAACGCGGTCGACGTCGAGGCGCCCGGCTTCGACACCGACCGTCTGCGCCGGAGCTTCTACACGTCGTCGTCGTGCGGCGTGTGCGGCAAGGGTGCGCTCGAGGCGGTCGCGGTCGAGGCGCCGCGGGTCGAGAGCCCGCTGCGCGTGTCCGCTGCGCTCGTGGCCGCACTGCCCGACCGGCTGCGCGACGCGCAGGCCGCGTTCGCGGCGACCGGCGGCGTGCACGCGACCGGTCTCTTCGACCGCGACGGCACGCTGCTCTGCCTGCGCGAGGACGTCGGTCGGCACAACGCCATGGACAAGGTCGTCGGGTGGGCGTTCCTCGCCGACCGGCTGCCGCTGCGCGACGCGATTCTGTGCGTGAGCGGACGGCTGTCGTTCGAGCTCGTGCAGAAGGCGGCCGTCGCCGGCTGCCCGGTCCTCGTCGCCGTGGGGGCGCCGTCGTCGCTCGCCGTCGACCTCGCGCGCGACCGCGGGGTCACGCTATGCGGCTTCGTGCGCGACGGGCGGCTGAACGTCTACACGGAGCCGTGGCGCGTCGAGCCCTGACGGGCGTGCTCCTGCTCGGCGGTGCGAGCGTCCGCTTCGGCGCGCCGAAGGCGCTCGCGGAGGTCGACGGCGAGACGCTGGCCGCGCGCGCCTGGCGCGTGCTCGGCGAGGCGTGCGACGAACGGCTCGCGTTCGGCAAGGCCGGCGAGCTCGACGTGCCGTTCGAGGTGCGCGACGACGGCACGGACGTCCGCGCACCGATCGCCGGCGTCGTCGCGGGGCTGCGCGCCGCGCGCAACGACGTCGCCGTGTTCCTGCCGGTCGACTGCCCGTTCGTGACCGCCGACGTGCTGCGCGACCTCGGCGAGCGCTGCCGCGACGCGGGCGTTCCGCACACCGGCCCGCTGCCCGGCGCGTGGGCGAAGAGCGCGCTGCCGGTGCTCGAGCGCCGGCTCGGAAGCGGGCAACGTTCGCTCAAGGGCGCCTACCCGGAGCTGGACGTCGCGTTCGTCGAGGTCGACGAACGGCTGCTCGCCGACGTCGACACGCGCGAGGATCTCGCCCGGCTGCGCTAGGCGAGGACGCGCTCGCGCGCCGCGCCGACGCCGACCAGCTCGACCGGCACCTCGAGCTCGCGCTCGACGAAGTCGACGTAGCGCTGCGCCGACGCCGGCAGCTCGTCGCGGGACGTCGCCACGTCGAGGGGCTGCTGCCAGCCTTCGAGCGTCTCCCACACCGGCCGCGCGTGGTGGAAGTCGCTCTGGTGCGCAGGGAAGTCGCGCGTCTCCTCGCCCGTCGGCAGCCGGTACGCGACGCAGACGGGCAGCTCGGCGAACGACGACAGGACGTCGAGCTTCGTGAGCGCCAGCGACGTGATGCCGTTCACGCGTACCGCGAAGCGCAGCGCGACGAGGTCGAGCCAGCCGCAGCGGCGCGTGCGGCCCGTGACAGTGCCGAACTCGCCCCCGAGCTCGCGCAGCCTCTCCTGGTCCTGCCCCTCGATCTCGGACGGGAACGGCCCCTCGCCGACGCGGGTCACGTACGCCTTCGTCACGCCGAGCACGCGGTCGATGCGCGTCGGGCCGATGCCGATGCCGGTCGCCGCGCCCGACGCGATGGGGTTCGACGACGTGACGAACGGATACGTGCCGTGGTCGAGGTCGAGGAGCGTCGCCTGCGCCCCTTCGAACAGCACGTGCTTGCCCTCGCGCAGCGCGCGGTCGACGAGGAGCGACGTGTCGCCGACGTACGGCGCGAGCCGCTCGGCGTAGCCGGCGTACTGCGACCACACTTCCTCGAGCTCGAAGCCGTCGGTCTCGTAGATCCGCTCGAGCCACAGGTTCTTCTCCGTCAGCGCGACCTCGATCTTCTGCCGCAGGATCTTCGTGTCGAGCAGGTCCTGCACGCGGATCCCGATGCGCGCGGCCTTGTCGGCGTACGCGGGGCCGATGCCGCGTCGCGTCGTGCCGATCTGCAGCTTGCCGAGGCGGCGCTCCGACGCCTGGTCGATCGCGACGTGCCACGGCATGATCAGGTGCGCGTTGCCGGAGAGCACGACGACGCTCGTGTCGATGCCGCGCTGTGCGAGGTCGTCGAGCTCGCCGAGCAGCACCTCCGGGTCGACGACGCAGCCCGCGCCGATCAC